>JAISXA010000177.1 GCA_031270685.1 Planctomycetota bacterium
ACAAACCGCCGTTTGATTCTCTCCAAAGTTTCTTGGGTTTACATTTTGCGTCGGGAATTATTGCCAGGTCGGCGCTATCGCCCGACCTGACGAAAAATCAACCCATTGGTCCGTAAGCAGTAACATCTTTGGAGGAAATCGGGCGGTGGTTGGCCCGATTTTCTCCAAAAGTCCACGCTCGGCTATACGCCCGAAATGGCCAGGGCGGAGGCGGCGCGCTGCCTTCGCTGCAAGAAGCCGTTGTGCGCCGGGAGGTGTCCGGTCAACGTGGACATTCCGGCCTTTATCGGGGAAATCGCCGCGGGCCGCTTCGCCGCCGCCGTTAAGATCCTCAAGCGCACCAACAACCTTCCCGCCGTCTGCGGCAGGGTGTGCCCGCAGGAGACCCAGTGCGAGGCGAAATGCGTTTTGGGCAAAAAAGGCGAAGCGGTGGCTATCGGCCGGCTCGAGCGCTTCGCCGCCGATTGCGAGGCGGCGGGCGGAACCGCTTCGCTTCCCGACCCGCCTGCGTCCAGCGGTAAACGGGTGGCGATAATCGGCTCCGGTCCGGCGGGCCTGACCGCGGGCGCGGACTTGGCGCTGCTGGGGCACCAGGCGATGATATTCGAGGCGCTGCACTCGCCGGGCGGCGTATTGGTCTACGGCATTCCCGAATTCCGCCTGCCCAAGGCGATCGTCAAGCGCGAGTGCGACTATCTCGCGAAGCTGGGCGTCGAATTCAGGATGGACTATCCAATCGGACCGACCGTATCGGCGCCGGAATTGCTTCAGACCGGTTTCGACGCCGTATTCATCGGGTCGGGAGCGGGTCTGCCCTGGTTCCTGGACATACCGGGCGAGAATCTCAAGGGCGTGTATTCGTCCAACGAAATCCTCACCAGGATCAACCTGATGAAAGCCTACCAGTTCCCGTTCTACGACACGCCGGTGCTGGTGGGGAGGAACGTCTGCGTCGCGGGCGGCGGCAACGTGGCGATGGATTCGGCGCGATCCCTGCTCCGGCTCGGGGCCGGAGCGGTGACCATCGTCTACCGCAGGACGAAAACCGAGCTTCCCGCCAGGGCGGAGGAGGTCCACCACGCCCTTGAGGAAGGCGTCAAGCTGATGGAACTGACGGCGCCCACCCGTTTGATCGGCAACGGGGACGGCTGGCTTACCGGCATCGAATGCATCAGGATGGAATTGGGCGAACCGGACGCGAGCGGCCGGCGGCGGCCGCTCGCCGTGTCCGGGTCGGAACACATCGTTCCCTGCGACCAGTTGGTTGTCGCCATCGGCAACGGTCCCAACCCGGTCCTGACCGGGAGCTTTCCGGAACTGACCCTGGACCGGCGCGGCAATATCCCGGTCGACGACGCCATGATGACCAACATTCCCGGCGTCTTCGCCGGCGGCGACATCGTCACCGGCGCAGCGATGGTCATCGAGGCCATGGGCGCCGGGAAGCGCGCCGCCAAGGCAATCGACGAGTATTTGCGGCGATGATCCGGGCAAGCGGCGACCACGGCAAGACGGAGCGGGCGGAGTTGTTGAGAAATAATAACAGCGTTGCCGGAAATCGGGCGGCGGGAGCCGGTTTTTTAAAATTCGGTTAGAGATTATTATATTTATCATAAACTTGAGTTTTGCAAACTGAGGCGGGAACGGCTTCGCCGCCGGACGCGGTTCGGAACAACGGCAATCGGCAAAGGCGCGGAGCATGACGGAAAAGGTGGAGATCGCGCTCTGCATGGGCAGCTCCTGCTTCATGCGCGGCAACAACATCCTGTTAAGGGCGCTCGAGGATTCGATCAGGGAAAACGCGTGGGAGGACCGGGTGGCGCTTTCGGGACTGCGCTGCGAAAACCGTTGCGGCCAGGGGCCGAACGTTTTCGTCGACGGAAAACTTTACCAGGGCTTGGACGCCGGGACGCTTCTTGACCTGCTGTTCGAGAGGCTCGGCCGTCCGCAGGGCGGCAAGCCGTCAATCCGGTTTTAGAAACGGCGCGCCATGCAGCATGTATTTCCGGTCTACACCCAGGAAAAGGAATGCCACGACTGTTACAAGTGCGTGCGCCAGTGCCCGGTGAAGGCGATTCGGGTCGTCAATGAACGCGCCTATATCGTTCCGGAGCGCTGCGTGGCTTGCGGCCGCTGCGTCCGCGTTTGCCCGTCCGGCGCCAAGCAGGTCAGGAACGACCTGGGCAGGGCACGCTTCCTCCTCCTTTCGCCGGCGCCGGTCTATGCGTCGCTCGCCCCGAGTTGGACGGCGGTGTACCCCGGGTGGACCCCGGGGCAGATGGTCGCGGCGCTCCGCCGCCTCGGCTTCGCGGGAGTGGGCGAGACGGCCGTCGGCGCGGAGGCGGTGTCGGCGGCGGTGACCGGGGATTTGTCAAGGGCGGAACCGGGATTGTACATCTCCAGCGCCTGCCCGGCGCTGGTCGACCTGGTGCGCAAGCACTTTCCCGGGAAGACCGGGAATATCGTTCCCGTGGCCTCGCCGGCGCTCACCCACTGCAAAATGCTTCGCGAGCGCCTGGGTGAAAACATTTCGGTCGTTTTCATCGGTCCCTGCGCGGCGAAGAAAACCGAGGCCGACGAGAACCCGGAACTGATGAACCTTGCCCTCACTTTCGCGGAGTTGGACGAATGGTTCGCCC
>JAISXA010000211.1 GCA_031270685.1 Planctomycetota bacterium
ATATTCAGCTGGAAAACCCGGAGTGTCGTTATACCGACGACAGCGTGTTGACCATGGCGGTGGCCGAAGCCTGCCTCGGGGACAAGAATTACGCGAAAGCCCTGAAACACTGGAGCCGGAAATACCCCAGGGCGGGGTATGGTGGCATGTTTTTGGATTGGTTCCTTGGCGCCAGCAACGCCCCCTACAACAGCTACGGCAACGGCAGCGCGATGCGGGTCTCGTCCGTCGGCTGGCTCTTCAAGACGCTGGACGAAACGCTGGATGAGGCCAAGCGTTCCGCCGAGGTTACGCACAACCATCCCGAAGGGATAAAGGGCGCGCAGTCGGTGGCGGGGGCCATTTTCATGGGCCGGACGGGGAAATCGAAGGAGGAGATTCGCGAGTGGATCAAGCGGCTCTTCGGCTATGACCTCGACCGGTGCATCCAGGACATCCGCCCGGGGTATGCGTTCGACGCCACGTGTCAGGGTTCCGTGCCGGAGGCGATTATCGCCTTCCTGGAGAGCAACGGCTTCGAGGACGCCCTCCGCCTGGCCATTTCGCTGGGTGGCGATACCGACACCATCGCCTGTATCACCGGCTCCATGGCCGAGGCGTTTTACGGGGGCGTGCCGGAGAGTCTTTGGGCGTTCGCGAAGTCGAAGCTGGATCCGGATATGCTGGCGGTGGTGGAGCGGTTTATCAACCGCTGACGGAATAGGTTTTGACGGGAATTCCCGCGCCGCCGCCCCTCCCAGGGCGACGCTCGGCATTGCGTCCTGAAGTATGGAGGATTCACCCTTCGGTATTGTCAGGTGGGATCCGTGCCCGCATCCGGCTTGCGCCGCCACGATTTGGGAACGAGGTCCATGACCTTGAACAAGCCCTTGTCCGTGGCATAGAGGACGATAAGAAGGAAGATGGCGCCGATGACCGTGTTGTAGCGCGGGGTGAGGGAGCTGATCACGACATCCAGGACGACGGCGCACATCGTGCCGAAGAGCGGCCCCCAGAAATAGTTCGCGCCGCCGAGAATTACGATGAGGAGGGTCCAGATGGCGCGGTCGATGCTGAGGACGGACGGCGTGATGACGCCGGTGAAATACACGGAGAAGACGCCGCCGAGCGCGGCGATCCCGGCCGCGATAACGAACGCCGCCTGCCGGAGCTGAAATACGGAGTACCCCAGGGCGGCCATGCGATCGGGGTTTTCCTTGATGCCGCGAAGCGCCAGGCCGAAAGGCGACTCGACCAGGCGGCGAAGGAAATAGACGGCGGCCACGAACACGATGAACAGCGTGTAATAGAATACGGCCGGCTGCGAAAAATCTATTCCGGCGATCACCGGCGCGCGGATCCCCTGGATGCCGTTGAAGCCGCCGAAAACAGCGATCCATTGCTGCGCCAGCGACCAGCACAGTTGCCCGATGGCCAGAGTGATCATGAGGAATGAGATGGCGTAGGTGCGAAGCGCTATCATTCCGAATACCAGGCCCGACGCGATCGCGATGACGATGCCGATGAGCGGCGGAATGGGGAAGGGCAGGCCCATCTTCACCCCGAAAATGCCCACCATGTACCCGGCCAGGCCGAAGAACGAGGTTTGGGCCATGGAGATGAGGCCGACGTTGCGCACCAGGAACCCAAGGCTGAACGCCATCAGGCCGTAGTAGAGGATGGACACCAACGTGGTCAGCCCGTAGGTGGAGAGGACATACGGCGCGACAAGCCCGAACGCCAACCCGGGGATGATCAGCTTATTCTCCGTGCTCATCACGCCGCCTCCCTTCCGAACATTCCCTGCGGCTTGAAGGCCAGCACCAGCACCATCGGCGCGAAGACGAGGAAATACGAGAACTCCGGGATGAACGCGCGCCCCGCCGACAGCAGCAATCCTATCAGGAGCGCGCCGACCGCCGTTCCCTTGATGCTCCCCTTGCCGCCGATGATGATGACGACCAGCGATAGGGTCAGATTCTGCGAGTCCGCGCCCGGGGCGAGCGAAAGGAAAGACCCGCCGAGGACGCCCGCCATGCCCGCCAGCGCGGCGGCGAGGAGGAAGACGAAGAAGAACACCCGGTTGACGTTTATGCCCATGGCGCTCACCGTTTCGCGGTCGTCGACACCGGCGCGGATGGCCGCGCCGATCCTGGTCTTGTGCAACAGGATGAAGAGGAATATGCCGATGGCGATCGCGAGGACGATGAGGAAGTAGCGGAATCCCGGATAGATGAAGCCGGAAACGTCGATGCGCGGGCGCAGGTACGCCGGCACGCGCAGGCTCTTGGGAAAGCCGCCCCAGATCGCGAGACAGACGTCCGCCATGATCATGGAGAGGGATATCGTCAGGAGCGTTTCGGTGAGGGCGTTGCCGCGCACCTTTTCGAGGAGAAAGCGTTCGAACATCCCGCCCACGATCACCGCGCTAGTCATCCCAGCCGCCATGCCGAGGATCCATGAGCCGGTGGCGCTGAAGAGGGAATAGCCCATGTAGCCGCCGAACAGGTAGAACGCGCCGTGCGCCATGTTGACGATGTTCATCAGACCGAACGCCAGCGTCAGGCCGCTGCCGAGGATGAACAGCAGGGCGGCGTGCGAAACGCCGTTGAGAATTAGAATGAGGTATTGCATATGCGCTCCGGGCGCTAGAGGAACGACAACAGTTTGTTCGCCATCGCCTCGGCGAAGGCGGGATCGTTTATGTGGAGGTCAAGCTCCACCAGTTCCACCCTGGACCGGTCAAGGTTGGCGCGGATCGCGGCGTACAGCGCGTTCCTCGCCTCCAACCAGTCGAACGGCTGCCCCTCGGCGTCGAGCGCCGACACGCCCCGGAGCGGGAGGTAAACGGCGGCTTTTCCCTTCGCCATGTTCGCCTTCGAGGCGATGATTTTTCCAAGCTCCGCGTTTTCCTCGACGTTCGTGCGCATGAGGGTGATGGTCGGGTTGTGCCTGTACAATTGCCGGTTCTTGAATTTCTCCGGTACTTCGTCGATGGGGCCGAAATTCACCATGTCCAACGCGCCGACGCTCACCACGAAGGGGATGCCCATCCTCGCCGCCGGTTCCAGGCGGTGCGGCCCGGCGGAGAGGTCGCCTCCCACCAGTTCGTCGCACCACTCGGTTGTGGTGACGTCGAGGACGCCCCGGATGATGCCGCTTTCTATCAGGCTCTCCATCGCCATGCCGCCGGTGCCGGTGGCGTGAAACACCAGCGCCTCATAGCCGGCCGCGTCGAGGATGGCGGCGGCGCGGCTGACGCAGGGCGTGGTGACGCCGAACATTGTGGCGGCGAGAAGCGGCCTGGAGTCGTCGCGCGACACTTTCGGCGCCCTTGCCATGCCGACTATGGCGTACGCGGCGTTGGTGAGGATCTGCGCGGAAAAGGCGTTTATTCCGGAGATGTCCACCACCGAATACATGAAACAGATGTCCTTGCCCTGACCGTAGGGTTTGACGTCGCCGGCCACTACCGAGGACACCATCACCTTCGGCATGCCGATGGGCAGGGCTCGCATGGCGGATGTGCCGATGTTGGTTCCGGCGGAACCGCCCATTCCGATGATGCCGGCGATTTCCGGCTCGATGCGTTTGGCGATGACGGCCGCGCCCTCGAGCATTGCCACCACCGCCGTTCCGCGGTCGTTTCTTTCGACCAGTCTGGCGAGATCGTGGCCGGCGGCAGCCGCCACCTCGGTGTTCGGGATGTCCGCCGCCAGCTTGCCCTGGGACTGCACGCCGGCGTCTATCGTCAGCGTCTCGCAGCCCTGGTTCTCGACGACCTTCTTGAGGAACGCGAACTCGTCTCCCTTGGTGTCGAAGGTGCCGATCAGCGCTATCTTCTTCATGTGCGGTCTCCAGCGAATCGATACTTGAGGGCCCACCGGCGCCCTGGAGGGCTATTTCGCCGGGACGATTTTCATTTTCTTGAAGTCGGCGATCTGCGCGGTGATGGCGCGTTCCACCGGCAGGCGCTCCGCGCTGGACGCGCCGTAGAAGCCGCTGACGCCGGGCATCTTCTTGAGCGCCTCCGCTACCGCCGCCGGCTCGTCGAAGGGTCCGCCGTGGCAGATGACGAGGACGTCCTTGCGCACCGACCGCCCGGCCTCGGCCAGTTCCAGGACGTAGTCGATCGCCTCGTCCATGGTTTTGGCCTTGCCCGCGCCGATATTGCCGCCGGTGGTGAGGCCGGCGTGGGGCACGATGATGTCGGCGCCGGCCTTGACCATCCCCTTGGCCTCGTCCGGGGTGAAAACGTAGGGCGTAGTGAGGAGGTCCAGCTTGTGCGCCTCGTGGATCATCGCCACTTCCTTGTCGTAGCCCAGACCGGTCGCCTCGGCGTTCTCGCGCATGATGCCGTCGAACAGACCCATGGTGGGGAAGTTCTGCACGCCGGCGAAACCGATGTTCTTCACCTGGCGCAGGAAGTGGGGGATGACGCGGAAGGGGTCGGTTCCGTTGACGCCGGCGAGGACCGGGGTGTGCTGGACGACGGGAAGGATTTCGTTCGCCATTTCCATGACGATCGCGTTCGCGTCGCCGTACGCGAACAAGCCGGTGATGGCAACCCGGCCGGCCATGCGGTAGCGGCCGGAGTTGTAGATGATGATAAGGTCGCTGCCGCCTTTTTCCTCGAATTTGGCGGAGATGCCGGTGCCGGCTCCGGTGCCGACGATGGGAATGCCGGCCGCCACCTGGTCGTTCAATTTTTTCAGGATTTCCGTGCGGGTAATGGCCATGGATTTTCTCCTTCTGTCGTCTTCGGCGGTCCCTTTGCCGCCGCTGCGCCGCCGCCTCCGGGTGACGGTCGCCGAGGTGATTTGTTTTGCGCGTCCCGCCGGCGGGACGCGCCGTCATCGAATGCCAAGGTATTTGGTCCGCGTCTCGTGGTCGTCCCGGAAGGGCAGGGCATCCGATTCGTGGACTGTCTTGCCGCCGACGAGAATGTACACCCATTCGGCGAGCGCGTCGGCGACGCGAATGTTCTGCTCGACCAGAAGGATGGACATGCCGTCCCTGAGAAGGGTGCGGCAGACGTCGATGACGCGTTCCACGGCCACGGGAGCCAGTCCCTCGGACGGTTCGTCCAGGAGGAGGAGCCTGGGATTGGTCACCAGCGCCCTGCCGATCGCCAGCATCTGCTGTTCGCCGCCGGAAAGTCTGGCGCCGGAAATGTCCCGTCGCCTGGCGACCTCGGGAAACATTTCGTACACGCGCTCGATCGTCCAGGCGTTGTCCCCCTTGGCGTTTCTCGCCGCCAGGTGCAAATGTTCGTGCACCGAGAGCGACGGGAACAACCGGCGCCCCTGCGGAACGTAACCGATGCCAAAGGACGCCACCTCGTGCGGCGGCTTTCCGGCGATCTCGCGTCCATCGAACATGATGGAACCGCCGCTGGCCGGGGTCAGGCCCATGACGGATCGCATGAACGTCGTTTTGCCCATGCCGTTTCGTCCAAGAAGGGCGACGCAGGGGCGTTTCATGGAAAGGCTCGCCCCCTGCAGGACGTGGCTCGTTCCGTAATATGTTTGCAGGTCTCGCACTTCCAGCATAGTGGCACCATCCCGGCCGGCGCGGTTTTTCCGGCCCTATTCGTACAAGGTCCCCAGATAGATCTTCTGCACCTGCTCGTTGGCACGGATCTCGTCCGGCGTGCCCTCCACATAGATCGCGCCCTGATGGAGGACGGTGATGCGGTCGGAAAAATTGAGGACCACGTCCATGTCGTGCTCGATGAGCAGAATGGTCACATCATTGGGCAGGGCGTTGAGGAGGTCCTTGATGACTTCGCGCTCGCTTGGCGACAGGCCGGCGGCGGGTTCGTCGAGGAGGATGATGCGAAGGCGCATCGCGAGGATGACGCCGAGCTCGAGCTGGCGCTGCTGTCCGTGCGACAATTCGCCCACCTTTACCCGGAGGACGTCCACGAGACCGACCTCCCGGGCGATCTCCCTGACCCGCCGCACCTTGTCCTCTTTGCGCCGCCACGACGACAGCATGCCGGAAAACATGTTTTCTCCGCCGAGCGCGGAAAGCATGATGTTTTCCTCCACCGTCAGGTCGAGGAGCAATTTTGAAATCTGGTACGACCGTCCCATGCCGAGGAGCGCCCGCCTGGCCACGGAATAGCCGGTGATGTCTTCGCCGAACAGGACGACGCGGCCCGAGTCCGCGGGAAGGCTGCCGGTGACGAGGTTGAAAAGCGTGGTCTTGCCCGCGCCGTTTGGACCGATCAGCGACCGCCGCTCGCCGGGGGCGAGGGACATGGTCGCCGCGTTCACCGCGCGGACCCCGCCGAAGGATTTTGAGACGTTCTCGATCCGCAACGCTTCCTGCGCCCGAGCGCCCGCTCCGGATTGGATCGTGTCCGGGTTCATGCCGTCGTCCTCGCTTCCTCGCGTCGAAAGGCGCCCGGCCGGGCGCTTGCCCTGCCTCGGCCGGGCGCGGCCGGGCTATTTCATGGGGATATAGGTGTAGGGGTTGACGTCCTTGAGCATTTCCGCGGGCATGTCCTTGGCGAGGTCCGGCGGGTAGCTGCGGGTGTCCGGGGGCTGCTTCATGTAGGTTTCCGGATCGTAGGGCCCGAACTGGGAGATATTCTCGATCTTTGCGAAGGCTTCGTTCCACATGCCGCCGGCGGGGTTGCGCTTGACCTCGCGGAGGTAGATGGTGTGGACGGCGTTGCCGTAGCTGTCGAGGGTGACGGGGCCGCGCGGGGCGTCGAGCATGTCGGTCTTGCGCATCTGCGCGATGAACTTGGCGCGGTCGCTGACGTCGCCGCCCAGGGCCGCAACCGCCTTGAGGATGAACTTGATCGACATGTAGGCGTGCTCCGCCGCCGTCGAGGGCAGTCCGCCGAAGCGCTTCTGGTAGGCTTCGCGGAACTTCACCGCGTTGGGGAAGTCGAGGTTGTCGGCGTTCTGCATGCCGGAGTAACAACCGCGGTCGGCGATGTCCTCGGGCATCGCGGGGAGGTCGGACATTTCAAACGTGTTCGACTGGCCCAGAAGCTGCGTATCGTCGAGCAGCCCAAATTCGACAAACTGCTTGACGAACGCCACCGCGTCGGAACCGGCGCCGTTGTACAGCACGGCGTCGTAACCGCTCCTGGGGATCTGGGCGATGATGGAAGAGAAGTCGTCGGTGCCGGTCGGATGCCAGATTGTTTTCACCTCTTCGCCGCCGCCGCGATAGAACCCGCGCTTGAAGCCGCCGGCCTGGTTGTAGGGGTAGGAGTAGTCCTCGCCGATCATGTAGATCCGCTTCAGCCCCTTGTGCTTGGCGAGCCAGTAGCCGAACGGGTCCATGGGCTGAGCGCCGGTCCAGGTGGGCCGGAGACTGTTGAAGGTCGCGAGCCGCATGGTGATGTCCTCGGGCGCGGAGTAGGCGAACACCATCGGCATGCCGGTCTTCGTGGCCCAGTCATGGACGGACAGGCCGGTGGAGCCGGACACCAGGCCGCTTATGACGTGCACATGGTCCTGTTCGTCGAGCTTCTTCGCCTTGGTTACGGAGAGCTCGTTGTCCAGCCGGTTGTCCTCGATGATGAATTTCACCGGGACGCCCCCCGCCTTGTAATCCACCTCTTCCAACGCGAGAATGGCGCCGTCGGTCATCATCTTTCCGAAGCCGGCGAAAGTGCCGGTCGTCGGCGCGATAAACCCGATACGCACCTCCTTCTCGCCCGCTAACGACGCCGCGGACATGGCGAACGCCGCCAGCAGCGGCAAAACCCAGTATTGTCTGCGCATGATACCCTCCTATGAAAGATTCCAACCAACTCGTCCTGATGCGCCAGCGGCGCATTTGTCCAGCCTATGGATGTACCGGCGGCGCATCGGAGCCGCGCCAGGCTATGGGGGCTCTAAAAAACGGTCTTTTGTCCGCAAATCACGCCAAGCCCCGCTGTCGCGATTTTTGCGACACCTGCCACAACCGCGTATTACAAAAACGCTAGTGCCCTGTCTTCCTTAGTTTGCGACCAAAATTCCAGGTTTTCAGAGCCCCCCTTTGTTATGCGGCGAATGTCGCGGCTTTCACGACGACCCCGACCCCGTCCGGGATGGCCGTGACCTGGACATTCGCGTTGCCGGTGATCCGCTCCGCGATTCGCAGCGCCTCGGGAAGGCTATCGGCCTTGCGCATGCCCAAGCCCTCCACCACGCCAGAGGGGACGCTGGGTCCGGTGACCATGATTACGGTGAAGCGGGAGAGGATGCGGAACAGGATCTGGAGTTGCCATTGGTCGGGGAGGGTTTCATCCGCCCCGCGTTTCTCTATTGTCCGCAACGCCTCGGCGGGCGAGGCGAATCCCCGCAATCCCGCCGCGAACTGCTCGCCGCCGTGTCCGTCCCGGCATTCGGCGACGCCGATGATGACGCCGCCCGACCGGCACGACGCCTCGGCTGCGGTCAGGCACTTCACCGTCTGGTAGAGATTCTGGTCCAGCGGGTAGCCGTTGTTGGAGGTGATGACGACATCCGCGACAGCGGCCTGCACGCCCGACGACGCGCTTACGAAAGCGCAACCCGTCGCGTGCGCCTTTTCCATGTCGCCGGCGAACGCCGCGACGATTCGTTTGCCCGCGTCGAGCGCGACGTTGTGAATAAACGCCAAATTCGCCCTCCGCGCCGCATGCAACATGTCCTCGTGCAGCCGGTTGCGATCAAGCACGCCCGTGCGCGCGCGGGGATCGGCGATGAGTTCCGCCGAATGGTTGGCGAGCACGGTTTTCGCGGCGGCGCATCCGGGCAATACCGCCTTGCATCCGCCCGAGAACCCGGCGAAGAAATGCGGTTCGATAAATCCCTCGGAGACCAGGAGGTCGGTCTCGACGATCACGCGGTTGACGACGCAGGGATTGCCGGACGGCAACGGTCCGAGATCGGCTAAGCCCGCCGCTTCCGAGAACGCGTCGTGAACGACGAACCTCGCCCGGCCAAGCGTCCCGGCGCCGAATTTGTCCTCGAGTTCGCGCCGCGTCGTGCCGCGATGGCAGCCGGTGGCGACGACGACCGTCACCGCCGCATTCGGCGCGCCGGAGGCGATCTCGTCGAGCAGCGGCGGCAGGGTCAGGCGGCCGGGAAGCGGGCGGGTGTGATCGCTGGTGATCACGACGATGTGCCTTTTACCAGCCGCCAACTCGCTCAGGCGAGGTGAACCGATTGGGTTCAAGAGCGCATCCCGAATAATCCCGGCCTCATCGCGCCGCGATTCGGTCTTGGGCGTTCGCGGAGCCAGAACGGCCTTGATTCTGTCGTCGTCCAGGTCCAGGGGAAGGCATCCGTCCCCGAACGGAAACTGGAGCATCATGCCGATTCGCTCCGCTGCGTCCCGTTTTCCCGAATCAGGGCGGCGTGGACGTACTCGAGGTGTCTGCGCATGAGGCTGCTGGCGCTCTTCGCATTGCGTTTCACGATGGCCTCCGCGATCTTCAGGTGATACTCGTGGGACTTCACCATGATTCCCGGGATCTGTTGCGCGATAAGTTGCTGGTGCAACGTCATGTCGTTGAGCGACAGGTACAGCCGCATGAGCGCGTTGTTGCCGCTCATGCCGACGATCTGGTTGTGAAAGTTGAGGTCGTATTCGGAGAATAGCGTGTAATTGAACGTCTCCACCATGGCGCCCATCGGCTGGACGATATCCAGCAATCGCTGACCGGCTTCATGGGAGCCGTTTTTCGCGGCGAGCGTTGCGATGCCGGACTCGAGGACCAGCCTGGCCTCGACCGTCTCGCGCTCGCTAATGAGGTTTTGGCAGACGAAGGTGCCAAGCCCGTGCCTGCTTTCGATTATGCCCCGGTACGACAGTTCCTTGAATGCCTCCCGCAATGACGTGCGACTGACGCCCAGCTTCTTCGCCATGACGCCCTGGGAAGGAAGGCGTTCCCCGCACTTAAGCTTGCCGGAGCGAATGAGATGGATAATGGCGTCGATGCTTTTCGACGCCAGGTTGTCGGAGATGACAACTCGGTTGAAAACCTCTTCCATGGTGCGCTCTCCGTCGGTGCGTTTGCCGGTGCGATTATTCCCGTGGCGCCGACCGGTATCGCAACGTCTCGACGCCGCCGCTTCGACATTGTTCGGCCTGTGCGGCAAGGATCCGGGGCGTTTTTCGAAAGAGCTGGTCTTCATCGCGCGCGCTTTTGCCGCTATGGGGAAGCCGGGAACGTCCGGAACAGCGTCACTGGGCGCAAAAATGCGTTGGGAGTTAAAGTCGGGTGATAAGAAGACCGATGAGCATATCTTAATGCCAACGTCCAGAAACACAAACGTAAAA
>JAISXA010000217.1 GCA_031270685.1 Planctomycetota bacterium
GCGCGCGAGGAAGCCTGGTACGGCGTGGCCAGGTGCGAATACCGGAGGCGGAACTGGTGGCGCGCCTTCGACGCGCTCGAACGCTCCTTCCCCAAATCCTTCGTTCCCGACGAGGTCGCCGGCAGGGTGCGCCTGGAAATGTTCATCGGCGAGCGCCTGTGGCGGGTCGGCGACAACCCGGCCCCGGAAGCGGTCGCGGAGGGACGCCAACTGTCCGGTTATCAGGCCGCCGCCAAGGTGTACGCGGCGGTCCTGTTCAACCAGCCCAACGCGAACGACGCGCCCCTCGCCCTTTTGCGCCGGGGCGACGCCGCCGCGCTTTACCACGACTACGAGGAGGCGGCGAAGCATTACCGCCAGCTCATCGCCTACTACCCGGACAGCGAACACGCCTTGCGGGCGCGGTCGTCCCTCGCCGAGGCGATCTACCGCCGGGAATGGCCGACCGGTTTTCCCGAGGCGGCCCGCGACGATGCGCTGTCCGTCATGGCCGACGTCGAGCGCGCGCGGGGCGCGCTTTCCGACGAGGCGGCGATCCGCCGGGAACGCGCCGTCGCCGTCGCCAACGACCTCGAGGCGGAGACGAAGCTTCGCCACGCGAAGGAATATCTTTCCGGGATGCGGCTGCGCAAATCCAGGGAAGGCGCGATATTCCTGCTCAAGGACGTGGTTGCCAGGTATCCCGACGCCCCGCAGGCCGGGGAGGCGCGGGAGATGCTTCTCGCGCTCGGCGTGGAGCCGCCCGCCCCCGCCGCTCCCGTATCGCCTTTCGCCGTGCCCGAGCCGTTGGAGCGGAGCGGCGGAACGCGAGTCGGGGACGCGCCCGGCGATTCCCGCGTCACCCTCGAAGACGGCTTGTGAAGGGCGGAGAACGGTTCCGGCGCGTCAGGCGCCGAGGTCGTGGACGACTTCGCGCATGAGTTCCTCGTCGATCAGCGGGAGGTTTTTGCCGAAGCCGGCGAGGAGGGCGAGGTCGGCGAGGAGGTTGATTTTTCGCGGAATGCCCCCGGCCGCCGCGATAAGCATTTCCTCCGCGCCCCCGGTGAAGATGTCGGCGCCCCCGCCGGCCACGGCGAGGCGGTGCGCGAGGTAGCTCCGCGCCTCCCCGGCGGCGAGCGGAACCAGGTGGTGGCGGATGGTGAGGCGCTGCGAGAGCTGCGGCTTCCTCTCCACCCGCTCCCGGAGTTCGGGCTGGCCGACCAGGATCAGGGTGAGGCAGAAGCTCCGGTCCTGCTGGAAATTCAGCAGCAGGCGGATTTCCTCCAGGGTGAGGTCGTCCTCGACGAGCTGACCCTCGTCCACGATCACCAGGGTGGACGCGCCGCGCCCCTTGGTGTGGTGGATAAATCCGGCGAGGCGCTCAAGCATGCGCTGCTTGGTCCAGCCTTCCGCCTCGAACCCGAACTGGCGGAGCATTTCGCGGAGCAGCTCCTCCGGGTTGAGATTGGGATAGGGAATGAGCGCCGTCTCGAAGCGGGCGGGGTCGAGTTCGTCGACCAGGGCGCGGGTGACGAGCGTCTTGCCGCAACCGCATTCGCCGGTGAGCAGCATCGCCCCCTGGCCCTCGGCGACCACGTACAGCGCGCGCGCGAGCGCCTCCTCGTGCTGCCGGGAGAAGTGCAGGTAGCGCGGATCGGGAGTGTTGCGGAACGGCTTGTCCCGCAGCCGCCAATATTCTTCGTACAATTGGCTCAGTCGCGTCCGTATGCCGTCAACTCGTGGGTCGGGTATTCCGGGTTCGAACTCCACATGCGCACGAAGCCGGTGACCGGGATGTCGGCGGAGAACCAGAGCTTCAGTTCGCTTCCGGTCCGTTCGCTCTGCCATTCCACCGCATACACGGTGATTTCCCGGTCGTGGAAATCCATCTTTTCCCTGGTCACCCTGGAGGCGCGCTGGTTGAGCCGGTCGAGGCGCTCCTGGTAGCGGGAAAGCTTCACCCTGCGGTCATGGGTTTCGGAGACCTTCCCCTCGGCGTCCAGGTGTTCGCGCCGCAACAGCACAAAGTCCTCCCCCCCCTCCACGCCGCGCGCGACGATGGAAATACGGATCGGCTCCGCGGGGTTCTCCACGTCGGCGACAAGGGCCCATTCCCCGGGCTGGGCGGTCAAAAGATTGTTGGGCAGCGGATTGCCTTCGGCCGCGACGCCCGCGGCGCAGAGAACGGCGATTCCGGCCGCGATCAAGGGACTGCGCATGGATGCTCCTATGAAAAATGTCAAACACTTCGGCCTTATACCCGAACTTTCGCGAATTGGGCGTTCAAGCCGCCGAACGCCCAATTGGTAAAAATCACCACCCTTGCGGCGCACGCGTTTTTCATCTTCGCCCAGCGGCGATCGGCGGTTTAATCGCCGCTTGACGAAACTTCAATTATATCATTCCCGTTCCGGAAAGCGCCATGAAATCCGGGCGGGATTCGCTCCGCCGTCTCAGGCTTGCGCCTTGTCCCGCGCCATGGCCGGCGGCTCCCGGCGTTTCATGGGCGCCGCCGGATCGGCCGGCCTGACCCGTTCCGCGAGTTTGCGCAACAACGGACTCCGCGCCTGGTCCAGGATGCGGCTGCCGCCGCCCTTTTTCCCGCGATGGATCGCTTGCAGCCTGGCCAGGCTTCCCGACGGCATCTCCTCCCGGCGGCGGGCCGGCGGCTCCCGCTCGATATGCGCCTTGCCGTCGCCGGGGAGGTCGGCGACGATGACTCCCCGGACCTCCGGAACGCCCCGTTCGCCATCTTCGTCCAGCACCACCCGGCGGCGGGGCGGCGGTTGCGGCGCGGGTTGCGCTTGCGCCCGGCGGGGCGGGGGCGAGGCCGCCCGGAAAAAGCCGATCGACCTGGCCGCCGCCCGCACCCAGCCAAGCACGGAAAGCGCGGCCAGTCCGCCAAGCGCGAGCGACCAGTCTCCGTCCGCGAGAAGCGCTTCCGCGAATTCCATGGGTTCCCCGGGAACGGGAATGGCCACCGAGACCCCGAGATCCCAATCCGCCTCCGGCTTCCGGGCGGACCGTTCCAGCCACAGCAGCCGTTCGCCGTCAAGCTCCTTCCATTCCCCGGGGCCGTCGATGAAGGGAATGGCGCCGCGGTCCGGGCGGCCGGGTTCGGGAAAGGAGGCGGCGACCTCCCCCGTTTCGGCGATCAGCCAGCCCCGCCATGCGACGTCGTCGTGGCGGACGTGGCCTAGGCGGCGGTCGAGATGCTCCGCCATTTCGCCCGCCGCAATCGGCGGATTCCGGTCCGTCGCGGTCAGTTCCAGCTTCACCGTCCAGCGCCGGTCCCCGCCGCCGTCGCCGAACATGAGGTCGCGCACCACCGCCGCGCCGATGAAGCCTTCCCCCGCCCGCACCGCGCCGATCCGGAGCATTTCGCGGGCGTGATCCTCGACGACGGTGAGGGCGTAGCCGGACGGAAGGAGGGCGGCGATTTCGGGGGTATGGGCCTGAAGCGCGGCCAGGGCGTAGTCGTTTCCGTCGCCGTCGTCGGGCATGATTTCCAGGAACCTGCGGAAGCCGTCGAACCCGGAGGGGAAGCTTCCGATTTCACGGCGCCCCGGTCCCTGGCGGCGGTTTTTCTCCAGCGCGGATGAAAGCATGCGGCACAGCGAATCCATGACGCCCCGCACCTCGAGGCGCATGGCGCTTTCCTGTTCGAGCCTCGCCTTGCCGCGCGCCGAGACCAGGTCGTCCACAGCGCCCGCCGCCGCCGCGAGCAGCTCGCCCGCCTCCTGGCGGGCGTAGCGCTCGAGCCTTTTCGCGGCGGCCGCCAACGCGTCGTTCCCGGCCGCGTTCTTTTCATGAAACAGCCAAGCGCACGCCGCCAGCGCCATGGTCAGCGCCAGAGGCAGGAGCAGCGCCGGCCAGGCGCGCCCGCCCCGGCTATCGCCCTTGTCCCCCATCTCCCGTCCTATTTCCGCTTCGCGCCCGTGAAGTGTCCGCCGCCCTGTACGCCCTTGATGTCGGCCACCACCAGGAATCCGCCGTATTTTCCGGAAAGGTCCCTGACCCGGTTGACGCTCTTGCGGGAGCAAATGACCTTGACCACCATCCGGACCCCGCTCCTTCCCTCGCCGAAAATGACGGTCGTGCCGAAGCCGGCGGCGCGCAACTCCTGAACCATCAGTTCGGAACCGTCGTTCTTTTCCGCGATGATCTCGACCGACACGTAGGAGTCCATCAGCTTTTGCTCGAGGAACGACCCGACGAGATTCCCGGCCGCGAATCCGCCGCAATAGGCGATCAGCTCCGCGACGCTCAACGACTTGCCGCCGCCGAGGATGATGCTCATGGTGGAAAGAAACACCATCACCTCGAAAAACCCCAGTATCGCGGCGATGCCGCGCCTGCCTTTCACCACCATGAGTATGCGGAACACCCCCATGGTGACGTCGGCGCAGCGGGCGGCGAAAATAAGGACAAGCAGGCCGACCGATCCCAGGGTCATGGCATTTGGCCTTTCCGGCGCCACCCGAACGCGGCGCCATACGAACAGGGTTGATTATATTGCCCGCCCCCGTTCCCGGCAACGGCATTCTCCGCGGCCGTCTTCTCCGCCGCCGCGCCGTTCAGGTTTGACAGGTCTCCCCCATTTTGCTAATTTAAGATCCGAAGTTTCGCGAATCGGGCATTCAAACCGCCGAATGCCCAATTTGTAAAAAAAGTCGACTTCATACGACCGTCGGGAGGCGTATGCGATTCCACCTTCAAACTTTCGGCTGCAAATCCAACCAATACGAATCCCAGGCGATTCGCGAGGCGCTCCAGAAAAACGGGCATGAGGAATCGGCGTCTCCGGAACAGGCCCAACTGCTCGTCGTCAACACCTGCGGCGTCACCGGCCGCGCCGGAGCAAGCTGCCGCAACGCGATCCGCAAGGCGTTGCGGAAAAACCCCGCCCTGACCCCGGTGATCACCGGATGCGCGGTCGATATCGACGAGCCTTGGACCAAAACCATGGCCGAGGGAGGCGTTCTCGTCCCCAATGCGAAAAAACACGCCCTCCCCGGCATTATCGGGGCATTGACCGAAAACCGCCCTTTTCCCGAGTCCGAGGGCGACCGCTTCGCGCTGGCCATCTCGTCGTTTCAGGGCCACACCCGGGCATTCCTCAAGATCCAGGACGGATGCGACAACTGCTGTTCCTATTGCGCGATTCCCCGCGCCAGGGGAAAGCCGGAGAGCGGGCCCGTCGCCGCCATCCTTGACGAAGCGGCCAGGCTGGCGGAAAACGGGTACCGCGAGCTGGCGCTTACCGGCATCAACATCGGCGCGTACCGCGGGAATGGATGCGGGCTTGCGGAATTGGCCGCGAGGATCGCCGCCACCCCCGGATTGGCGCGCTTGCGCCTGGGCTCGGTTGAACCACCCTATGTGGACGACGCTCTCCTCGAAACGATGACCGGAAACCGGGTGATTTGCCCGCATGTCCACATTCCGCTTCAATCCGGGGACGATGGAATTCTTCGGGCCATGGGAAGACGCTATAGGGCGAAGGAATTTTTGCGGATAATAGAAAAAATCCGAAACGCCCTTCCCTTGCCCTCGATCACCACCGACGTCATCGTCGGATTTCCCGGCGAGGACGAGTCCGCGTTCCTCAAGACATATTCCCTCTGCCGCGAAGTCGGGTTCTCGCGGCTTCATGTGTTTCCTTTCAGCCCAAGACCGGGCACTCCGGCGGCGGGCATGCGACGCGGCGCGCCCGACCGCGAGATCGAACGGCGCAAGCGTCGGCTCCTTGAATTGGGCGGACGGATGGCGGAGGAATATGCCGCGGCGAACGTGGGTTTGAACGAGCGCATTATAGTTGAAACCGGCGCCCGCGAAAGCCGGGGACTCACCGACCGTTACCTCCGCGCCTCGATCGCCGATTCGGCAATGCCCAAGAACGAGGTTTGCGAAGTGAAAATCATCGGCAGCAATGGCGGACGGCTCACCGCCGTCGGGAGAGCGGAGAGGCCGCGCCCTTTCGCTTGACCTGCAAACGGCACTCTCTTATCATGGCGGCTGTGGAATGTCGACTCGTTTTTCGGAGGCGGCCGACCGCCTCCGCGGGTTTTATTTGGACCGGACAAATGCCTGACCTCAAAGCGGCGTATAAAACCGTCATGGACGATCACTTTCCCGATGACCTCGTTATTTCGTTCGGGAATCAGAAGTTGATATACAAAAAACGTTGCTGGGCGATCGACGACAACGGCCGGCCGATCAGGAAGGGCTTGCGCTATGGCGATAATCCCGGCCAGGAAGCGGCGCTGTTCGAATTGACTTCGGGCAACCTGTCGCTTGGCGAGTGCAAATTCATCGGCCCGGGAAACGGGCTGGTATCCTGTCTCTCCGAAGAAGGCATGCTCCGGTTCGGCAAGCATCCCGGAAAAACCAATCTCACCGACATCGACAGCGCCCTGAACGCGATGCGCTGTTTCGAAGCCAAGCCGGCGGCGATGATCATGAAGCACAACAATCCCTCCGGCGCGAGCTACGGCGGGAACGCCGCCGAAGCGTATGCGCGGGCGAACGCGGCCGACCGCCTCGCCGCATACGGGGGGGCGGCCGTCTTCAACGTCGCCGTCGACCGCGAAGCCGCCGAGCTCATGGCGCGGGATTACCTCGAAGTCGTCGCGGCGCCCGACTATGCCGCCGGGGCGGTCGATATTCTCGGAAGACGTAAAACCCTCCGCGTCGTCAAAATCGGCCGTCTCGATCGTATCCGCGATTACGCCCCGCTGCGGTTCGTCGATTTCAAGTCGCTCATCGACGGGGGCCTCATCGTGCAGCAATCGCCGCTTAACCGCATACTGGGCGAGACGGATTTCCTTCCCGCCGAAGCCAGAACGAAAGACGGGCGCGAAGCGCGGGCGGCGCGGGAACCGAGCGCCCGCGAAAAGGCGGACCTGCTGTTCGGCTGGCAGGTGGGGCAGGCGGTGATTTCCAACTCGGTGTTGTTCGTCAAGGACGGGACCACCGTCGCCATCGGCGCGGGCGAGCAGGACCGCGTGGGCGCCGCGGAGATCGCGATATTCAAGGCGTACCGGAAAAAGGCCGACGATCTGGCCTTCCGGCGGTTCGGCTGTCTGTGCTTCGAAGTGGATCTCAAGGAACGGGCGGGAGAACTCCCCGCCGGCAGCGCGGCCGCGCTGCGCAGGGAGTCGGAGGAATTGCGCGGCGGCCTGATCGGCTCGTCGGCGGTGTCGGACGCCTTTTTCCCGAAACGCGACGGCATCGACGCGATCGCCGGACACGGCGTCGGCGCCGTTATCCAGCCGGGCGGATCGATTTCCGACGTCGAGATCATCGAAGCGGTGAACGAACACGGCATGGCGATGGTCTTCACCGGTCAGAGAGCGTTCAGGCATTAATGATGGGAGCAGTCCAATGACCGAACATACCGCGCATTTCAATCCCGCCGGCAAAAGCGAGCCGACGCGGCATATATCCATGGAAATCACCGCCGATGCGGCGCGCGTCACCGCGCTCACGCTGACCGGAACCCGGCTCGTGGTGACGATCGAGGCCGAACTCTCCGCAAGCAAGGTAAAGACGTCGGCGGATTCGCCGGCGCCGGCGGTTCCGCCCGCCGAACCGCGCGTCGAGTGTCCCGCCCCCCGCCCGCCGGAACCCGCCGCCGTCGAGCCGGAATCCGTCAGATCCGAGTCCGCGCGGTTTTTCCCGGCCGATATGATCGAGCCAAGGAATCAACCCGAATCCGGGCAACCCGAAGAGCAATTCCCCCCCGCGCCCGCCGAAAGCGGACAAGAGTACGACGGCCTTCTGGCGATTCGCAAGAAAAGCGCCGGCCCCATCATCTTCGGACCCGACGATTCGCAAACCGACCCGCAAACCGCGGAGATGGGGAGTGGACAGGCCGAACCGGTTCACGGCTTGACTTCCGAAGCGGCCGAACTGGATGTCGAACCCGCCGCGCCGCCGGTCACGGCGGATCAGGCCGCCGTCGTCTCCTCCTCCGCCAGCTTCCGTCCGGCCGCGAGCCGTTGGGATGACCAGGAACCGGTCGAATCCGTGAGCGGCAAGGAAACGCGCGTTTCGCAGCGCGCAAAAGCTCCGGCAGAGCCGGAAAATGCGCCGGAATCCCCCTCCAAACATCCGGAATCCGGGCGTGGAGACGCCAAACCGCTTTCGTTCGAATTTGCGATGGCGGCGGCGGACAAGCCCAGAACCGGGGGGGAACCCAAATCCGACGCTCCCGCGAGAGCGGAAGGAAAGGTTATCTCGTTCGGTCCGCTGCTCGACGCCGAGCCGATGGCGCAATCCCCCGCCGGCAACGGCGAAAACGATCTTTTCGAACAACCCAACGCCGCATCCGCCCCGCCGGAGCCGATTCCGCTTTCCCGGCAGCCGGGAATGGGAATCGATCCGGTTGCGGCGCCTTCCGCCCCCGATCCCGGAAAATCATCGCTTCTCGAAACAGTTCCCGCCGGCAAACTGGTCCCGTCCGTCGAGGCTCCCGCGCCCGCGCAGGAGCCAAGAACGCGGTGGCCAAGCGATGACTCGGCGAACGGGGACGATCAGCCGATCCCGGGGCGGGGAAACTCCCCTTTTCTTGACACGGCGTACACCGGACAAATGCTTTCTTCCGTCAAGGCGCCGGACATGTCGATGGGTGGCGGTTTCATGGAAGCGGAGGAAAAGCTGTCGCCTATCCGGGAACCCGAGCCGCAATTTCTGGAGCAGGAATCCACCCCGACCGCTATTCCCCCCCCCCCCGGCGCACCTATCCGTTTTGCCGGTCCTTCGGAGGATGCGGCCCAATCCGAGGACAGCAACGTTTTGGGCGGCGAACGCCATGGGGAGCCGAAACCTTCCATTTCATTCGGTTTCGAGAATACGGAACCGGGCGAAGCGTCTGAACAGAAACCGGCCGCGCCGACGCCGCCGGCCCCGACAAAGGAGGGCGAGCCCGGCAAGGGTACGGCCAAGCCGGAAGCGGGAGGCACCACGGTTCTTATTCGCTACACCTGCCCCAAATGCAAGACCCAGGGCATGCAGGCGGTTGACAAGGTTGGAACGGTCGTCAACTGTTCCAATTGCGGGAAAGCCATGCGGTTGGTGATGAAGAAATGAACCGGGGCTTGCCGTCTTGCGAATCCGATGCGCTCCGCCGGGGAGAACACCCTCTTGCCTGACCATATCGCGGCGGCGAAGGACGCTTGGAGCCAACGCGTCAAAGCGCGCCCCGCGCCTTTCAAGTTGCGGCTGCGAAAATGGCTCCCCTTCGGTCTGCGGCGCGTCGATTGGTACTATACCGGGTCCTTCTTCCGGGTTTTTCTTCTGATTCTTCTCGCTCTGGCCGCGCTGGTCGCCATCGGCGACCTTTTCCAGCGTTTCGACGACTTCGTGATCCTCGCGCGCGAGGAGGAGCCCGACTTCCACGCCGTCGCCGGCCTGTTCGCGAGTTTTTACGCCACCTACGTGCCGGCATTGATCTTCCAATTCATGTTTCCCCTGACCATGCTTCTCGCGGCCGGCATCACCGTCACCTCGTCCTTCGCCGGACCGCGCGGCAACAACGAATACACGGTTCTGCGCGCTGTCGGCGTTCCGGTGAAGCGCACGCTTCTTCCGCTTCTGCTCCCGACGCTTTTCATCTCCGCCGGATTCCTGTCCGGGCGCGATTATTTCCTTCCGGCAATGGTGCGGACAAGCACGGCCATCATCAATCGCCTCAAATCCCGGCGTAGCGCCCCGGTCAATGTTTCCGTCGTCGGGGACGATATGTTTCAAACAGCCGCGATGGGGTGGTTCAGCCATGAGCGCGAGGCCTATAACCTCATTCTCGAGGTTCGGGATCTGGAGCGTTTTCAACGCGGCGACGTCTCCCTTGGCGACAACGATTTTATCGCCTACCGGACCGCCCGCGCCAGACTGGAGCCTTCGCCCCAAGGCGATGGCTGGCAATGGACGCCGGTCGAAAATGGGGAAAAGCAGACTTTCACCCGTTTTTCCAGGCGGACCGAAAAGTGGATCGAACCGATTCCGACGAAAATCACTTCGGCCATGATCGAACGGCAGACGGTGGGCGATTCGGTTTGTACGTGGGAGGATTTGCGGATTCTCGCGGAGGACTATTCGGTCGCGCGCTTCGAAATGCATTGGCGGCTCGCCGATCCCATAGCCTGCTGTCTCCTGGTCATGGGAGGATTCGGCCTGTGCATGGGAAGAATGCTGCGCGGCCGGGGAGTCAGTTATATTCACACGGTCGCCACCTGTATTTGCTGCGCCGGGTTGTTCTATGGCCTGCGGCTGTTGGGAAGAAGCCTGTGGGAATCCGGAAGCGTTTCCCCGTTGGGGGGAGTGTGGTATCCTCTCGCGGGGGCGTTTGTCCTCGCCTCGGTGATTCTGATCTGGATGGAACGCTGATCCTTAATGAAGGCTTTTTCCCGATACAAACGCGGGTTCCGCAGAATCCATCCGTTCTTCCGGCCGTATCTCATACGGCTGGGACTCGGACTGGGTCTCGCCATCCCGGTCGGCATGTTGGAGGGGGTGGTCGCCTATCTCACGCGCCCCTACATCGATCGGGTGGTCGAGGGCGACATGAGCGGCCTCGAACTCACGCTCATCCCGGCCACGATCATCGTTTTCGCCCTGGTGCAAAGCGCCCTTGACTTCGGCTCCGATTACTTCGCCAACTGGGCGGCCATGGGCATTTCCAACGACCTCAAGCACGCCCTGTTCGCCAAGCTCGCCTGGAGCGACGCGCAAGTGTTCGACGCCATGACTTCCGGCGAAGTGATGGTCCGCTACAATGCGGACGCCGACACCGCCAGCCAGACCCTGCTTGACAATATCAACACCCTGGTGAAGCGGGGCTTCACCTCGGTCTCGCTGATCATTGTGCTGTTTCTGAATTCATGGCTTCTCGCCGTCATTTCCCTGTCCGCGTTTGCGCTTATCGTCATTCCGCTTCCGATAATAAAGCGAAAGATCTCGAGAATAATCAAGGAAACGGTCGTCGCCAGCCAGACCGCCAACAGCCATTACCTCGAAAGCTTTTCCGGCAATCGGGCGGTCGCCTCATACTCTCTGCAAAACCACCTTATCGCGAAGCTGGACGAGACCCTCAAGCGCATGTTCCGCCTGCGCCTGAAAAAGGTGAGGCAGAAGGGCTTCCTCTCCCTGATCCTGCATTTCGCCGTGGCGCTCGGGCTCGCGTCGGCGTTCTGGCTCCAGGGATGGATGATCGTTTCCGGCCGCATGACCATAGGCACCTTCGCTTCGTTCATGACCGCCCTCCTGATGTTGTACACGCCGGTCAAGAAGATGAGCGCCAATTTCGAGAGGGCGCTTACCGCCTTGCTCGCGACAGACCGCATCATGGAGATTCTCGACCGCGAACCAAAGGTGGTCGGCAAGCCAGGCGCGGCGCGACTCGACCGCGACGGAATCGGAACCATCAGCTACAGCCGGGTTTCCTTCCACTATCAAACGGATCGTCCGGTTCTCAAGGATGTCGATTTCGAGGTCCATCCCGGCGAGTCGGTGGCGTTCGTCGGCGGTTCCGGGGGCGGCAAATCCACCCTGGTCAGCTTGTTGCCCCGATTCTACGACGTCGACAGCGGGTCGATTTCCGTCGGCGGGGTGGATGTCCGGGACCTGGAACTGGGGTCGCTTCGAGACGCGATCGCCATGGTGTTCCAGGACAATTTCCTGTTCGGGGGCACCATTCGCGACAATATAATGCTCGGCAATTTCGCGGCCGACGAGGCGCAGTTGCGCAAGGCCATAACCGCCGCGTGTCTCGACGATTTCCTCGCCGAGCTTCCCCGGGGGCTCGACACCGAAATCGGCGAGCGCGGCGTGATGCTCTCGGGCGGACAGCGCCAGCGGATCGGCATCGCGCGGGCGTTCATCAAGAACGCTCCCATCGTCATCCTCGACGAAGCCACCTCGGCGCTTGACAACAAATCCGAGATCGTCGTGCAGCGGGCGATGGAAAATCTGATGCACAGCAAGACCGTGTTCATCGTCGCGCACCGGTTGTCCACCATCATCAACGCCGACCGCATCATGGTCGTGGTGGATGGACGAATCGCGGAAAGCGGCGCCCACGGCGAATTGATCGCCAAAAATGGCGCCTATGCGTCGCTCTACAAAACACAGATCTAGCGGAGGCGGAAAAGCGCGGAGGAGGGGGAGCGCCATGAACTTGTCGCCGGAAGAAAAAAACATCCTGCGCCGGATCGCGCGCGAAGCGGCGCGAACGGCGGTGCTGGGTTTGGAATATCGGCCGCCGGCCGTAGCTTCGCCGCTTCTCGCGAATCCGGGCGGAGGCTGCTTCGTCACCCTTAAAACCGCCGGCAGGCTGCGCGGCTGCCTCGGCTGCTTCTCTTCGGAAAAACCGCTGTTCCAGACGGTCGGCGAATACGCCCGCCGCTCCGTTCTGGAAGATCCCAGGTTCGCGGGCAACCGGATACGGGAGGACGAGTTGGACGGCCTCGACACCGAGATCTCCGTGCTGTCCCCGCTCGTCCCCTGTCCCGATCCGCTCGCCATCCGCCTCGGCAAGGACGGCATATATGTCCGGAAAGGATTCCGCTCCGGCGTCTTCCTGCCGCAGGTGGCGACCGAAACCGGCTGGAATATCGGGGAGTTTTGGGGGCATTGCGCGCACGACAAGGCGGGTTTGCCCTGGGACGCCTGGAAGGATCCGGACGTCGAGCTCATGACTTTCACCGCCGAAATCATCGATTGCGGCGACTCCTGAACCGGCTCAAAGCAGGTGCAGCTGTTTGCACAATTCCCGCTCGTAACGGAGCGCCTTGTCGAAATCCGGATAGGTGCTCTCCATCAACTTGAAGACGCGGCCGTGGATGTCGCGGCGGCCGTCCGCCCTCTCCCCGATTCCCAGCACCTCGTGCAGCATTTCATGAAAAAGAATGTATTCGACAAAATAGCGCGGAATGCCCGCGCGGTCCAGCCGCCGGTTCATGGTGATGCGGTTCCGCGTCGGGTCGTAGCTTCCGAACTGAATGGAACGCCGGATTCCGGCGGAGATTTTCCGGCCCCACGCGATTTCCGCCGTAGACCGGTTGCCGAGATAGGTCGCGTTCAATTCGTCGGCGTAAAGCCGGATATCGTGATAAGCGCCGCCGCGGGCCGGCGCCGCCGGACGCTTGATCCTTTCCGGCAAGCGGCCGTCCGGCGCCGCGGCGGGGGATCCCGCGACGAAGCGGCGTATCGCATCCCGGTCGGCGGGCCTTCCGGCCGCCATGTCGGCTACGGCGCGCACGACGAAGTCCGGCGCGGAGAGGAACATCCTCTGCATCCGCACTTCCAAAAAGTCCGGACCGCCGTGCCGGATTGAAACCATGCGCCGCCGGTTATCGGTGAGTTGCAAAAGAACGCGCCTTCCCGACAGGCGGGAAAGCGCCTCCCGCAATTCGTCCGCGGATCGCGGAGCGCCGGCCGGCGCTCCGGCTTCAGGATGTTCCCGCCGCATTTTTTTCTATAAGCTCCAGCGCCTGTTCGCGCAATTTGAACTTCATGATCTTGCCGCTCGCCGTGAGCGGGAACCCGTCCACGATGAAAACGTGGCGGGGAACCTTGAGCGGAGAAATCTTCGCCCCGGCGTAGTCCTTTATGTCGTCCGGGGTGACGTCCGCGCCGGGGTGGAGGATCACGAAGGCGACGACCGCCTCGCCGTACACCTCGTCGGGGACGCCGACGACCTGGACATCCCTGACGCCGGGCATTTTGTAGAAAAACTCCTCCAACTCGCGCGGATAGATGTTTTCGCCGCCGCGAATGATCATGTCCTTGAGCCGCCCGGTGATGCGATAGTAGCCGAACGCGTCGACGGTTCCCAAATCGCCCGAATGCATCCAGCCGTCCCGGTCTATCGCCTTGGCGGTTTCCTCGGGCATTTTGTAATAGCCCTTCATGACATTGTAGCCGCGGCAGCAAAGCTCGCCCGGCACGTCGACGCCGGCCGCCGCGCCGGTTTCGGGGTTCACGACCTTGACCTCGCAGAAAGGCATCGCCTGGCCAAGGGTCGAGGTTTTACGCTCGATGTTGTCCGCCACCGACGTCATGGTGAAGGCGGGGCTGGTCTCGGTCATGCCGTAAGTGATGCAGATGTCGCGCATGTTCATGAGGGTCTGCGCCTTTTCCATCCATTCCACCGGGCACGGGGAACCGGCCATGATCCCGGTGCGGAGGGACTTGAGATCGAACTTGTCGAACAGCGGATGGGTCATCTCCGATATGAACATGGTCGGAACGCCGTAGATCGAGGTGCAGCGCTCCTTCTCGACCGCCGTCAGCGCATCGAGGGGATCGAACTGTTCGAGCATGACCGCGGTGCAGCCGTGGGTGATGGTCGCCATGATCCCCAGCGATATCCCGAAACAATGGAACAGCGGAACGGGAATGCAGACCCGGTCGATCGCGGTGTACTTCATGCGCTCGCCGACATAGAAGCCGTTGTTCAGCAGATTGCGGTGGGTGAGCATGACGCCCTTGGGAAAGCCGGTGGTGCCGGAGGTATACTGCATGTTCACCATGTCGGTGTTCTTGATGTTTTTACGCGCCGCATCGAGTTTGTCGTCGGGGGCGTGCGCGCCGAGCGCCGTCAGTTCGTTGGTGTTGTACATGCCGCGATGCTTCTCCGGACCCATGTAAATGATGGATTGGAGCATCGGGAACTTGGGCGTTTTGACCTTGCGGGTGAAACTGCTGGTATCGCGGATTTCGGGGGCGATCTCGTACAAAATGTCGAGATAGCTGTAGTTGCCGCCCTTGTAGCCGTCCACCAGGGCAAGGGCCTTCATGTCCGACTGCCCGACCACATATTCCAGTTCGTGGCTTTTATAATAGGTATTGATCGTCACCGGCACGCCGCCCATCATCGCCGAAGCGAAGAAATAGGTGAGCCAGTCGGGAACGTTGCGCGCCCATATCCCCAGGTGATCGCCCGGCCCGAAGCCTATTTCAAGCAGGCCTTTGGCGATGTTCCTCGCCCGGTCGTTGAATTGCCGGTAGGTGAAGCGCAAATCCCGGTCGGGATAAACCAGGAATTCGCGCTCCGGATCGCGTTCAAGCTGCCGGTCGAAAAGCTCGCCCATCGTCAGTTCGGTGAAAAGCGGTTCATTTTCAATCATATTCGCCTGTTCCTTGCTCATGTCTTGGGGTTCCCCGTGAAGCGCCCCGACCGTTTCCGCTGCGCCGGGTGATCCGTCGGCAGGGCGTGCTTCGCCAGTTGATCGCGGATGGCTTCGGGAATGGGAAGGGATTCCTCATTCTTGAAGTCGTAGTACACCACGACCGCTTCGCCCTTGGCGCCGAGTCGGTCCTTCTGCCAGGCCTCCTGATACACGGTCGTCGACGATCTGCCGATTTTTCCGACAAAGGTGTGGATGGCTATGTCCGCCCCGAGGCGCATCTGGGCGACGAAGTCCACGCTGATCCGCGCCATGATAAGCTGCCAATTCTCGAGCGAGAGGTCCGGATGAAACAGCCGGAACAGGGGCTCGCGGCCCAATTCGAACCAGACCGGCAGCATGCAATTGTTGATATGGCGCAACCCGTCGATATCGCCGAAGCCGGGGGTGACGACTTTCTTCCACATGGAATGCTCTTCTCCCGCCTAACGTATCGCGCGCCAAAGCGCGCGTCACCTTATACTCTCCAGCTCCCGGTTCGCGTCGTTCCGGCCGGGGACGGTCAACAGGGCGTCCCCGACGCCCAGCAGGTCGGCAAGCCCGACCAGCGACTCCGGAAGCGAAAACATGACCAGCTTACCGCCCCTTTCCTTCAACAGCGCATGCAAATTGATCAAGGCGCCGAGTCCGGAACTGGACACCGCCTCCAGATCGGAGACGTCGATCGCCACCCCTTTGGCCCCGCTTTCAAGCAGGCGGTTGAACTCGTCCTCGATAACGTTGAAATTGGACGCGTCCATCCGCCCGGCGAGACTGGTCATCCAGGTATGCTCTTTCAAGGGCTGACTGATGATTCGCAATTCCGCCATGCGCGGCTCCCGGGGTGGATCAAAGAACCTTGAAAGTGACGATGGTCGTGTCGTCGCCAACTTCGGCGGCGCCGCGATGCCGGTCGAGGTCGGCCACCAGCGCGCCGACGAAATCGCGACTGGAAAGCTCGCGGTTCCGGCGCACAAACTCCCTGAGCCTCCGGTCGGAGTATTCCTCGTTCTGCGCGTTCGCGCACTCGACGGCGCCGTCCGTATAGGCCAACACCCGGTCGCCCGGCAGCAACCGGACCTTCTGCTCGCGAATGGAACGCTGGAATATCGGGCCCCGGTCGAAGCCGAGGGCGATGCCGCCCGGATTCACCAGTTCCACGCTGTCGTCGGCCCGGGCGACGAGCAGCGGATTGTGCCCGGCCGAGGCGACGGTCATGGAACTTTCGAGCGGATCGAGGATCAGGTAGCATGCGGTCACGAACATCCCCCGGGGAATGTCCACCGAAAGTATCGCGTTGACGCGGTCAAGCGTTTCCGCCGCCGACGTCTCCCCCGGGGCGACGAACCTGAGTATGGCTCGCGTCGAGGACATGACCAGCGCGGCGGGAATGGACTTCCCGGACGCGTCCGCGACGATAATGCCCATATGCTTGCCGTCCACCGGCAGGAAATCATAATAATCGCCCCCGATTTCCCGCGCCGGACGGTAGGAGGTGAAGACGTCCAGTCCGCGAATCTGCGGCGTTTGCGAAGGCAGCAGATTGTTCTGGATCTGTCTGGCGACGGCAAGGTCGCTTTCCAGGCGGCTCGCCTCCTTCTCGTTCATTCGCGCAAGACGAAGGCGCTCCGCCATGGAATTGAAAGCCTGGGCGAGCATCCCTATCTCGTCCGATCCGACGAGGGAGGAGCGGCGCGCAAGGTCCCCGTCCGCCAACGCGTGCATATCCGCGGCCAACCTGCGTAGCGGCCGCATCGCCCGGCGGTTCACATGCCAGCTCACCATGGCGACGAAAACCAGAAGGAGCAGCGCCATGACCGCCATGAAGATCAGGAAATCCCTTTGTTCATACTGAATCCGGTCGGTACGAAAAACGACCACAGCCGAACCAAGCGGGTCTTCCGTCAGCCCGTTCCCGGCGATGGGCAGGGAAAGGCGAAATACCGGGTACATGCCCCGCCCGTTCGGCCGGTCGATGTACGCGCCTGTCGGAAACCGTTCCCGGGAATCCGAATTGTACGTCCCGAAGGACGGTTCGACACGCCTCCATTCCAATGGGAAAAAAGCCGCGCCCGGGCCGAAGTCATGATTCGCGGCCACGGTCCGGCCTTCGAGATCGAGAATATATGCCGCTATCATGTCGACGTCGCCGACGTTCTCCGCATCCTCCTTCCCCATGAAGGTCGAGAAGTCAAGCAGGGAAGCCTTTTCAATGGCGCGCTCGAGTTGCGTCACCGGAGCTTCCGCGCCGGGCTCGACGCCGACAAGCGACGCGAGTTTGTCGCCGCCCATGAACCCGCCGGTCACGAGCCAGTGGTCCTTGACCGGCCATTCCCGCGCCGCGTCGTAGTCGGGGCGGCGGTTCTCGAAGCGGTCTTTCCAGATGAGAAGAATGCGCCCGAATGTCGCAATGCTTTTTGCGGCCGGGTAGGCTCTTCCACCGAGGTCGGCGAACTGCAACCCGGAAATCCGGACCTGTATAACGTAAGTGAAAACAATGAACGACAATAGTACGGCGAGGAGGACGGGCAGGGCTATCCTGAGGGCCAACCCCCAACTCGTTGTCGGGACTCCGTGCAGACGAATGGACCCGGCGACCTGGAACCCTCCGCCCGGCGCCTGGACGCGGTCCTCCCCGGGCGGCGGGTAAAACCGAATAGAAGGTTGCTTTGCCGGAATTGGGCCGGATGCTTCCTGGGAAAGCTTCGCCGTATCCCCGCCGTCCGACCCATCCGGTTGCTTGGCCATGACATCCCCGCCACAACGATTTCATCCGCCCCGCCCGGGGCGGAAATTATTAGTGCATACCACATTATCGTCGCGCACGACGCCGCGCGCGATCGCGTCGATGCTTTCCGGCTGCCTTTCCGCCCGGATCGGAAACCAAATCATAACCGTTCCTGCCTGTAATGCAAGCGTTTACAAGCATTCCCGGGCTTACCGCACCCCGCAGCAGGATCACTCCATCGGCGTCGGGCGCCTCGCGAATCGTCCGCCCTTCGCTCCAGCCGTCGCCGCGATCCCGATCGATCAAAACCTGCTCCTCGCCTCCAATCCGGGAGTCCAACCATTCGAAAGCCGCTTTCCGCTGGCAAAGTAGGACTTCTCCGCGCCTGCGCTCCGCTTCCGCGGCGGGAACTTGATCCGGCATTCCGAAAGCGGGCGTGCCTTTCTCCGGGGAATAGGCAAAAACGCCTAGCTTCTTGAAGCGCCGCGACCGCACAACATCCAGCATTTCGAGAAAGTCCGCTTCCTTCTCCCCCGGGAAGCCGGTGAGAAGCGTGGTGCGGAGTGTGAAATCCGCACCGCCGAATCTTTCGCACAGGTCAATAACGCGGTCCTTGCCGTAACCGCGCCCCATTGCGGCGAGCATGCGGTCCGATACATGCTGCACGGGCAGATCCAGGTATCCGCAGAGACGCGGCTCTGATAACAACAGGGCGGCGACGTCTTCCCCGATGTGCGCGGGATGGGCATAGAGAATCCGGATCCTTGGGATGTCGATCGTCCGCAGCAGCTTCTCAAGCAGAGAACCAAGGCCGGCCGACCCGTCAAGATCCTTGCCATACAGCGTCGTATCTTGCGCCACGATGACGAGTTCGTGCATTCCACGGTCGGCGAACGCTTTCGCTTCGTCCAGAATCTCGGCGGACGAACGGCTGCGCATCCGCCCCCGGATCTCTGGAATCGCGCAGTAGTTGCACCGATTGTCGCAACCGTCGGCGATTTTCAAATAACTGAAAGAGGATGGGGTGGATACGAGCCTGGGACCGGAGAATATGTATTTTTCCGAATCGAAATGACTTTTACGCGGCCTTGGCGCGGATGAGAGAAGATCCCGCATCGCACCGCCGATGTTGCCTAGGACCCCCAATCCCCAGACCGCATCCAGTTCCGGAAAGCGCCGGAGGATCTGGTCCGGATCGCGCTGCGCCAAACATCCCATCACGGCGACGAGTATCCCGCCGCCAAACGCCCGCTTCAAACCGATGAATTCCTCGATCGCCGCGAAAGCCTCGTCCCTTGCTGACTGTATGAATCCGCAGGTATTGACGAGAATCACATCCGCCATGTCCGGCGCGAGCGCCAACTCGTGTTCATCCCCAAGCAACCCGCCAAGCGCGATCTCGGCGTCGACGAGATTCTTCGCGCATCCCAAACTGGTCATGAAGATCTTGGCCATGCAACATTCCAGCGTACCCCGGTTGTTCAGGAATCGCCCGCGTTCGCGTCAAGCGGCTTGTCGCCGCCGGACCGGTCATCGGCCGCCCGGGGCGATTCGGCCCACGGCGTTGCGTCCACTTTTTCGTCCGCGCCGTCCGGAGTCGTCGCCGGGGATTCAACGCCGCCGGCCGGCGATTCCGAATTTTCGGCTGGTGGGACCGGGGATGGCGCGGCAGCCGACTCTGCGGGCGCCGTCGAATCGGCCGGATTCCCTGTCGCCCCCAAATCGGGTGCGATCGACGGGCCTGTAAAACCGGCGGCGTCGACCTCCCCGTCCCCCGGAAATTCATCGAGGGCTGGATCGCGCTCCGACAAGGACAGGGCTTTCACCGCCGAGAGCTGACGCGCCAAAGCCTGATTTTCAAGCTCCAAACCGGCGATTTGGTTACGGAGTTGCTCATCGCGGCGGCGGTACTTCTGGTGGTCCGCCCGCAACCGCCGCAATTCGTCCTCGTTCGCTTTCAGGCCGGCGATCTCGGTGCGGAGCCGCTCTATCTCGGACCCCAGTTCACGGCGCGATCGGTCGGCAATTTCCTGGGCCGCGGTGTACCGCGAGGCGAGCGCGTCATGACGCGCCTGCAGGTCATAGCGCTGCCCTACCGCATATTCCCTGTCCATCCGGGCGCCGTCGGCGGCCTGGTCGGATTTTTCCAGGCGATCAAACAGAATCCAGCCGCATACCGCCGCCGCCGCGACCAAGAGCGCAATGACGAGCGCGAAAAGCCCGGGGGAAACCGAGCGTTGGCGCAAAGCGTCGGTGAGCGGTCGTTGCGCCTCCTGAATGGCCGAGGACAGGAAACGGGCGGCATCCTCCGGGGTCCACACATTGATTTTCCGGCTCCCGGAATCTTCCTGAAGAACCGGAATGGCATCATTGTCCATAGCCGCGACCACCTTTCCAATGTTGGGACGGAACACAATACGGCAAACGGGACGACCGCGAATCGTCGCCTGTCCCATATGCTATTTACGAAGGGCGGCGCTGTCAACCGTGTCCGTAGGCGGCCGGCATAATTTCCTTGCGCTGTCCGGGCGTTATTTGCACCATTGATCCATGACTTGCGCATATGCCGGCGGCGCTTCGAGTTCCCGGAAGCCGGTCCCGATCGCGCCGCGGTTGGTTGGAATGGGGAAGACGGATCCGCGGATTTGCAAGGCGCCGGCATAGCTCACAACCGCCGTCCGGAGGTCGAAGTGGCCAAGAGACCGTTAAAGGCGCTGTTTTTCGATATCGACGATACGCTGTATTCAAGCACCGATTTCGCCGCGAACGCCAGGCTGCAGGCGGCGCAGGCGATGATCAAGGCCGGCCTGAGGATCGACGAGAAATTCCTCCTCGAGGAGCTTGACGAGGTGATCCGGGAATTCGGGTCGAACGACGAGAAGCATTTCGACAAGCTGCTGCGCCGCATGCCGGAGGCGGCCTATCCCCAAGGGGCGAAGTTGTACATCATCGTGGCGGGGGTAATCGCCTATCACCAATGCAAATTCCGCAGCTTTTCCGCGTTCGAGGATGCGCTCGAGGTGATCAGGAGGTTGCACGAGAAAAACCTGACCCTGGGGATCATCAGCGCCGGCGTCCCGATGAAACAGGTGGAAAAAATAGTGCGCCTGAACCTTCTCCCCTATATCGAATACAGCCACATCTTCATAACCGAATCCGTCGGCATCGCCAAAACCAACCCGAAAATCTACATGCGGGCCTGCCGGTCGCTGGGGGCGGATCCGGCCGAGTGCGGATACGTCGGCGACAATCCCCTGGTGGACGTCGACATTCCCCACCGCATCGGGATGCGCACGTTTTTCAGCCGTCGCGGCGGCAAGTACATCAATCTTCCCGGCACGGTGCAGGCGGATCATGTAATCCACAATTTCTGGGATCTGTGGGACATCGTGGAGAGCGAATACGAGATCAAACTCCATGCCTGAGGCCTTCCCCAAACTTCGCCACGAAATCGACGCCGCTCCCATCGGCGGCGAGGGGGAGTCCCATTTCATCATTTACGATCGCTCCGGCATCGCTCCGACGCGTCTCCTGGCGTCGCCCCTCGCCCTCCTCGTCGCCAGCCGGCTCGACGGGGCGTCGTCCGCGCTGGAGATAGCCGACCTGCTCGCCGAGGAAACGGGAAACGCCGCCTTCACCGCGTCCGAGGTGGAATCCATCGTCGACGCGCTGCGCGAGGCTCTTTTCATCGATAACGCCCGCTTCCACGATTACCGGGACCAGGCCGACCGCGACTTCAGGACCGCCGGGGCGAGGCCTCCGGGATCCGCCGGATCGGCGTATCCGGAGGGCGGATCCGAACTCGCCGCCGACCTCGACCGGATGCTCGCCGACGCTCCTCCGCCCGAGGAAGCCGCCGATCCCGGCGGCGCCCATCCGCGCGGCGTCGTCGTGCCGCACATCGACTTCATGCGCGGCGCGCCCGGCTACGGGCAATTGTACAAATACCTTTCCGGCCTGGAGCGTCCCCGCAGCGTGGTCGTGCTGGGAACCGCCCATCTCCCCATAACGCAACGTTTTTCCCTGTGCGAAAAGGATTTCGAGACGCCGCTGGGAACAGTCCGCGTCGATCCGGAGGCGTGCGCGCGAATTCGCGGAGCGCTCGCCGGAATTTCCGATCCGGACGCGGACCTGCTGGCGCACCGGGGCGAGCATTCGATCGAGCTGCAGGCGGTTTGGCTGCGCCACATTTACGGCGACGCGGTGCGGATCGCGCCGGTCTTGGCGGGTTCCCTCGGCGAATTCATCGAAACGTCCGACGTGCGGGGCGCGGCCGAAGATCCCGTGGTCAAGGCGTTCGCCGACGCGCTGGCGGAACTGGTCGAGGAAGGGGGCGTCATGCTTATGGCTTCGGCCGATCTTTCGCATGTCGGCCCGCGGTTCGGCGACGACCGGGCAATATCGCACTCCTTCCTTGCCGAAGTCGAGGAGGCGGATCGGGAATATCTCGCCGCCGCCGCATACTCGGCGGTCGCCGGGCTCGAGAGCCTCGCCAAGCGCCGCGACCGGTATCATGTCTGCGGATCGGCGCCGATTTTCGCCATGGGGCAATCCCTTCCCGGCGCGAGGGGACGGCTTCTCGGCTATCACCAGGCGGCGACTCCGGAATTGCGCCAGGCGGTGACCTATGCCTCGATGTCCTTCGCCTGACGGTCAACCCGCGGCAGGCAACCGTTTCCCAATGAAGCACTGCAAAGCGACGATCGAGTACGACGGTTCCGCATACGGCGGCTGGCAGATCCAAAAAAACGCGCCGTCGGTGCAGGAAGAGCTGGAAAAGGCGCTGTTCCGCCTGTCCGGCGCCGCTTGCCGGGTCCGGGGCGCCGGACGCACCGACGCCGGCGTTCATGCGCGGGGCCAGGTGGCGGCGTTCGCGATTCCGGAAGGGATTCCAATCGAGCGCCTGGCGCGGGCCATGAACTCGCGGTTGCCGGATGACATCGCCGTGGTCGAGGCTGTCCCGGTCGACCATGCGTTCGACGCCCGGCGCGATTGCGTGTTGAAGCAGTATTCCTACGCCTTCACGCTGGGACAGATTCGGCCGGCGCTCGACCGGCGTCGTTCCTGGCACGTGAAATGGCGAATCGACGCCGACGCGATGGGGGAAGCGGCATCCTATTTCGCGGGAACGCACGATTTCACCAGTTTCGCGAACCGCGAACGGGAAGACGGGAATAATGTGCGCACCATCGAACGCAGCGTTGTTTCAAAACCGGTTACCGACTTGTCCGGAAGAACGAGCCTCGTTTACAAGGTGGAGGGAAGGAGTTTTTTGTACAACATGGTCCGCGCCATCGCCGGCGCCCTGGTGGAAGCGGGGATTGGACGAATCAAGCCGGAAGACATACCCGGCATCCTTGGCGCGCGCAGCCGGGCCGCCGCCGGCCGGAGCGCCCCGCCCTGGGGATTGTGCCTCGAATGGGTGCTATATCCCGGGGACGCGCGATATGCGGACTGACTTGCCGAAACAGTGGACGTTTGAAGGAACTGAACTACCACCGGCTGAAGCCGGTGGGTTATAAGTTGCGACAGAAGTCGCAGTTCCGGCTAAAGCCGGTTCTGGTCGGCTGAAGCCGGCTAAAGCCGCTGCGCATCGTCGGCCACG
>JAISXA010000258.1 GCA_031270685.1 Planctomycetota bacterium
CGCTCCGAGATTGTCCCCCTTGACCGGACCGGCCTTGTCCTTTCCCGGCGCAAGGCGGCGGATCATGCCCCGCTCCTCGAGCATGACCATGTTTTCGCGGTTCATGTCGACGGGGTTCAAACGCAGGGTCCGGTTCTCCATGCTTCGCCTCCTTAACCGGCGGGCCGGTGTTGCGTGATGACGGCAGGTATTGCAATGAGCGTGCCAAACGCGGAAGGTTTCCGGCCCTGCGCCGCGATCACGCATAAAACCGGGAGGTTGCGGGAAAATTCCGGTACGGCGCCAAAGGCGGCGACAGGCGGCACGCCGTAATTATTGCATCCCGGATGCAATAATTGCATCACCCCGGATCTTCGATCCGGGCGGCGCGGGAAGCCAGGGGGAGCCGCAGCGTGAATTCGGATCCGCCTTCGGGGAGATTCCGCGCGGCGATGGTTCCGCCGTACTTTTCGACAATGCCGTAAACGACGTACAAGCCAAGCCCCTGGTGGGATCCCCGGCTTTTTTTGGTCGTGACGAAGGGAAGGAAGACGTCGTTCGGGTTTTCCAGCTGTATGCCGTGACCGGTGTCGGTCATGACCATCCGCGCCATATCCGGATCGGAGTCGTCGGGGCCGACCGCGACCGAAATGGCGCCGTCGCCGCCCAGCGCGTCGATGCCGTTCTTGAGCAGGTTGATGAACACCTGGCGCAGTTCGCCCGCATCCACCGCGAGAAGCAGCGGTCCATGCTCCTGCCGGCAGGAGAAATCGACGCGGGCGGGACTGAGGTGCACTTTGAGCAGATCGAACAGCTCGGCGAGCAACTCGGCCGGATCGACTCCCGGACTCGCGGCGTCGGCGACGCCGGGGCGCGCGGTCGATTGCGCCACCAGGTTGTCGACCAACCGCTGGATGCGCCCGACTTCCACGCCCATCTTGTCGACCGCCTTGCGCGCCCCGGGGCGGAGCGGCTCCTCGTCCAGATAGTTGAGGTAGTTGCCGATGATCTCGAGCGGATTGTTGACCTCGTGGGCGACGCCGGCCGCGAGCAGGCCGACCGAGGCGAGCTTCTCCGACATGACCAACCGCCGCCGCAGGTCCTCGCGCACCGACACGTCCTCGACCACCACCATGCACCCGACGCGGACGCCGTTCTCCCGGATCGGCTGGACCCGGACGTCGACCAGCGTTCCCCCGCCCGCGCCGCCGACCCGCAAACCATGCAGCTCGGCCGGTTCGCCCGACTTCACCGCCCCGGAGACGAAAAGCCGCAGCCGCCGGTTGGCCTCGCCGGGAAACGGCTCGCCCCCGCTTTCCGCGCCCCCGGGAAACAGGCTCCTGCCCCGCAGGTTGACGAACCGGGCGCGCAAGCCGTTGTCGAGGACGACGACGGCGGTGGGCAGGTCGTTGAGCATGGCGCGGGTGTAACGCATCAACTCGCGGAAGGATTCCTGGCTGGCGAACTCGCCGTCGAGGCTGTCGAGCTGATCATAACAGAGGCGGATCAGATTGAGGCGTTCCAGGCCGCCGGTCCGCCCGGTCAGGATCGCCCTGCCCTGGCGCATGACGGTGATGTCGTCGGCGACGGAAAGCGCGTCCTCGATCTTCTGCGTCGCGACCAGAACCGCCATGCCCTTGTCCACCCTTTCCCGAATCATGGGCATGACGACGTGCCGCCACTCGCCGATTTCATCCATCGCCTCGTCGAGGATGAGCAGGCGCGGTTCGCGGTGCAGGCGCGACAAGACGTCGACGGCCAGCCAATAGTCCCGGGGCAGGTCGCGCATGCGCTTGTGGAGGGGAAGGTCGATTCGGTTGCGGTCGAGCCAGCCGCGAATGGCCCTCTCGCTGTTGCGGCGGGGGAACAGGCCGAGCCACCAGGGCGTCCTGGCCGCGACCAGGTTTTCCAGCACGGTCAGGCGGGGAAAAACCATGGGCGGATTGGCGACGCGGGCGATGCCCAGTTCCCGCGACCGCTTCGGCGAGAGGGAGGGGAAGAGCGTTCCGGCGGCGGCGATCCTTCCGGACGCGGGAACGAGCAAGCCGGCCAGCGCCGAGCACAGCGTCGATTTCCCGGCGTTGTGCATGCCCACCAGCGCGTGAACCCTTCCCGGCGACACGGACAAATCCATGCCGCGCAGAACCGGGTAGTCGCCGAGGGAGAAAAAAAGGTCCGCCGCGCCGAACCAGTCCGCCGCGCCGCCGCCGTCAGAGGTCATAACGCTCCAGCTTGTAATACAGCGTCCGCAGACTGATGCCGAGGCGCCTGGACGCGGCCTTGCGGTTGCCGCCGGTCTGTTCCAGAACCTTGGCGATCAGCTCCCGTTCCGCCTCCGCCAGCTTGCCCGAAATCCTCGCCGATCCGGCGCGCAGCGAGCGGGGGAGGTGTTCGTATTCGACCACGTCGCCGGGGTTGAGCAGCGCCGACGCCTTGACCACGTTGCGAAGCTCGCGGACATTGCCTGGCCAAGAGTAGGCGGCAAGGGCGTGCATGGCTTTTTGGGAGAAACGTTTTTCTATTCCCTCGACCGCCCGGAGGAAATGCTCCACCAGCGGCGGGATGTCCTCCGGCCGGTCCCGCAGTGGCGGGACGTAGAGTTCGACGCCGTTGAGGCGGTAATAGAGGTCGAGGCGGAACGCGCCGTCCCGGCTCATCGCCTCGAGATCCTTGTTGGTGGACGCGACGACGCGGACATCGACCGCGATCTCCCCGGAGCCGCCGACGCGGCGAACCGTCCCGCCCTCGATGACCCGCAGAACCCGCGCCTGGGTGGCGAGCGACATGTCGCCGATTTCGTCGAGATGGACCGTGCCGCCGTCGGCCTGCTCGAAGAAGCCCTTGCGCTCCGCCGCGGCGCCGGTGAACGCGCCCTTGACGTGACCGAACAACTCGCTTTCGGCAAGGGAATCGCTGATGGCGGAACAATTGATGCGCACGAACGGACCTGCCGAGCGCCCGGAGCGGTTGTGCACGTACTCGGCGAGCAATTCCTTGCCCGAGCCGCTTTCCCCGGTGATGAGCAGGGGCAGGTCGCTGTCGGCGACCCGGTCGGCCTGGGCGAGAAGCCGGGAAATCGCCCCGTTTTCCGCGGCGATGATTTTCCGGGGCGGTTCGGCGGCCGCCGGAGCCCGGAGCGGGGCGCCGCTCCCCTTCGCGGCGACCGCTTCCGCCAGCACCCGGCGCAATTTCTTGAAGTTCAGCGGTTTCGACAGGAAATCGTGCGCCCCCATCCGCACCGCGCTCACCGCCGCCTCGAGCGTACCGTAGCCGGAGATGAACACCACCGGCAAACCCGGCTTCACTTCCAGGAGGCTGCGCATCGCGTCGAGGCCGCTTTCGGAACCGAGCGAAAGGTCGATGATCGCGGCGCGAATGTCGTTGGCGCGCGCGGCGCGCAAAGCCGCGTCCCGGGTCGCCGCCCAGAGGCAGACGACGCCTTCGCGCTGGAAATTCATTTCCAGGCTTTCGAATACGCCTTCGTTGTCGTCGACGATCAGCAGCGGACCGGTCACGGGTACGCCCTTTAGACGAGCAAAAGCAAGGTCCCAATCGTAACGAACGCCAGCCCGATCGCGGAAAACGCGGTCAGCTTTTCGCGGAAGACAAGGCAGCCGAACGCCACCGCGACCAGGATGCCGAGTTTGTCGATGGGGACGACCACGCTTGCCGGCCCTTCCTGAAGCGCGCGGTAATAGCAGAGCCAAGACAGGCCGGTGGCCAACCCCGAGAGGATCAGGAAAAGCCAGCCGCGGCGGTCGATGCGCCCGATTTCGCGCGTCGTTTTCCGGGCGGCCACGAGCATCCAGGCCATGACCGCCACGACCACGGTCCGGATCGCCGTGCCGAGATTCGACTCGACCCCCTCGATCCCGATCTTGCCGAGTATGGCGGTCAGGGCGGCGAAAACGGCGGACAGCGCCGCATAGAAAAGCCAGCCGCGCCCTTCCGCTTCCGGGTTCGCCCGTTCCCTTTTTCCCACCATCATCCAGGTCCCGCCGGACATGAGCGCCATCGCGAAGCACTTCAAGGCGGTGACGCCCTCGCCCAGCAAAACAAACGCCAATAGCATGGCGAGAACGGTGCTGGATTTATCGATGGGAACGACTTGGTTGATATCCCCGGTCCGCAGCGCCCGGAAATAGCAGAGCCACGAAACGCCGGTGGTCAATCCCGACAGAACCAGAAACGCCAAGCTTCGGGCGTCAATCCGGTCCAGGCGGAAATGCTCGCCGATGACCGCGACCAGAATCCACGCGAAAATCGCGACAACCACCGTGCGAATCGCGGTGGCGAGAGTGGAATCAACCTTGCTTATGCCGATTTTCGCGAGAATCGATGTGACTCCGGCGAAAAAAGCCGAAGCAAAGGCATAGGCGATCCACATGCCGGTCTCCGGCGCCGCGGCAACAACCGCCGCGCACCCTTCGACATCGGGGACCTTGTCCCCCAGTCATCGCGACGCCAACCATTAGACCAACAAAACGCCTGAATGTCAAGGATTTACAAAGGACGGCGAAGAAGGTTGCTCCGCCTTGCCGCAATCGCACCGCAATCCATGACAAAAACGGTATTGACAGATGTGATAGCGCGAACGACAATCCATTCCCGGGCGTTATTCAATAAAACAATCATTTTGATGAAGCGGCGACACGGAACGCGAATGGCCAAGGGGAAAAAGCTTCCGCACGATCATGGACGCGGCATCGACCTAGCTCTTCGGCGCATGCCGGACGGCGAAAAGTTCGAGGAAGCCGCCGCGGCCTTCCGGCAACTGTGCGATTCTTCCCGCCTGCGCATTTTCTGGCTTATCTGCCACGCGGAGGGATGCGTCAGCAATATCGCCGCCGCGGTGGAGATGTCGGACGCCGCCGTTTCCCACCATCTCAGGATCCTCAAGATGCACGGTCTCGTCAAGAACCGCAGGCTCGGCAAGGAGGTCCATTACAGCTTGGCGGAGAGCGAAAAAGCCAAACTCGCGCATCGGATGATCGACGACTACTTCCAGATGACCTGTCCGTACTGCAACATCTAACCGCCGCTTTCCGCAACGCATGGAGAGCACCGGCGGCGGAATCGCGCCGGCCATGCGCTTCAGGCGACCCTAATCATGCCGTCGGCCGCGATTGCGGGTTTGCCTCCGGCTTTTACGCTGACGCCGCCCTGGGTTCGAATTCCTTGACGTTCAGGGCGCGGATGGCGTTGGCGATAGCCAAGACCGATACGCCCACGTCCGCGCCCACCGCCGCCCACATCGTGGCATAGCCGAGGGCCCCAAGGACGAGAACGCCGATCTTTACCGCCAGCGCGAACACGATGTTCTGGTTGACGATGCCCAGCGTCTTTCT
>JAISXA010000048.1 GCA_031270685.1 Planctomycetota bacterium
TTTTTACCGATCATTTGTGAGGAGAAACGTATGAAAATGAGATTTACATTGATTGTCGCCGCCGTTTTCGGTCTGGTGTTCCTGGCCGACTCCGCCTTTTCGGCCGACGGCACGAAGAAGGTCGTGTTCGTCTCCAAAGGCGTGCATCCCTTCTGGACCACGGTCGCCGGCGGCGTCGAGCACGGCGCCAAAATGAACGGCCTCGATTACACCATTCTCCACCCCGACAAGTCCGACAATGCCGAGCGCCAGGTCACTTACATGTTCGATGCCATCGCCACCAACCCCGACGCCATAATCCTGGCGCCCGTCGAAATGGACGCCTTGGTCGCCCCCTGCCAGGATGCCATGAAAAAGGGCATCCCCGTCGTCCTCGTCGACACCACCATCAGCACCGACGACTACCTCATCGGCTTCGCCACCAACAACGAGACCGCCGGCCGTATGGCCGCCGACACCATGGCAGACCTCATCGGCAAGAAGGGCAAGGTGTTCATCCTCTCCACCAACGCCGCCGCCAGCTCCGATTCCGCCCGCGAGCGCGGCTTCCGCGAACGCGTGAAGGAAGCCTATCCCGAAATCAGCGTCATCGGCTCCTTCTATCATGAGGGCAATATGTCCGTCGCCACCACCCAGACCCTCGACATCATCATGGCCAATCCCGACCTGGCCGGCTTCTACTGCATCAACGACTACTCCACCTCCGGGTGCGGCAACGGCCTCATCCAGGCCAACCGCACCGACATCAAAATCGTCGGCTTCGACGCCAACGAGGACATCGTCGCCCTGATGGAGGACGGCGTGGTCGACGCGCAGATGGTGCAGCAACCCGTCAGGATGGGCGAACTCGGATCCGAGGCCGCAGCCCGTTTCTTCAAGGGCGAGCTGAAGCTGGACGAAGCCCCCTACGGCATCCAAGACACCGGCTGTACCGTCGTGCCCAGGGAAAAGGTCAACGACGAGAACATGCAGAAGCTTCTGTTCCCCCTGAACTTCCTGTAGCGCCGCTTTGCGGGCGGTTCCGGCCTTCGGAACCGCCCGTTCCATTCGCTTGCATTCGGCGCAATTTTCGACGTTGCCATGACAAGGCGCGTGTGCACCTTCTTCGGGAGAACGGCATGGAACAACCACTCCTTCGCCTGGAAGGTATCACCAAGCGATTTCCGGGCGTCAAGGCGCTGGACGACCTGTCGCTGGAGTTGCGGGCGGGCGAGGTCCATGCGCTGTTGGGCGAAAACGGCGCCGGCAAGTCCACGCTGATCAAGGTGCTGTACGGCGTGTATAGACCTGATGCCGGGATCATCCGCATCGACGGACGGCAGGTGCAGGTCGAGGATGCCCAGCACGCAACCAGACTTGGGATCGGCGTCGTCTTCCAGGAACTCAACATCTGCACCCACCTGGACGTGGCCAACAATATTTTTCTGGGTCGCCCGAAAAACACCCTTGGCGTCATCGACGATGGGTGGATGCGGCGGGAGGCCGGCAGAATTCTCACCGACACCATCAAGCTGGACATCGACCCGGGGCGTCTCACCAAGCACTTGAGTATCGCCGAACAACAAATGGTTGAGATCGCCAAGGTGGTCTCCCGCGGCTGCCGCATCATCGTCTTCGACGAACCCACCTCGAGCCTCACCGAAAACGAGATCGAGCACCTCTTCGAAATCATCCTCGACCTGAAGAAGCAGGGCGTCGGAATCATATACATTTCCCATCGGCTGGAGGAGCTCCCGCGCATCGCCGACCGCGTTACCGTACTCCGGGACGGCCGGCATGTAAGAACCATGGCGTACAAGGACACCAGCAACGACGAGTTGATCAGCCTCATGGTCGGTCGCGAACTCACCAACAAGTACCCCAGGTACAAACGGAAAATCGGGGACGTCATTTTCGAGGTGAAGAACCTCCGCTACCGCAACAGGCTGGACATCGGCAGCCTTGCAGTGCGGGCTGGAGAGATCGTCGGGTTGGCCGGACTGGTGGGTGCGGGCCGCACCGAATCCATGCGCGCGCTCTTTGGCGCGGACCCGGCCGACGCCAAAGAGGCCGTCCTGTTCGGCAAGACCATGCGCTTTCAGACGCCCGGCGAAGCAATCGACGAGGGATTCGTCTATATGACGGAGAACCGCAAGCTGTTCGGCTTGTGCCTCACTCTGGACGTCGAGTCCAACATCAATCTCGCCTCGCTCAAGCAGCTCTCAAGTACGGCGGTCATGAACGAGCGGAAGGCGGCGGACAACGCGGAGAGCTTCCGGTCGCGGCTCGCTATCAAGACGCCAAGCATCAGGACCAAGGCCAGGAACCTTTCCGGCGGCAACCAGCAGAAGGTGATCCTGGCCAAGTGGATGTCGCGGAAGGCCAAGGTGCTGGTTTTCGACGAGCCGACTCGCGGCATCGACGTTGGCGCCAAATACGAAATCTACAAGCTGATGAACGAGCTCTCCGATCAGGGTATAGGCATTATCATGATCTCCTCTGAACTTCCCGAAATCCTGGGCATGAGCGACCGGGTGGCGGTGTACCGCGAGGGACGGATAGTCGCCATCCTCGACATCGCCCAGGCCGATTCCGCGCTGATACTGCAGTACGCAACCGGGGTGAAAAAGTAGCTGGTTTCCGAATCGCATGTCCGTCTGTCAGGAGCACTGGAAATGCAAGAATTACTCGCCAAAATCCTGAGCAACAGGGTGCTGAGGGCGCTCGGCCCCTTTTCCATCCTGATCGCCGTCTTCGTCATCCTGCTCGTTTCGACGCCCACTTTCCGCAATCCCAACAATATCCTCCAGGTGTTGCTGTCCGCCTCGGTGTATGTGATGCTGGCCATGGGCATGACTTTCGTCATGGTCGGCGGCTGCATCGACCTGTCCATGGGTTCGATCGTCGGCCTGTCGGGCGGCGTCTGCCTGCTGGTGCTCAGGCACTTCCAGGCCCCGCTGTGGATCGCGGTCGTGGCAGGTGTGGTCGCAGGCATGATCTGCGGCGCCGTCAACGGTTTCATGGTGACGAAGATGGGACTCATCTCCTTTATCGCCACCCTGGGCAGCATGTGGATATTCAGGGGTACGTTGCAGGTGATTTCGGCCGGGCAGACCGTCACCGTTCGCCGCGCCATTCCCAAGCCGATTCTGGAGAGCCTGGAGTTCCTCGGGAGCGGCCGCGTCCTCGGAATCCCTGTGCCCGTGTACATATTCATTATTCTGGCGGTCATCCTGTCGTTCATTCTCCGGAGGATGACCTTCGGGCGCAGTCTCTACGCCGTCGGTTCCAACCCGGAGGCCGCCCGCATGTCCGGCATCAGCAACAAGTGGACCATCTTCACGTCCTTCGTTCTCGCCGACGCCCTGGCCGGGCTGGCCGGCGTGTTGCTGGCCGCGCGCATGGTCAGTGTACAGGCCAACTCGGGCGATGGCTACGAATTCGAGGGAATTTTCGCCTCGGTGGTGGGCGGCACCAGCATGGCGGGGGGCGAGGGCACCGTCCTGGGCGCGCTGGTGGGAGCATGCGTGGTCGCGCTGCTCAGGAACGGCCTGAACCTGAACGGGGTCAATTCCTTCTGGCAGCGGATCATTCTGGGCGTCATCATCGTCATCGCCGTCTACATCGACACTCTGCGCACTCGCCGGAGTCGCGAAGGGACGTGATTGCACAGTCGTTTCCACCAAGGGAGTGCCTATGGAACTGCAACTGGCGCTTGACGTCATAACCACTGAAAAAGGCATGGAAGTCGCCAAGGCGGTCGGCGATCTCATCAATATTCTCGAATTGGGCACCCCGTTCGCTTTCACCTATCCGCTGGCGGCGATCGGTGAATTCAAGGATGCACTTCCCGGGGTACGGATTCTCGCCGATTACAAGATCATGGACGGCGGCTCGCCCATCGCCAGGATGGCCTTCGATGCCGGCGCCGACATCACCACCGTTTCCGCCCGCACTTGGGACGGCACCATAGCGGAGGTCATACGGGAAGCCAGGGCGAAGGGAGCCCAGGTGCTGGTGGACATGATGGGGGTGCCCGACAACGAAATGGCAAGACGCGGAAGGGAGATCGAGGCGCTGGGGGCTGACTACATCTGCGTCCACAGGGCGGTGAGCGTCAAAGGAGCCGGGAGTCCCGAGAGGCCGCTACGCACTCTCCGCGACACGGTAGGCGGAGCGAAAATCGCCGTCGCCGGCGGCATCACCCTGAAGACGCTGGAGAAGATCGTACCCCACCGCCCCGATCTGGTCATCGTCGGCGGCGCCATCACCAACGCGGCGGATCCGCGCGCGGTCGCGGTCGCCATGCGCGGAATCATGGAGGGCGCGACATGAACGCGGTGCAGTATGCCCTAGCCGAATTCGACGTCATCCGCCGCCAGGCTGCCGGCGTCGATCCGGCCGCCTGCGAAAAATTCGTCGACGAACTACAGGCCGCGAAGCGCATCTTCGTCGGCGGCGCCGGCCGCAGCCTGCTTTCCATGAAGATGTTTGCCATGCGCCTCATGCAAACCAACCACGCCGTGTTTCTGGTCGGCGGGGCGTGTACCCCGGGCATCGGTCCCGGGGATATGCTCGCGGTCGGTTCGGGGAAGGGCGGGACCTCGGCAACCCTCGAGCTGGTGCGCAAGGCCAGGCGGAACGGCGCCCGCGCCGCCCTCATCACCGGCAACCCCGCCGGAAGCATCGCCGCCGAGGCGGATGTCGTCCTGACCATTCCACCGCCGGCCGAGGTGGATGGGGAGGACGCGACCGAGACCGTTTTCATGAAGCGCAACCTGCCCGGGAATTTTTTCGAGATCGCCTGTATCGTCGTCGGAGACGGATTGATCGCCCGCATCATGGAGCGCAAGGGCTTAGGCGGATCGGTGATCATGCGCAACCATGCCAACCTCGAGTGAAGCACTCCTTTTTCGCGGAGAAATACCGTTGTCCGACAGCGATGCAAGCCTCGATCTGGTGTCCATCGGCGATCTGATGATCGACTTCACCTGCGTTGGCGCGGGCGATTCGGGGATGCTCCGGTTCGAGCGCAATCCCGGCGGCGCGCCGATGAACGTCGCCGCCCAGCTCTCTCGCCTCGGCGGAAAGGCGGCCGCCATCGCCTGCGTCGGCGCCGACGAGCACGGCGATTTCCTGAAGGACGCCCTGCTCCGCCTGGGCGTGGACGTGACGAACGTCCGTTACTGCGCGGCGCAGGGGACCCGGATTCTGTTCGTCTACTTCAGGGACGGCGGCGAGAGGTATTTCGCCGACTACCGGGGGCCGCGGGCCGATCTCGAGATCCCGCCCGACGACATCGACTACTCGCGGATCGGCCGGGCCAGGACGCTCCTGACCTCCCCGCTCTGCAACACGTACAACCGGCCAATTTACGAAACGACCCGCCGCGCCCTGGCCGAGGCGGAACGGCACGGCGTCCTTCTCGCCTTCGACGCCAACTACCGCTTCCCCTACGAAAACGACAAACTACGCCAACTCGATGTGGAAGCCATTCTCGGCGCAAGGATCCTGAAAATGACCTCGGAAGAGTTCGCCTACTACCTTGGCGAGACGGACGTCATACGGGGCAGCGAACGGCTGCTGGCCGGCAACGCCAGCGTCGTCGCCGTGAGCATGGGCAGGGGCGGGAGCTTGATCCACGCCAGAAACGGCCACGCCTATCGGCCAGCCTATGCCGTGAACGCGATTGACACCACCGGCGCGGGGGATTCCTTCATGGGCGCCCTGCTGTATTGTTTGACCCGGCCGGGCGTGGACATGGACGCGCTATGCGCCGGGGACCTCGGCCGCGTCGCGGATTTCGCCAACGCTTGCGCCGCCGCCTCGACCACCCGGCGGGGCGCGCTCCTGGCAATGCCCGACTTGGCGGAGGCGGAGCGGATCATGGCCGCCGTTTCCCGCGCCCCCTCCGTCATGTGACCGACTGGAAAACCCGACGCGTGGACAAAAACGGGAAAAACCTGGACGACTTGCAGGACCTGAACCGGTCTTCCATCATTCGTCATCTTGCCATGTACGAGGGATGCTCGCGCGTCGAACTGGCCAAGTCGACGGGACTAAAGCAGGCGTCCATCACCAAAATAATACGTGCCCTGTTGGAGAACGGGGTGGTGGTCGAAACCGGTTTCACCGAGGGCCTGAAGGGTCGCCGTTCCATCGGACTGTCGCTGAACTACTCGAAGTACCAGGTGATCGGCGTAAAGGTGGCCTGGGAACGTCTGAGCATGGGCGTTTTCGATTTGCGCGGGCGGATCTCCGACGACGTCCACAGTTGTTCCCTCGAGCATCTCGCGCTGCCCAATGCGGAAAACGTGGTCGCGCTGATTGCCCAAAACATCGAGAAACTTACGAGCGCGCATCCGGGCGTCATCGCCGTGGGCGTCGCCGTGCCCGGCCCCTTCCACCGGGGCGAAGGGGCCGTATACCTCACCGCCGACGGCTGCGGAAGCAGGGTCTATTTCCCCTTTCTGGAACAAATCCGTGCGCGCGTCGCGCTTCCCGTCGTCATCGACCACGACGCCATCGCCGGAGCGCTGGGATACTGGTGGTTTCGGACCAATTGCGACGCCAGGATGGCGCTTCTCTATCTTCTCGCCAGCGAGGGCATCGGCGGCGGCGTGGTGTCCAAGGGCCAGGTCATCACCGGACAGCGCGGTCATTCGGCGGAGATGGGCCACATGATCGTGGAGTTCGGCGGCAGGAAATGCGTCTGCGGCGGGCGTGGTTGCCTGGACGCCTACGCCAGCAGCATCGCCGTCGAGAAGCATGCGCGCAGGCTGTTGCCGGAGCACCCCGGAAGCAGGTTGGCGGGGAAGCGACGCGTCGGCATCGCGGATATCTTTTCCGCCATGCGCCGGGGCGACGAACTGGCCTCAAGGCTGGTCCGCGACGCCGGCGTCCACATGGGACAAGGGTTCGCATCGCTGATCCCGATTTTCGATCCCGATCTCATCGTCATCGGCGATCTGATGGCGTTCGGCGGCGACGTCCTCCTGGCCGGCATCAATGACGCGCTCGAACGCTCCCTGTCGCGGTTTTACAAAAAACCCCGGATCGTCCTGGCCGATCCCGGCGACGATCTGGTCCTGCTCGGTTCGGCCGCCATCGCCATCGATCACGCGTACAACCGGCCCACCGAATTGCTCATGCCGGGCGCGTCTTGAAAGACGCCGGGGGGGGGGGCATGGTTTTCAGCAAAGGGTCTGCGCCAAAAAGTGCCGCATGTGAACGAGGCATGAAAAGCGGCGGTATTTTTCTGCCGACTGTTTGGTGTGGACTTTTGGAGAAAATCAAACAAACCGCCGTTTGATTCTCTCCAAAGTTTCTTGGGTTTACATTTTGCGTCGGGAATTATTGCAAAGTCGGCGCTATCGCCCGACAGGGCGAAAAATCAACCCATTGGTCCGTGAGCAGTAACATCTTTGGAGGAAATAGGGCGGTGGTTGGCCCGATTTCCTCCAAAAGTCCACCTGGTAAAAAAACCACGATAATTCGGACCACGAAGTTTAAACCTGCGGTGCTTATTTTGAAGAGAACCCAAAGGAGCGGCTTGGTCATGAATGACTGCGAAATCGTGCATGAATGCAGGGACCTCGTACTGGGAGAAATCAGGACCGCACTGGAGAACATCGCCAACGCTGAAACGGAGGCGTTCATGACGGCGCTGGAGAGGGCGGAGAAGGTTTTCTGCCTCGGAGTTGGCCGGGTCGGCTTGGCCTTGTCCGCCATGGTGAAGCGGCTGAACCACCTGGGCATGTCGGCGTACATGGTGGGCGATCTTTCCGAGCCTGCGGCAACGGACAGGGATCTCCTGGTGATCGCCTCCGGATCGGGCGAATCGGCCATACCCGTCGCCATTGCTGCGGTGGCCAGAGGAAAGAGCGTGAACATCGCCTATATTGGTTCCAACATGAACAGCCGCGTTGCTCAGATGGCGACGGTCAAGGTGCGGATTCCAGTTGGCACGAAGCTGACGCTTCCCGACGAAATACCTTCCGGGCAGATCATGAGCAGCCTGTTCGAACAGTCGGTGCTGTTGTACGGCGACATTGTCGCGCTCGCCTATTCCCGCCGGAAGGGACTCGATCCGCACGCGTTGTGGCGGCGGCACGCGAACCTCGAATAGAACGTTTGCCGAAAGGAGCTCAGCGTGTTGGAGATGATTTCCCCGTCGCTTATTTGCATGGACCTGTGCAACCTCGAGCGCGATGTATTGGTTCTGGAGGAGGCGGGGCTCTCCATGCTCCACGTGGACATTGTGGACGGTTATTTCAGCCCCAGCCTGCCCATGGGGCTGGACGTGGTGCGGCAGTTGCGGAAAAAGACCGAACTGCCTTTCGACTGCCACGTCATGGCGATGGAGAACGACTTCATCGTTGAACAGTTGGTGGATATCGGCGCCTCCACCCTTTGCTTCCATGTGGAGACCGAGCGCCATATCGCAAGAAAGCTCGGCCAATTACGAAAATGCGGAGTCGGGCCGGGAGTGGCGCTGGCGCCGGCGACGCCGCTGTCGACGCTCGAATACGCCCTCGAACTGTGCGACTTCGTACTGCTCATGATGATCAATCCGGGCTATGCCGGCTACGGCGGCGAGAGCAGGTACGATTTCATGCTCAGGAAAATCGGCGATCTGAAGCGGATGATCCTGAATCATGGCCTTGATGTCCGAATCGAACTCGATGGCCGGGTCCGGACCGAGGATCTGAAGGAATTGCGGGCGGCGGGCGGCGATGTCTTTGTGGCCGGCACCTCGTGTTTTTTCTCTGGCGACCGGCCGCTTGCCGAGAACATCCGCCTGTTCAAGGAACGAATCGCATAGGTATTCGAGCCCCGATGCATCGAGTATGCAGCTGATGCTGGACTGGTGGAGCATTCCGAATTCCATGCGGTGCAGGAGATGCGGCGGGTCGGAGTGACCTCGGACCTGGTATATGCCTTTGAAAAAACCGGACAGCTGGTTACGGAAACGAATCAGGACCTCATTCCCGAAAAGGATCTCGAGGAATGGGACGCCGCCATTGCGGAGTATTTCGCAAGAAGGGAAAGCGGCGAACTGGACGATTCCTACGAGCCGTTGCGGTGATTTCCGGGACGCGCAATTGGTCAGCAGCCTATTGACCAATCTGTCGTCTTTGGCGTCAGCGGATTGGAAACGCTTCACCGGGACAGTGACCCTCGGACTTGAAGTCCGGCTGTCAATGGCACAAATAAGGGTGAATAATGCTACTGTTATGTCCGCACCTTTCCCGCACCAATAGGCGTTTTTTCATGCCGAATGTCGCGGATTGTCGCCTAATTGTTGGGTGCGGGAAACATGCGAAGTCAAGACATGTCAATGTATTTCGTTATTCGAAAGGATGTTGCGTAAACTTTGATAAGGACTGTTAATCCGCAGGTCGCTGGTTCGAATCCAGCCGGGGGAGCCAATTTTAAAATTCCCTTATCTCCTTGCGGGATAAGGGTTTTTTCATCGCCACACATCATTTTCCCTTGCGCCACAGGGGGAAACAGCAAGATGATGCCTTTATCCTCTTTGAAATCAAGGTCTTGCATTTCCTCGAGCATCTGAATAAGGCGCTTGCGGCCTGTTATTTCGTCCGATTTTTTGTTCGTATAAGTCCTTATTTCTCCGTCCGAGTTCGGATTTTTACTGCCCACTGGCCTGCCAGACATTTGCGGAGCGTCGATTGCGACGGGTGCGCCGTCGGCGCCGGTTTTCCGCGCCGCTTCTTGCCCGGAACCGATAGCGGTCGAAGGGATCTTCGACAGTTCCTTCGCCTTGTCCTCGATGAATACATCGGTGTAAAGGTTCGCGGTCAACTTCGGGTCGCTATGCCGCAGCATCTTTTGGGCGGTGATAAGCGGCGTCCCGCTTTGGTTGAGCAGCGTGGCGAACTGCCCCCGAAAGCTGTGGAAGTCGAATCGACGCCCGCTTTCGTCCTCATAGGGAATACCCGCCGCGATGAGATCCCGACGCAACATTTCGGCGCCCTTGTCCTTCCACATGCCAGGGAACGCTTTCTCGGCGGGCATGAATAGTGCCATATACGCCTTCAACTCCTCCGCCAAATCCTCACGCAATACCAACGTCGCCTCATCCCGGTTCTTCGCGTCGTCCGCCTTCAAAAGCACCGTGGGCGGCTTGGTGTCGAAGTCGAAGGATTCCCGGCAAAGACTCCGCAGTTCCGACCAGCGAAGGCCGGTGTGCGCGGCGGTGCGATATAACAAGTAGCGCTGCGGCCCGGTCAAGCCATGGTATTTCTTGCCATGGAATGTCGCCGTCATGAGGGTACGCATATCATCGACGACCAGCCGCCGCCGATGTATGCGCCGGTCCGTCTTTTCGTTGAGGATGGGCACCTTTTTCATCGGATTATCCGTAATCCGCTTTTCATCCTCCAACCAGTTGCACAGGCATTTCATGGCTCGAATGTGATTGTTTATGGTCGCGGCGGAAGCGCCGGCGGCGCGCCGGGCATTTATGAAATTGTGCATATCCGTGCTGCTCATGTCGGTGATGCCGTTCCAGCCGTATTGCGCGACAATCCGCCCGACTTTGCTTTTCGACTCTTTGCAATATTTCGGGGTATTGCCCTTGGAGCGAAGGTACTCAAGCCATTCGTCGATGTGCGACTGAATGGACCTTCCGGCGGCGGCACGCTCCTTGGCGATGATTTTCCATTCCGCGAGTTTATCGCGGATGGCGGGCGGACACATTTCAAGAAAACGGGTCAAATCGGCGTCCGGGCCAAGCCCGGCCATGCGCAATGATACGAGTTTCAAGATTTGGCGCTCAATCGTTTCCGACGCCTCGCGGTTGGGAAGCGCTGTCACGCGCCTATTGACGCCGCTGTGGTCGGCAAATTCGACCGTGAAGTTTTTGGCCCTCTTTTCCTTGCCCTTCCTGTCGGTGTAGGTTTTCTGAAAACAACTCATGGCTATTCTCCCTGTTCACCCGGATTCCTCAGCGGATGTATGATATACTCTCGCAAACCCATGCCTTTCGCCTTGGCCTTCCGTTCCCATTCACGTTTTTCGGTGGCGGTGATTTTGATGGTCACGGCGATGTTCTTGGCGTCTTTGCCTAACGACGGCCGTCCCGCCTGCTTGGGCTTGAGCTTCCTGGCCGTTCCCGGCATGATGTATTTCGCGGATGTCTTGTTCATGGCATCATTATATTTAGGTATCCCGAAATAGCCATACTACTTTCCGGATTTTTTCGGAAACCACCGCCATTTCGATTGAGGCGGGCAACCCGCCTCAATCCAGTCCAGAAGTTCCTGCCTTCTCCACCTGACCGTGCCCTTGATGCGGACGGGCGCGGGGATGGCGCGGAGCGTCAAACTCTTGTACCAACTCGTTTTTTTCATGTGACAGAGCGTCCAAGCCTCTGGCGCGTTCAAGAGGATTATGTCATCCCCGCGGCTTTCCATGTTTCACACCTCGCCTTCATCGTTCACATTCATCTTGACCATATCTGACCATCCCCGCGCCCCTATCCCCTCGCACACGTTCATAACCTCCCCTTCCTCCTGGCGCAACGGCGCAACGGCGCGACGATGTAGGCGGTGAGGGGCATGCCCGCCTCGTCGGCCCGCTTGCGCCACAACTCATATTCCTTGGAGGTGACCCTGACGGTGATGGTGATGCGCTTGGCGGCGTCGCCGAGGGGCGGGCGCCCCATCGGTTTCCGCGGCGGCGGAAGCAATGGCCGGGGTTTTCTCGGTCTGCCGCGGGGGCGCTTGACGTGTTCGTTGTCGTTGGTCATTTTTTTCATCCTTTTTTGCGTGTTTTCAAAACTCAATCCTGTCCTTCGCGCTTTGGCCGCATAACGCCGTCGCAGCCTTGTTTAATCCTGATGCAGGGGATCGGCGACGGTTCCCCCGCATCGGCGGGGCGATGGCCGGCGGCGGTTTCCCCGCACCTGTCGCATTTCCAAAACCACATCGCCATCCTGTCCGGTTCCCGCTTGGCCGCAACGAGGTACTTGGACAAGCCGTTGGCGAGGGTGCAGAGGTCGAACAGCCTGGCCTTGGGATTGGCGGCAATGTCGCGGACGATGGCTTGCATGGCTTCCCGGATTTGGGCCGGAGTGGCGATTCCGGGATCGAGCCACTTTTCCGCCACCAGCTTCGCTCCCCGGAGCGTCCGCCGGTCCTCGAAGTAGGCGAGGCCGGCGCGTTCCCGCTCCTCGCGCCACATGTCGAGGATCCGCGTGGTTGCGGTCGAAGACCGGGGAGCGCGCCCCCCCGCTTGCGGGGGGTTGGGGGGTAGTAGTATTTCTTTAACTTCTTCTTCCTTATATATGGCTGGCCCGCTTTCCGGCCCTGTTTCCGGCCCATCTCCCGCCTCCGGCCTGGCCCCTCCCGTTCCTTCCACCCCCTCCAATTCCTTGCCGTGGAAAAGGTTTCCCTGGCTTTCCCCCTGGCCCTGATCCGGCCATTTGCCTGGCCCCGTCCTTGGCCTGTTCTTTGGCCCCTTTTTTGCGCCGCCCGACGGAAACGCCCCTCCTTCCTTCTCCTCTCCCTGGTAGACCCCGTAATTGACGACAGTGACCAGGGTGAAGCGCCCGCCATGTGGACGGTCGAGGACGACGGCGTTTTCGCGCACCAGGAATTTCAGGGCGATTCTGACCCGTTTCCTGGTCAAGCCGGTTTCGGCGCCGATCTCCCGCTGGCTTGTCGCCAGTTGGCCGCGCGACAGCGCCACTTCGCGTTTCCCCAAACGTTTCGCCTTGGCCGTGCGTTCCGCCGCCATCAGGAGCCAGAGAAAAACCCGGTTGGCTGCGTCGTGCTTCCAGATGGGATTGCCCAGGTATTTACGGTGCAGTTTGATCCAGCCGACGCGCTCAAGCGGAATCGCCATCGCCGGCCTGTTCGTCCCGGCGTCCGGCCCCCGCCGCCGGCCGCTTCGTCCGGTATTTCGCGTACCATTGAGCCAATTTTTTGATGTCGTCCTCGGAAAAATATCGCCGCCCTCCACAACGATGCTTCGCGTCGGGAGCGCCGGACCGCAGAATGGCGGTCAAGAGCGAATCCCGGTTCACCCCCAACTTTTCCGCCGCCTCGCCCGTCGAATAGATACGCATTCAACATCCTTTCATGAAATGAGTTGCGAGTTTCAAAACCAGTCAACCATGAACAATGTCCAATTAACAACGTTTAGAAAACTTATAATCTTCCTGATGAGTTAATGATCGACGATAAACAGCAAACAATTGACTGCAAATCGGCATTTATGCGATCTTTTCTGTATTTTTTTCTTGCGGATCGCGCAGGTGACGTTTACAAATGCAGAGGCGGCGGAAAAGAGCACCCGTCACGGTCAGCAACGTATTATCTTTATTATTAAGCAATTATGGCAACTCAAAAACCAATGCTTCGATTTTCGCTTATTGCGGGTCATATATTAAACGGTTAATCATGCGTAAAGTTGACGTAAACATAAATATTGGAACCAATGCCCAGATTCAGGCGCTGCCGCCGGTTTTGGCCGACGCCCGGCCACAGAACACCGTCGCCATCGCCGGCAAGCCGGGGACGACCAGGGTGCTCCAAAAACCGGTCAATGGGCCGAATGGCCTGACCGAGGCCCAATTGCACAAACTGGAAGGACTTGCCGGGCGTTTGCCTGTCCCGGCCTTCGATGCCCTGATCGACCCGGAGACCATCGAGATACTGCTCAATCCCGACGGGCGCGTATGGCAGGAAATACTCGGAATCGGCATGCGGCATATCTGCGACATGCCGGCGGCCGAGGCCGAGGACTTTATCCGGCGCGTCGCCGGCTACCGCAATACGACCGTCACCTGGGAAAATCCGAGGCTGGAGGCGGTGCTGCCCCTGGACGACTCCCGGTTCGCCGGCCAGATCCCGCCGGTGGTCGACAATCCCGCCTTCTCCATCCGGAAGCGCGCCGTCAAGGTCTTCACCCTGGAGGAATACGTCGCCGACGGAATCATGACCGCGGAGCAAAGCGGCCTCATCCGTTGGGCAGTGGCCGACAAGCGAAACATTCTCGTCATCGGCGGGACCGGCACGGGGAAAACCACCCTCGGCAACGCCATCCTGAACGAGATCACCGTGTCGGAGCCGAACGCCAGGCAGATCATCATCGAGGACACGGCGGAACTCCAATCCACCGCCCTCAACCGGGTCAATTTCCAGGTCTCCGAAACCGCCTCCATGACCGATCTCATCCGGACCACGCTGCGGATGCGGCCGGACCGGGTGATTGTGGGCGAAGTGCGCGGCCCGGAGGCGTTCGACCTTCTCCAGATCTGGAACACCGGGCATCCCGGCGGCCTCGCCACCCTGCACGCCAACGACTGCCTGTCGGGGCTGCGGCGCCTGAAATCGCTGGTGAGCCAACATCCCTTCGCCCCGCGCGACATCGAATCCGACATCGCCCTGGCGGTGAATGTGCTGGTCAACATCGTCAAGGCGGACGGAACGCGGCGGGTGCGGGAGATTGTCGAAATCGAGGATTACGAGGAAGGCCGGACCGAGCATTACGGCTATCGCATCAAGGTGTTGTCCGCCCATGACGGGCGGGGCTTTGGGTGAAGCCGCATAGCGGCTCCGCCCCCGCCGATGCCCGGGGTTTTCCACCGCGCCGCCGGCGCGTCATGACAAAAGGGGGGCGTTTTCAACATTGTTGCGTGGTGGGGAGGGACGAACGGGAGCCGCCGCGCGGCGGCTTCGTCCCGGCCGGAACCGCGTTCCGCCGGCTTGTCGTCGGCGGAGCGCGGCCCGGCGTTTGTCCGCGCTTGCCCGCGGGAGGCCGCATAGCGGCTCCGCCCCCGCCGATGCCCGGGGTTTTCCACCGCGCCGCCGGCGCGTCATGACGAGGGGGTTACATCTCTCACAGGAGGAATGCCATGCCCAGGAAATATCTCACGCTGTTCCTGTTCGCGGTTGCCGCTTGCCTGATTATTTCATCGAACATCTTCGCCGGTCCCGGGGAAGGAGGAAAATTGCCCTACGAAACATGGCTGAACTCGCTACGGTCGTCCGCGACCGGCCCGGTGGCCTACGCCTTCGGCATCATCGGCATCGTGGTCGCCGGCGGCATCCTCATTTTCGGCGGCGACCTGAACGGCTTCTTCCGCTCCATGCTGGTCGTCGTCCTGGTGATGGCGCTGCTGGTGACGGCCAATTCCATCATGACCGACCTGTTCAACACCAGCGCCGAAATAGCCGGCGGTCCGTGCCGGACAGGCAGTCCCTTCGAACGTCCGGGACAAGCAACCGCGCCGCTGGCGCATCATGACGTTATGGTCCGATTTGGGAGCGCGGCATGAACGACGACCCGCTGGAAAGCGTCCCCATTCATCGCGGCCTGACCCGGCGGAATCTCGTCCTCGGCTGCGACCGGGAGTTGGTGCTGTTTTCCGGGCTGATCGCCGGGACGCTGGTCTTTTACGCCTTCGAGATCAAGGCCGCGATCGTGGGGATCGCGTTCTGGATCTTCTCGCTGTTCATCCTGCGGCTCATGGCGAAACACGATCCGCGGATGCGGGAAACCTATCTGCGGCACCGCCTCTACAAGCCCTATTACCCGCCCCATTCCACCCCCTGGCGCGACAACGCCGACAGCCAGGGCAAACAGTACCGCGACCCCTGGAGAATTTCCTGAATGTCCTGTTCGCCGCTTGAACCGCAGATCGCCGAACGGAACGGATGAACCAACCCTTTGCAAAGGCACGCCATGGAACAATTGGAACAGGCATATGCGTTGTTGCTCAAAATCCCGCTCCACGCGGTCCTGATCGCGGTCAGCGTCGTCGGCCTGGCGCTTTTGTTCATCCTGATCGCGCAAGCGGGTGAAACCCATTCCTCCAGCCTCAAGCGCCACCGGCCGGAAGGGCCGGGCGTGGCCGATCTCCTGAATTGGGCGGCGGTCATCGACGACGGGGTGATCCTGAACAAGAACGGCTCGCTCATGGCCGCCTGGCTCTACCGGGGCGGCGACAACGCCAGCGCCAACAACGCCGACAGGAACAGCATGTCCCGCTTCGTCAACGCGGCGCTGCAAAACCTCGGGAGCGGCTGGATGATCCATGTGGACGCCATCCGCCGGCGGTGCCCGGCGTACATCGACCCCGCCTTCTCGCATTTCCCGGACAAGGTCACCCGCGCCATCGACCAGGAACGCCGGGAATACTTCGAGCAATCGGGGACGCTGTACGAGGGCTGTTTCGTCCTCACCGCCACCTGGTTCCCGCCGCTTCTGGCCCAGGCCAGATTCGTGGAACTCATGTTCGACGACCCCGACGGCGAGGCCGCGGCGCTGTCCGACCGGGGGACGAAGATCCTGGGCGACTTCAAGCGGGAGATAAACAGCCTCCAGGGGCGGCTATCGTCGGCCTTCGCGCTGGAACGCCTCAAGGCGCGGCGTTTCGAGGACGAGCATGGCAGGACGATCGTCCACGACGACATGCTCCGCTGGCTCCACTATTGCCTGACCGGGATCAACCAACCCATCGCCCTGCCGGACAACGCCGCCTATATGGACAGTCTGATCGGCGGCCGGGATTTGACCGGCGGCGCCATCCCCGTCATCGGCGACAAGTATGTGATGGCGGTCGCCATCGACAATTTCCCCTTCCAGTCCTCGCCCGGCGTCCTGGCCCGCCTCGCCGAACTGCCCTGCGAATACCGCTGGTCCACCCGCTTCATCTTCCTGGACGGCCACGAGGCGGTCGCCCTGGTCAACAAGTACAAGCGGAAATGGAAGCAGAAGATCCGCGGCCTCAAGGACCAGATCCTCCGGACCGAAAGCGGCTCCATCGACCATGACGCCAAGGCGATGGCGGACGACTGCGACCTGGCCCTGGCGGAGGTGAACGGCGGGGTGGTCGGCATGGGGCTGTACACGTCCGTCGTCGTCCTCATGGGGGAAAACCTCGAGGAGGTGAAGGCGGGCGCCAATTATCTGCAAAAAGTCCTCGGCGCGCTCGGCTTTCCCGCCCGCATCGAGGACATCAACACCCTGGACGCCTTCTTCGGTTCCCTGCCCGGGCACGGCGTGGAAAACGTCCGCCGCACCTTGCTCAACACCCGCCATCTCGCCGATCTCATGCCGGCCAGTTCCATCTGGACCGGCCGGGAGGAGGCGCCCTGCGAGTTCTATCCGCCGCTGTCGCCGGCCTTGATGCACTGCGTCACCACGGGGAGCACGCCGTTCCGCCTCAACCTCCACGTCCGCGACCTCGGCCACAGCATCGTTTTCGGACCCACCGGCGCCGGCAAGTCGGTCCTGCTGGCGACCCTGGCGGCGCAACTGCTCCGCTACCGGGACATGACCGTCTACGCCTTCGACAAGGGGCAAAGCATGTACACGCTCGCGAAGGCGGCAGGCGGCCAACACTACGACATCGGCGGCGAGGAGGAGCGCGACGCCGCCGGCCGGGGCAGGGCCAGGCACGCCTTCTGCCCGCTGCAATGGCTCCAGAGCAAGGCCGATCTCGCCTGGGCCGCGTCCTGGGTGGAAACGCTCATCGCCCTGAACGGCGTCGCCGTCGGCGCGAAGCAACGCAACGAAATCAACCGGCGCATGGAGGTGTTTTACCGCACCGGCGAACGGACGCTCCTCTCCTTCGCGACCGGCCTCATGGACAGGGAAATGACTTCCGCCCTGGAGATGTACACCCGCGAGGGAATGCTCGGCTATCTGCTGGACGCCAACGAGGACGGGCTGGACTTGAAGGAGAACGGCGGCCTGACCGTGTTCGAGATCGAGGAATTGATGGCGATGGGCGATCCGAAGCTGGTCATGCCGGTGCTGCTGTACCTGTTCCGCCGCATCGAGCGCTCGCTCCGCGGCCAGCCGGCGGCGATCATCCTCGACGAAGCCTGGCTGATGCTCGGCCACCCGGCCTTCCGCGACAAGATCCGGGAATGGCTCAAGATCATGCGGAAAAACAACTGCGCCGTCGTCATGGCGACGCAATCCCTCTCCGACGCCGCCAATTCCGGCATCCTCGACGTGATCCGCGAATCGACGGCCTCGAAAATCTTCCTCCCCAATCCCCACGCCAAGGGCGAGGACACGGCCGAGGTGTACCGGCGCATGGGCCTGAACAGCCGGCAGATCGAGATCGTCGCCAACGCCATCCCCAAGCGCCAATACTACTACGCATCGGAGGAGGGGAACCGCCTGTTCGAACTGGCGCTGGGACCGCTGCAACTGGCGCTGTTGGCCGTCTCCGACAAGGATTCGGTCGCCAGGGTGAAGGACCTGGAGCGCAGGCGCGGCGGCGGGTGGCTGGCCGAATGGCTCGCCCTGCGCGGGGTCGACGCCGCCGTCATCAATCAAATCGCGAAAGGCGCGGCATGAATATTCTCGACCTGTTCCGGGGCGCGAAAAAAGAGGAGGCCGCCATCGACGCCAACCCCTACCTCAACGCGAAGCGCGCGTGGAACGAGCACGCCGGGGCGATCATCGCCTCCCGCCGGATATGGCAGACCGTCGCCCTGACCGCCCTGCTGATCGCGTTGGGCGCGGTCGGAGGCCTTATCCATCTGGCGAGTCAGTCGACCTTCATTCCGTATGTGGTCGAGGTCGACAAGCTGGGCCGGGCGGCGGCGGTGCAGCGCGCCGACCGCGCCCCGGCCGCGGACGAGCGGATCATCCACGCCGCCCTCGCCGCCTTCGTTCACGATGTGCGCATGGTGTCGTTCGACCGGAACGCGCAGAACGACGCCATTTGGCGGGTCTACGCCCTGCTGCAAAGCGGCGATCCGGCCACGGTCAAGATCACCGAATACATGAAAGACCCGGTCACCAGCCCCGCCAGGCGGGCGGAGGAGCTTTCCGTCGGGGTGGAAATATCCTCGGTCCTCCGGCAGACCCCGGAGACGTGGGAGATCACCTGGACCGAACGGGTATGGAACCGCCAGGGGGTGAGGGTGGAGCAGTACCGGATGCGCGGCCTGGCCACGGTGTACCTGGTCCCGCCCACCAGCGCCACCACGGAGGAGGAGATCCGCCGCAATCCCCTGGGCATCCATATCAAGGATTTCACCTGGTCCAGGGTGCTGTGACGCCGGCGCATCAAGTCGAACCTTTGACGTCTTTCAAGAAGGAGGAGGTAATGTGAAAAGCATTGTGCAAAGGATGGCGCTCGCCATGGTCGTCTTGGCGGCGCCGTACGCGCCGGCGACGGCCGGCGAGGAAGCGGGGCCGGCCATGGCCGACGACGTGTTGCTGGAGGATCTGTACTACTCGCCCGAGAGCGTCGAATTGACCGCCAAGGAAAAGGCGGCCATCGCCATCGCCCGCGGCTGGCAACAGGGCGAAGCCCTGACCCTGAATCCGGTCGCCGGTCCGGACGGCTCCATCGAGTTCCTGTTCGGGGCCGAACGGCCCTCCATAGTCTGCGCCGTCATGCAGCTCACGGACATCGAACTCCAGGCCGGCGAAGCCGTGACCGGCGTCAACCTCGGGGACTCGGTGCGCTGGCAGGTGCAGCCCGCCGTCTCCGGCGGCGACATCACCCATATCCTGGTCCGGCCCCGCCAGGTCGGCCTCGACACCTCGATGGTGGTCACCACCGACCGGCGCGCCTATCACCTCCGCCTCCGCTCCCACCGCAGCGAATACATGCCCCGCGTCCGCTTCAGCTACCTGGAGGACGCCCTCGCCAAGTGGGACGCCCTCAAGACGAAGGCGGCGGAGAAGCGCGAGGCCGCCACCATCCCCGAGACCAACGAATACCTGGGCGATCTCGATTTCAACTACAAGGTCGCCGGAAAAGCGGCCTGGAAGCCGGTGCGGGTCTACAACGACGGCGTGAAAACCATTCTCGAAATGCCGGCCGGGATGCGGCGGACCGAGGCTCCGACGTTGTTGGTGGTGCGAAAGGAAGGCCGGGTGCTCGGAAAAAAAGAGACCGCATTGGTCAACTACCGCGTCCAGCGCGGGCGCTACATCGTCGATGCCGTTTTCGACCAGGCGGTCATGGTCGTCGGCGTCGGCGGGAACCAGGAGCGGGTGACTATCACCAGAACGCCGAAAGCGGGGAGAGGCGCATAGCGCCCATCTCCCCCTGCATGACCAAGGGTTGATGTGGTTTTGAGGAGACAACAAATGAGAATCCTTCCCGCCGTCGCGCTTCTTCTCTTGTGTTGCTGTGGCTGCCGCCAAGCCGCGCGTTCCAACGGCGGCTTCGCCGACGTCAAATCGCCCGACCTGGTGGAAGACGCCATAACAACGATGCTGTCGGCTTATCCCCCGGCCAGGACCAGGTTGGCGCTTCTCCATCCGGCGGATGACGCCTTCGGCGCCGGATTGACGGAAGCGCTTCGCGGCAACGGTTACGCCGTGGCCGAATACGCGGCGCCGGCAAGGGCGATAAGCCGGACGGACGCACCGCCCCCCGACGGGCTTGAATTCGCCTATATCCTCGAT
>JAISXA010000057.1 GCA_031270685.1 Planctomycetota bacterium
AATGCCCGCGATTTGCATGAGCAGTCCCGAAGCGGCTCGTTGCCCTGTGGAGAGCGGATATATGGGCAATGCAGCGATTGTTCCCAAGGTTGCGCTGAAACCATCACCTATCTGGTCAAGAATGCGGCGGTGGTCGTGCATTCACCCATCGGCTGTTGCAACAACGCATCCAATTACCACATTCAATCCGGCATTGTCACCAAGCTCAGGGGGACGGTTCCGGTGCCGGTGCGGGTGATCTGTTCCAACATCTCCGAACAGGAAACCGTCTACGGCGGACGGGAAAAGTTGCGGGAAGCGATTGACGAGGCATACCGGCGATTCCATCCGGCGGCGGTGTTTGTGCATTCGTCGTGCGCGGCCGGCATTGTCGGCGACGACATTGAATCCGTGGCCGACGAGAAGGAGGATGAGCTGGGCATACCGGTGGTGCCGGTGTATTGCGAAGGCTTCAAATCGAAGATTTGGGCCACCGGGTTTGACGCCGCCTTCCACGGAATCCTCCGCAAAATCGTCCGGCCCGCGGAGAAAAAACAGCCCGACCTGGTGAACCTGTTCAATTTCGAGGGCAGCGACACATTCAGGCCGATGCTGGAAAAACTGGGATTGCGCACCAATTATGTCATCCCGCTTGCCGATGTCGACGTCATAGCGACGCTTTCCGAGGCTGCCTGCACGGCGCATATTTGCGAGACGCTGGCAATGTACGCGGCGAAAGCGCTGGAGCAGAATTTCGGCGTTCCGGAAGTGAAATCCCCGCCGCCTTTCGGCCTGGAATGGACTGACCGCTGGTTGCGCGAGGTGGCCAGGCTCACCGGCAGGGAAAACGTCGTCGAGGACGTCATCGCGGCCGAGCATGCCCGGGTGTTGCCTGACATAGAAAAAGTGCGCGCCGGGCTGAAAGGCAAAAAAGCCTATATCTTCGCCGGCGACTCCTATGCCCACAGCCTGGCCAATGCGGCGCTGGATATCGGCCTCGAAGTCATCGGCATCACCACGCTCCATCATGACCAATTGACGGACGGCAAGGACAACGCCTTGGATTCCCTGGGTCAGCTGGTGAATGAAAGGGGAAATATCGAGCCGTTTACGGTCTGCAACAAACAGCCTTTCCAGTTGTTCAAGATAATGAAAAAAATCCGTCCCGATATCTTGATCGTCAGGCACATGAACATGACCGTTCTGGGCAGCAAACTGGGCATTCCGACCATTCTCGAAGGCGACGTCAACATCAGCGCCGGCTACGACGGCATCGCCAAACTGGGTCGGCGCATCGAAAAGGCGATACGGACGCGGAAGATATTGGAAACCATCGCCAGCCATGTCGAACTGCCCTATTCGGAGTGGTGGCTTGAGGAAGAGGATCCCTTTTATTTCGAGCGGGGGCGGGCATGAGCGGGGTCATTGAACAGCCACGATTTTCCTGCGCCCTCGCCGCCCAACAGACGGTGCTTGCCATTCCCAGGGCGCTCCCCATCGTTCACGCCGGTCCGGGCTGCTCGGCCAAGGTTTTTCAATTCGCATCCTATGGCGCCGGGTATCAGGGGGAAGGCTATGGCGGCGGCTGGGCCGTCAGCTGCACCAATTCGAGCGAGCAGGAGGTGGTTTTCGGCGGCGAAGACAAGCTGCGGCAACTGATAACGGGCGCTCTCCAGGTGTTGAAGAGCGACATGTTTGTCGTTCTTTCCGGCTGCACCGCCGGAATCGTCGGCGACGACGTGGAACAGGTCGCCTCCGAATTCGCGGACGCCGACCGGCCGGTGATCGGCGCGGAGACTTCCGGCTTCAAGGGCAACAGCTATTTCGGCCACGAACTGGTGGTCAAGAAAATCATCGGGCGGCTTCTGGACGACGCGGAACCGGATATCCGGCCCGGCCTGGTCAACGTATTTTCCGTCGTTCCCGGCCAGAATCCCTTCTGGCGGGCGGATCTTGAGGAGATCAAGCGCCTTCTGCAGGCTGTCGGCCTCGGCGTCAACATCCTATTCGGAAACGAATCGGCCGGGGTGAGCGAATGGCGCGACATTCCCAACGCCCAGTTCAACCTGGTGTTGTCCTCATGGGTCGGACTGGAGACGGCGGAGCTGTTGAGGGAAAAATACGGCACGCCGTATTTCCACTTTCCCTATGTGCCGATGGGCGCGGCGGGGACCTCGAAATTCCTGCGCGCGATCGGAGACTTCGCCGCGCTTCCGGCCTCGCGGGTGGAAGCGGTGGTGGCCGGGGAGGAGAAGCGTTTTTACGGCTACTTCGTGGCGCTGGCCGATTTCATTTCCGAATCGCGCAATAATCTGCCCTTTGACCTGTACGTCATAGCCGACAGCAGCTACGCCATCGGCGCCGCCGATTACCTGGTCAACGAACTGGGTTTCGCGCCGCAAATGATTTACCTAACCGACGTGGCTGACACGAGAAAGCATGCCGCGATTGAAAGGATTCTTCTGGATTCGTCGCCCGAATTCGCCGGCCGCGTCCGTTTTGAAATGGATGGCGGGAAAATCCAGGCCGATTTGCGGGCGCGGCTGGGGAATTCCGGTCAGGCCGCGATTCTGGGCAGCACCTGGGAGGACGCCCTGGCGGCGGAAAACAACAATCTTCTGGTGCGGATGAGCTTGCCGATAAACGATGACGTGATAGTTACCCGCAGCTTCGCCGGGTACAACGGCGGCTTGCGCCTGCTTGAAGAAATCTATGCCGGCGTTTTTCGCAAAGGCAATATCGCCCAGACCACCCAGACGCAGTAGACGGACTTGGGAGTCGGCTAACTTGGGAAACGGCAGGCGAACATGTTTAGTGGCGATAACCTCCAGCGATGGCGGGCATATCGACCTGCACTTCGGCAAGGCGCGGGAATTTCATATTGTCGAACTCGATGTCGACAAGGGCGAATGGATTTCGCGAGAGATACGCGCCATCGCCGCCGCTTCAGCCGATATTGGCGGGATTGACGGGTTTGAAGGGGAATATGGCGGCGGTTGCACCGGGTCCCGCGATCAGTTGCTGCGCGGCATAGGCGATCTTTTAGCGGACTGCCGGTATCTGTTGACCAGGAAAATCGGCATAAGGCCATACAAATTTCTCATGCAACGCGGCATCAGCAGCCTGGAATCGCCATTGGAGATTTCGGATGCGTTGGGGAAACTGGCCGTTTACCTCAGGAAGAAAAACATTACGGAGCGGGAGCCGGTCCATGGGAAAGCTGTCGTACCCGGATTTCTTTAACCATGTTTTCGGGCCGGTCATGCAGCCTGGATCCAGCGGCGCGTTCGCCGGCGTCTGCCGGATCGGCAATGTTGCGCGCGCGCTGGTTCCCGGCGAACCGCGCCGGGTGCGATTCGCCTTCAATCCGGACCACCGCCGCCTCTGCGATCTCGTGAATTTCATGTCGGATCGCGGTTACATCGGCGGCGTTCTCGGACTGGGAACGGATGACGAAAGGTTGTTCTCCGCCCATGAATTGGCCGCCGGTCGGGGGCTGGCGTATGATTTCGCCATCCTGGACCGTGCCGACGCCAACGCGCGGGCCGACAGCGTGCGGATACGCATAGAGGACGGCGAGGGCGGACAGGGAAGACTGTGGGCGACTTCCGTTGGCGGCGGCATGATAATGGTCCATGCCATCAACGGCTTCGCCGTCGAATGGCAGGCCGACAGCCATGCCGTTCTGGTGGAGGATCCGAATCGCGAAATAAACGGCGAAACGCTTGGCTCCCTCCGGCGGATGTTGGGCGGACTTTTGCTGGATGTGGTCAAGACGTGGAATGATACCGGCGGCGTCGGCTATTTTATTGAAACATCGAAAGAAGCATCCGGCGATATTGTTGCGGCATTGCCCCCTGCGAACCGCCTTAAACCGATACGCCTGCCGGCGTTGCTGCCCGTAGTGAGCGCCGGGGATAAAAAGCCGCAATTGTTCCGGACGGTCGCCGAGTGGCGGCAGGTGGCCGAGGACGGAGGCATATCGTTCGTCCAGGCGGCCATTGAATATGAAAAGGCATCCTCGGGGTGGACGGAGGAGGAGATTTGGCGCTACTTCGGGATGCTGGCCGACCTTCTGCGCCGGCAAATCCACTCCCTTGGGGAAGTGGGGGTCGACAACGCCAAAGACACGCCGTTGTTGCCGATTTATGGGCGGAAATGGGACGCCCACGTCGCGGCCGGGCATCGGCTCTGCGATGATCTTACCGCCCGCATACTCGGGTACGCGTTTTCCACCAACGCCAAATTGCCGGGCGTGAGGATCGTTCCCGGCCCCATGGGAACCGGCGGCGGCTACCTGTTTTCAGCCCTCTTCGCCGTTCATGAAATGCGGGGCTTCGGCGGCGATAAACTGCTTGAGGCCCTGGTCGTGGCCGCCGGCCTCGGCGCATTGGCCTATACCCACACCAACGCCAGCGGGCAAGTCGGTTGCGTCGGCGAGACGGGCGTTTGTTGCGCCATGGCCGCCGGCGCGACAGTCTGGCTTGCCGGCGGCGACGGGCGGCAGGTTGAAAACGCGGCGTCAATGGCGCTTCAGGCGCATGTGGGCATTCCCTGCGACCCCATTGCCGGCGGCCTGGAATTCCCCTGCATCACGCGGACGCTGCGGGCGGCGGTCACGGCGCCGCTGTATGCCGACCTGGCCCTTGCCGGCATTGATCCGTTGATCCCCTATCATGAAATGCTTCAGGAGATCGAGCGGCATTATTCCGCCACCCCGGCCCGGGAACTGTGCGGTCCGACCTGCGGGTGCAACCGCACGCCGACGGCCGATCGTTTGCGAAAACAACTGGAGGAGACCGGACTGGGGCGTCTGAAACGCGGCTTTGATCCGGTGGCGAGAGGTGGACTTTAGGAGGAACTCGACGGAGGAAGAAATGCCTATTGTACCGATAAATTTCCAGTTTCGATGTAGACCGCCGCGCGGAAAATGGAACCCCGGGAAACTTTGGAAAGAATCAAACCGCGGTTTGTTTGATTCTCGCCAAAAGTCCACGGTCAGTGAAATCCGGATTTTGTAAACGCGATTGGCTCCATGGGATAATTCGCAAATTCAAGAAGGAGGAAGGCGTATCATGAAACCGTTCTGGATAAATCTATTCGGCGTACTCGTCGCCGCCCTGGCGACGGTATTCGGATCGGCGGCGCCGGCTCAGGAAGTCCGTAAAATAACCATCGCCTTTGATCAAACCCTGTTCCCCGTGGCTTACGCGGATGAAGACGGCAACGTCACCGGTTGCGACATCGAAGCCATGAAGCTGGTGGACGAGCTTCTCCCCCAGTATGAATTCGAATTCGTGGCCTTGGATTTCAATTCCATATTCGCCGGCCTGCAAACAGGCAAATTCCAGATCGCCCTCACCGACAGCTACTGGACCGAGGACCGGGCACGGAGATTCCTGTTCCCCCGGAACAATCTCGGCGCTTCGCTGATCGGCTCCTATACCCTGAACAAAAACGGGCCGGTCAAAACCTTGAGCGAAGCGGCCGAAAAGGGTCTTACCCTATCTCCACTCATGCCCGGCGACGGCCTGAATTACGTGATCATCGAGCACAACCGGACCCATCCCGACCGGCAGGTCACCCTGAACACGATCGATGATCCCGCCTCCTGGCGCAACGCGTTCCCGTGGGTGGCGGAAGGCAGATATGGTTTCGCGCTTACCCAGAAGTTCATGTGGGATACGCTGGTGCTTGCCGAGGACGGGGCGTTCCACGACCTGCTTGGAGTGCTCACCTATACCGACTTCGACACCGTCAAAACCTGGCCGGTCATCAACAAGGACGAGACCGAGCTGGCGGAGGCGCTTAACGCCCCGCTCGCCAAGCTCAGGGCCGAGGGCACGCTCCGCAAGCTGGCCATCCAGTTCCATGGCTATGACACCTGGGAATTTTTGAGCGACAAGTGACGATACGGCACGGTACCGCGCCGCCGGCGCTGGCGGCGCGGTACCGCATTTTCGGCGTGAAGAGCCCGAATGAACCCCAGGTTTATTTTTGAAACCTTCCTGAAACTTCTCCCGTATCTGACCGTGACCTTGGAGTACGTGTCGCTGTCGCTGCTGTTTGGAACGCTTCTCGGCTTCCTGGCGGCCGCCGCCAAACTCGGGCGCAACCGTCCGCTCCGTTGGCTGGCCAATGCCTATACGACCATCCTGCGCTGCACGCCGTCGGTCGTTCTCCTGTTCCTGGTTTTTTTCATCCTGCCGGCTGTTATGCGGAATTACCTGCGGATCAACGTCGACGCCTGGCCGGCTCTCTTCTTCGTTGTCGTGACCTTTACCCTTTTCCTGGGCGCATCGCAGTCCGAAGTCATGCGCGGCGCCTATCTGGCCGTGGATCGCGGACAGTTCGAGGCGGGGGTGTCGGTGGGAATGACCGAGTGGCAGTCATTCCGCCGCGTGGTCCTGCCGCAGGCGTTCTTCTTCGCCCTGCCCAACCTGACCAACACCGTCATTTATCTTTTCAAGGAAGGGTCGCTGGCCTTCACCATCGGGGTGGTCGACATAATGGGCAAGGCCTATCTGGTCAACGCCACCAACTTCGGCCTCAAGGCGCTGGATGTTTACCTGGCGCTGGCCCTCATCTATTGGCCCCTATCCGTTTTTTTTGAATGGCTGGGGCGGCTTCTGGAGCGGAGGTTCGGTTATACGCAGGTCAAGCCCGAAGCCGGGAAAACGGCCGAAAGCGTTCGCGGTCGCGGCCGGTCCTCGATTCGGGGGGTCAGGGCATGAATCTGGACTACGATTTCATGCTGGAAACGCTGTGGCTGGCGCTGCCGGGCATACTGGTCACCTTTGAGATAGCGCTGGTGGCGTCGGCGGCGGCCGTTCCCGTCGGACTTGTTCTTGGAATAATCCGCGCCAGGCGTGTGCCGCTTCTCAGCCAGCTGGCGCGGGTTTACATATCCTTCATCCGCGGCACACCGCTGATTTTGCAAATTTTTCTGGTGTATAACAGTTTTCCAAGCATTTTGGCCGTTGTCTTCGCCCGGCTGGGCGTTGAATACAATATTTTCAACCTCAACCCCGTTGTTTACGCTTTCATTGTTTTCTCCATCAGCGAAACCGCCGTTCTGGCCGAGGTTTTCAGGGCCGCCATAACCACGGTCGACAAATCCCAGCTGGAAGCGGCGTATTCCGTGGGCATGACCGCTTTTCAGGGTTATCGGCGCATCGTCATTCCGCAGGCGATGAGCGCGGCCCTGCCGTCTTTATGCAATTCCATAACCGACCTGATCAAGGCGACTTCGCTCGCCTTCACCATGTCGGTCATGGAAATCACCGCCATCGCCAAGAAGCAGGGCGCCATGAAACTATCCTTTATCGAGGCCTATCTCGATATATTTCTGCTGTATTGCATTTTGATCTTCACGGTGGAGAAGGTGCTGAAAATCTTGGAAAAACGCGCGCGCGCGTATCAACAGGCGTGAAAAACGGGGACAGACCATGTTGGCGGTGACCAATATTCATAAAGCGTTCGGGACCAATGAGGTCCTCCGGGGCGTCGACATCATGGTGGAGAAGGGCGATGTGGTGGTATTGCTCGGCGCCAGCGGCTCCGGGAAGACCACGCTCCTGCGCTGCATCAATTTCCTGGAACTGGCGGACCAGGGCCATATCCGTGTCGGCGGCATAGACATCGCTTTCCGCGACGCCAGGAAGAAGGACATCCATGCCATCAGGCGAAAAATTTCCTTCGTTTTCCAGAATTACAATCTCTTCAACAATAAAACCGCCCTGGAGAATGTCACCGAAGGTTTGATCATCGGCCGCGGAATGCCGAAAAGCCAGGCTGTCCGCATCGGCAAAGCCTGCCTGGACAAGGTTGGCCTGGCCAATAAATTCGACAGTTATCCCGGTCAGCTCTCCGGAGGGCAGCAACAGCGGGTGGGCATAGCAAGGGCGGTGGCGGTCAACCCCGAGGTCATTCTATTTGACGAGCCCACCTCCGCCCTGGATCCGGAACTGATCGGCGAGGTTCTTGACGTCATGAAACGCTTGGCGACGGAAGGCACCACGATGCTGATCGTCACCCATGAAATGAGTTTCGCCCGGGATGTGGCCACCAAAGTTGTGTTCATGGATGAGGGGAACGTCGTCGAGTCCGGGCGTCCAAAGGAGATTTTCGTCAAGCCAAAGGAAAGGCGGACCCGCCAATTTCTGCAACGATTCCTTGGCGATTCCGACTACGCCATTTAACCGACCTTTTGCAAATTGGGCATTCGAACCGCCGAACGCCCAATTTGTGAAAATCCAGTAATAATTCTCGACGGAAAATGGACCCCGAGGAAACTTTGGCGGGAAGCAAACGGCGGTCTGTTCGATTTTCGCCAAACGTCCACATGCTGCGGGAACTATTGACTTTGTTGTCGGAAGGGAAAACACTCTCTCCATGAAAGCGTGGGGACGGATATCCGATTTCCTTCAACAAGCCGCTGGCTGAAACGATGGCAAATCCATGGAACGGCCGGGCGGCGGCAAGCGGAGCGGTCGCGATGTGCGCTGACATTGCCTTGACCATTTCATCCGGATATGCCGGAAGGCGTCTGGACCAGGCGCTTTCCGCGCTGTTGCCGGACCGGTCGCGCGCGTTCCTGAAAAAGCTGTTCGCCGCAGGCCTGGTCCTGATGGACGGCGCGCCGGCGAAGGCGTCGCGCCGGTTGCGGGGGGGGGAGGCGGTGGTGGTCCGCGTTCCGCCGCCGGAGACGCCGGCGCTCGCGCCGGAGGCGCTGCCGCTCGACGTCCTGTACGAGGACGGCGACCTGATCGTCATCGACAAGCGTCCCGGCATGGTCGCCCATCCCTCGCCCGGCCACGGGGACGGGACGCTGGTCAACGCTTTGCTGCACCATTACGGCGGGAGTCTTTCCGCCATCGGCGGCGTGCTCCGCCCGGGCATAGTCCACCGTTTGGACAAGGACACCTCCGGCTGTCTCGTCGCCGCGAAGAACGACCGGGCGCACCGCGCGTTGATGCGCCAGTTCATGTCCCGCGCCGTGGAGAAGACCTACCTCGCCATCACCGAGGGCGCGCCCCGGCCGCTTGCGGGCAGGGTGGAGGCGCAAGTGGGGAGAAATCCCCGCAACCGGAAGTTCCATGCCGTTCTTCCAAACGGCGGGCGGCATTCGCTCACACTGTACCGGACGCTGGAGAATTACGGCGCGCTGGCGCTGGTGGAATGCGCGCTCATGACCGGGCGCACGCATCAGGCGCGGGTGCATCTCGCCCATCTCGGGAGCCCGATCCTGTGCGACCGCGATTACGGCAGGCGCTCCCGGTACACCGATGGGGACGCGGCCGACGCGCTTTCGCTTTTTCTCGCCGGCCGCCCGTCGCCGATGCGGGACGGAGAAGGGCAAGCCATCCTGTCGCGGCAAGCTCTGCACGCCTGGCGGCTGTCCTTCACCCATCCCGTTTCGGGCGAACGCCTGTCGTTCCGCGCGCCGCCGCCGCCGGATATGGAGGCGGTCCTCGCCCCTCTCCGCGCCGCGCGCGCGGCCCAACGCTCCTAAGCGCCTCAGTTCGCGTCCATGCCCGCGAAGTACTGGTCGGCTAGAAAATGCGCCGAGCCGTTGAGCGTGCATTCGTCGCCGAGCGACGAATACTCGATGTCCACCGACTTGTCCATCCTTAGCAGCGTCATGCGGCGGACGCGGTCGCGCAGGCGGTTGAGGAAATAATCGCCCGCCTGGGCGTATTCGCCCTGGATGATGACCAGTCCGGGGTCGCAAACCTGGACGACATTGTTGACCGCGACCGCGAAGTGCCGCGCCGACCCGTCTATCAACGCGCAGGCAAGGCCGTCGCCCCGGTTGCTCGCCTTGAGGATATTGGCGAAGCTGACGTCGCGCCGCGATTGGACGCGGAACAGCACGGAGTCAGGCCAATCGCGGCGCAGGGCCATGGCCCTGCTTGCGAGCCGGTTCGGCGACACCGCAACCTCGAGGCACCCCACGCCGCCGCAGGCGCATACGTCCGGGTTGGCCGGATCGACCACCATGTGCCCGATCTCCCCCGCCAGCCCCCCGTTTCCGCGATAGATCCTGCCATCGATGACCAGGGCGCCCGCCAGTCCGTCCCATTCCGTTCCGATAAGGAAGAAGCGGCCGCGGTCCGCCGCGGCGCCGGCCTTCATTTCGCCGTAGGCGTGGTAGCGGAGCCAGTTGTCGACGTATACCGGCATCCCCCGCGGCAGAACCTCCGCGATCCGGTCGCGGATCGGCACGTCGCTCCCCCAGGAGACGAAATGCGGCGAGATGACGCACACGCCCTGGTCGACGTCGATGATGCCGTGGCAGCCCACGACCGCGCCGATGCAATCCTCTTCGGAGATGCGCTGGCGTTTAATCAGGGAATGGAACGCCCAACGGATCATCTTGAGGATGTCCGCGAGATCGGTGTCGCGGTCGTAAAGGGCGGTATGGCTGGATGCGATCTCGCCGCGCAAGTTCGCGAGCGCGGAGGAAAGCTGGCGCTCCACGATCTTGACCGCGAATATGTAGCGGTAATTGGGATTGAAGGCGTAAAGATTCGGTTTTTTTCCGCCCTCCTCGGTCGACAAGCCTTTGCCGGCCGGGGCGATCAGCGAAGCCCCCAGGTGGTGCCCGATGATTTTGTGGACCGTCATTTTGCTGAGGCCGGTGGCTTCGGCGACGGCGGCGACCGAAACGGCGGCGTTGCCCCTGATGTATTCGAGAACCCGGTGGCGGTTCTTGCGCTTGAGCGTTTTAAGCGAGTTTCTGGCTTCAGCGTTTTCCATGAACCGCCTATTCAGTGGCTTTGAGTGGACTTTTGCGAAATGGCGATTAAACCACCAACTGTGCCGCAAGGGGTGAAATTTTTACAAAGCGGGCATTCGGTGGTTTGAATGCCTGCTTTGCGAAATTTCTGTCAAAAACAACCTATTCATGGTCCCGCGGCGCCGGCTTCCCTTTGTTCCGCCGGCGGTGTTCAAGCTGGTCCCGCATCCATTTCCTGTCGCCAAACCGCTCCCGGAGATCGGCCTCCCATATGTCCGCCCGGTCCTTGCCGAGGATCGCGTCGAAATCGTCGCCCATGGCGAAAAATTCCTCGCGGATGCGTGAGAACGAATCCTCGCGGATCTGTTCCACGTTGCTCATGCGCCGGGTCGCTATTTCCCCGATCGCCCCGCGTTCTTCCGGCGTCAGACGCAGTTTCGCGTCCATATCGCGGATGATGTTTTGCGCAATGTCCTTCGGGCGCGGGGGGCCGGGGCGGTGTTTGTTGCTGTAGACGAAAACCACGCCTCCGCCGATCACGGCGCCGATCAACACCAGCAACAGCGCCAGCGCCGCCTCGAACAGGCGGCGTCCGCGCGTCTTCCGCTTCGGATGAAAGCGCCCTTGCGCGCGTTGCGATTCGCTCGGCGGCGGCGCGGCGACGCCGCAATCCCCGGATTCGGCGCTCATAGAATCGCGTCCATGACGTCAAAGAGCTGGTCGAGGTTCCGGCCGAGGCCGTAAAGGTCCGTCGCCGACCACGCCGCGAACACCAGCACGACCGCCGCCGCCACGGTCGCGAGCGCGCCCACGCCGGCGAACAGCCGGATCGGCACATACTCCTCGTCGGCGTCGGGCGACAGTTCCGCGATCCGGGCCAACACCCCGGAGGCATTCACCGTGGGAGGAGGCGGCTCCCGCTCCGCCAATTCGGCGAGCTTCCCGAATGTTTTCATGAAAACATCCATTCCAGCCGTCCTTTCCAGGGCTCTTTTTCGCCCAATTCCCGCAACTTCCGCTTGGCGCGGTACAGGCGCACCGCCACCATGACGCGGGTCGATCCCATGCGCCCGGCGATTTCCTCCTGGCTGCATTTCTCCAGGTACATGAGCGTCAGCGCCAACCGGTCGGCGGGCGGCAGCGTCGCCAGAAGCTCGTGCAACAGTTCCGCCGCCGCCGCCGGGTCTCTTTCGACTTTCTCCGGCGCCGGAAGATCCGGCGCTTCGGAGAGCGACACCAGCTTCTTGGCGCGACCGCGCTTTTTCCAGTATTTGTAGCCGACGAGGGTGGCGATTCGGGCGATCCAGTGCCTGAACGGAGCTTCCGCGCGGAATTTTCCGAGGCTCAAATACGCCTCGACGAAAACGTCCTGCGCCAGCTCCTCGGCGGTCAGCGGATAGCGGGAAAAGTTACGCATCTGCTTCGCGACGGCCGGCCCATGCCTTTCCACAAGCCGGGCATAGGCTTCCTCATCGCCGTCCAGGACCGCCTCGACGTCCCGAAGATCCTCCGCGTCGTTTTCCCGCATAAATGCCCGCCGTTTCCATGACATACCAACAAGGGGCCGGACCGGCCGAACAGCCGATCCGTCCCCTCGTGAGTATAATCCCCGGACCTGGCAGGCGCAATCGGGTTATAGCCTAGTCCTCTAGCGCGTCTTCTAGCGCGTCCTCTACCGCATCGTCATCTAAAAGGCTGTCCACATCATCAACATCATCGTCGCCGGCGTTCTGCCGGCGGTCGCGCGGGGGACGCCGATCCCAGCGCGGGATGTCGTCCCAACGGTCGCGATGGCGGCGCCCGCCCCAGCGGCGATCGTCGTCGCGCCGGTCGCGGGGACGGCGGTCGTCACAACCCCGGTAGTCGCAGCCCCGGTCGTCGTCGAACCGTTCGCGCCGGCCGGGCTTGCCGAGCTTCGCCTTCTGTTCATCGGTCAAAACATCCTTTATCTGTTCCTTCGCCTTGCCGCGCAACGACTGGAGGCGGCCCATCGCTTCGCCCAGGTTGCGGTGGGCGGCGATAAGCGCTTCGTCGCCGGCGCCGCCGCCGCGAAGCTCGCGCAGCTTCGAAACCGCGTCGTTCACCATGAATCCGGCTTCGAGCATCGCCTTGTAGTTGGCGGTCAGCATCTCGACGATCCTGGCGCGCTGCTCGGAAGTGAGGTCAAGGTCCGACAGGCGGCGGAACGGGAATCCCATGCCCGCGCCGTATCCCATGCCGGGGGACATCATCCGCCCGGGTCCGGAACGTCCGGGAGGCGGCGGACGGCGGTCGGGCCGGGGACCGTCGTCGCGGCCGGCGACGCCGGGTCGACCGTCCCGCCGGTTCCGCCGGTCGTCATTTCCGGGTTGGGCGGAAAAAACCGCTCCGGCGAGCAAAGCGGCAGCCAAGGTCGTAATCAGCAAACGCGTCTTCATCATCACTATCTCCTGTATCTCCTGTGGTCCACGGGACATAAAAACCGTTCAGTCGACTTTTCAAGGAAATCGAATCAACCGCCGCCCGATTCCATCTTATCGGATACGCGAACCCCTCACGGCAATCTTCCTCAGACCTGTAATCTGTTAGTCGTGCGGTATGCGCGGATGTTACAACTGAAATTTTGCAAATTGGACATTCGGCGGTTTGATTTCCCTTATCTCGAGGCGCGCCGGCAGGTTGCGGGTAGTTTGATACGGGCCGGGCTTTTTGGTCGCCAAAGCGGACGGTTCGGCGTATAATTCGCACGGAAACCGCGACCATGCGGCGGCGCGGCCGGGTGAGCGGCCTTGAATATCCGCTCCCCGACGGCGCATCGGAACGGCGAAAGGCTCTGGGCGAAGCTATGGCGAAAATCGGCGGAAAAACGCGTTCCGTCGTCGTCGGCGGGACGGCGATCGGCGGCGACGCCGGGTTGGTCCTCGTCGCCGGACCGTGCGTCATCGAATCGGAGAAGCATGTCCGGAAGATGGCGGAGCGCCTGGTCCGCATCACCGGCGATCTGGGCATGGGGTTTGTATTCAAAAGCTCCTACGACAAGGCGAATCGGAGCAGCCTGGACAGCTATCGCGGACCCGGGCTTGCCGCCGGCCTCGAAATCCTCGCCAGGATCAAGGCGGACCACGGGACGCCCGTACTTTCCGACATCCATGCCGAAGAGGAGATCGCCCCCGCCGCGGCGGTGTTGGACGTTCTCCAGATCCCGGCGTTTCTGTCGCGGCAGACGAGTTTTCTCGTCAAGGCGGGACAAAGCGGCAAGCCGGTCAACATCAAGAAGGCGCAGTTCATGGCCCCGTGGGAAATGAAGAACGCCGTGGACAAGGTATTGTCCACCGGCAACGCCGACATCATCCTGACCGAGCGCGGAGCGTGCTTCGGCTACAACAACCTGGTCGCGGACATGCGTTCGCTGCCCATCCTGCGCGCCTTGGGTCTGCCGGTGCTGTTCGACGCCACCCACAGCGTTCAGCTTCCCGGGGGCAAAGCCTCCTGTTCCGGCGGCGACCGCGACATGGCGGCGGTGCTGGCGCGGGCGGCGGCGGCGGCGGGGATCGACGGGATATTCCTGGAAACGCACGACGATCCGGACCATGCGCTCTGCGACGGCCCCAACATGATCCCGCTCGCCGAGCTGCCGCGGCTTCTGGAAACGCTCCTGGAATTGGACCAGGTCCGGCGCCGGCACGAAGACGCCGGATGAATCGCCCGCGTCCGCCCGCCCGCGCGGACGGCGGCATGTTTTTCTCCAGCGGAATAAAGGCGACCATGCCCACGAAACAGCTGCAAAAGCAATTGCTTGACGAGACCGTAAACGGCGGCACCTATCTGGTGGAGGTCGCCGTGCGCGATCCCGGCGCCGACCTCGACGGCCGCAAAGCCCTGCGCGAACTGCGCGAATATGGCCTGGCCGAGGTGGAAAGGGTCCGGTCGGTGAAGATGTACGCGGTCAACGGACCGTTCACTCCGCGCGACATGGACCGGATCGCCGGCGCTTTCCTCACCGATCCGGTGGTGGAAATGTACTCCATCAACCAGCCCGTCCTGCCCAACCGGGATCAACTCGACCAGGTCGTCGAGATCGCGCGGCGGCCGGGCGTTATGGAGCCGGTGGAGGCTTCGGCGCTCAAGGGCATAGCCGAACTCGGCTACCGGGCCAACTGGGTGCGGACCGGAAGGCGCTATTTGGTGAGCGGGTCGATCGTCAAACGCGACCTGCTCGCCGCCGTGAACCGCATCCTCGCCAATCCGGTCATCGAACAGGTGTCGATCGGCGATCCGCTCGCTCTCGAACCCGGCCTGTCCGAGATCAGCTACCACGACCGGCGGGAAGTCCGCATCGACGGCCTTTCCGACGCCGAACTCGAAACGCTGTCCACGACCGGCCAGCTCTACCTGTCCCTCGGGGAAATGCGGGCGGTCCAAAAGTATTTTTCCGGCATGGGACGCAACCCCACCGACGTCGAACTCGAAACCATCGCTCAGACCTGGAGCGAGCACTGCAGCCACAAGACTTTCCGGGGCGTGGTGCGCTACCGTGAGAACGGCGGCGAGCCGGAGCGTATCGACAATCTGCTCAAGACCACCATCGTCAGGGCGACCCGCGAACTCGACCGCGAGTGGTGCTGGTCGGTGTTCGAGGACAATTCCGGGGTCATCGACTTCGACGGCGACTACGGGATCGCCGTGAAGGTGGAAACGCACAACCATCCCTCCGCAATCGAACCCTACGGCGGGGCGGGCACCGGCATCGGCGGCGTCATTCGCGACCCCCTCGGCACCGGCCTCGGCGGCAAACCGATTCTCAACACCGACGTGTTCTGCTTCGGCCCCCCGGACCTGCCGAAGGACGAGGTTCCGCCCGGGGCGCTGCATCCGCTGCGCGTGTTCAAGGGCGTGGTCGCCGGGGTCGGCGACTACGGCAACCGCATGGGCATCCCGACCGCCAACGGGGCGATCTGCTTCGACCGCCGCTTCACCGGCAACCCGCTGGTCTTCTGCGGCAACATCGCCCTCATCCCCAGGGAGATGGCGGCGCGCCGCCGGCCTTTGCCCGGCGACGTGGCGCTGGTGGTGGGGGGGCGCACCGGACGCGACGGCATTCACGGCGCGACCTTTTCGTCGGTGGAGTTGGACGAGAATTCCGAAATGGCGTCGTCCGGCGCGGTGCAGATCGGCAACCCGATCGAGGAGAAAAAGGTCGCCGACTTCATTCTCCGCGCCCGCGATGCGGGATTGTACTCGTGCATAACCGATTGCGGCGCCGGCGGGCTGTCCTCGGCCCTGGGCGAAATGGGCGCGGAGTGCGGCGTCCGGGTCAATCTTGAAAAGGTGCCGCTCAAGTACGAGGGCCTTACCTGCAACGAGATCTGGATCAGCGAGGCGCAGGAGCGCATGGTCATCGCCGCCGCCCGTTCCAACCTCATTTCCCTCCTCGCCCTCGCCAAGGAGGAGAGCGTCGAGGTCGCCGAGATCGCCGTCTTCACCGACGACCGGCGGCTCAAATTGTTGTGGCACGGCCAGGAGGTCGGCGACTTGGACATGGCGTTCCTGCATGACGGCGTGCCGCGCACCGAGCGCGAGGCGTGGTGGCGGACGCCGGACCGCGGGGAGCCGGAACCGCCCGCGGACGAGGATTGCGGCGGGGCGCTCAAGGCGATCCTCGCGGCGTGGAACGTCTGTTCGAAGGAATGGGTGGTGCGGCAGTACGACCACGAGGTGCAGGGCGGATCGGTGGTGAAGCCGTTCGTCGGCGCGGCCTCGGACGGCCCCGGCGACGCCTGCGTCATCACTCCCCGCCTAGGCTCGACGCGCGCCGTCGCCGTCGCGAACGGCATCAATCCGCTGTATTCGGACATCGATCCCTACTGGATGGCGGCCAACGCCATCGACGAGGCGCTCCGGAACCTGGTCGCCGTGGGGGCTCCGCTGTCGCGCTGCGCCCTCCTCGACAATTTCTGCTGGGGCAATTGCAACAAGCCGGAGCGCCTCGGCGAACTGGTGCGCGCCGCCCGCGCCTGCCGCGATTTCGCGATCGCGTACGGCGTTCCCTTCATCTCCGGTAAGGATTCGCTCAACAACGAGTTCGCGGTCGACGGCGAAGCCGCCGCTATCCCGGGAACGCTTCTGATCAGCGCGGTCGCGGTGATGGCGGATTGCGGCAAGGCGGTGACCATGGACCTGAAGGAGGTCGGCAACTTCGTCTATCTCGCCGGCGTCACCCGCGACGAACTCGGCGGCTCCCATTATTATGCGTTGCGGAACGCGATCGGCGGGAACGTTCCCCGGGTCGACGCCGGACTCGGCAAAAGGATTTTCGCCGCCGTCTCCGCCGCGGCCGAGCGCGGACTCCTCCGCTCCGCGCACGATTGCAGCGAGGGCGGGCTGGCGGTGGCGGCGGCCGAAATGGCCTTCGCGGGCGGATTGGGTCTCGATCTCGACCTGGAACACATGATCACCGCCGGCGGGCTGCGCCCGGAGGGGAGGCTGTTTTCGGAATCCGCCAGCCGGCTGCTGCTCGAGGTCGAACCCGGCAAGTCGGCCGAGCTTGAAAAAGCGTTCGCCGCGGCCGGCGCGCCGCTGGCGCGCATCGGCCTGGTCAACTCGGGCGACCGGTTCATCGTCCGCCTGGACGGGGAGGCGCTTCTCGACGAGCGCCTCGACGACCTGAAGGCCGCCTGGCGGGACGCGCTGCCGACGCTGCTGTAAAAAGGACATGTCAACGTCGAACCGACGAATCATAATGCGGCGCTCCCCTTTTCGCCGGTTCGGATGCGGACCACGTCGTCGACGGGATAAATAAAAATTTTCCCGTCGCCCATCATGCCGGTGGCGGTGACTTGTCGTATCGCCTCGATGACGGCGTCGACCCGGTCGTCTTCGACGATGGTTTCCACCTTGAGCTTTTCCACAAACTCCACCAGAACCTCCTTGCCGCGGTAAATCTCCTTATATCCCCCCTGGCGGCCGAAGCCTCGGATATCGGTCAAGGTCATGCCGCGAACGCCGTGCTCGACCAGCGCCCGCTTGACGCTGTCGCGCCGTTCGGGGCGGACGATTATTTCCAGTTTTCTCATATTCCGTCCTGTCGTGATTTAAAGAAAATCGGGCCAACCGCCGCCCGGCCTCCTTTAAGATCTGAAGTTTTGCGAAGCGGCGATTGAACCCCAATCGCCGTTTTACAAAACCCGAAACACTTGCGCCGCAAAAATCCTTTCAGATATTGTAGGCCCGCTCGTTATGTTCGCCCAGATCCAGGCCGCGCAGCTGCTCCGGCTCGTCGGCGCGCAGTTTCGTGAATACGCCGGTGACGGCGAGGGCGACCCGCGTGGCCGCGTAGCAATACAGCCAGGCGGCCGCGATCGACAGGCATTGCACGCCCATCTGGCCGGCGTTGCCCCGCAACAGCCCGTCGACGCCCCCCATCGCGGCGGTCGCCCAGATGCCGGTCGCCAGCGCCCCCCAGGTGCCGCCCACGCCATGAATCGCCACCACATCGAGCGCGTCGTCGTAGCGGAAGCGCAACTTCAGCATCATGCCGCCGTAGCACAGCATGCCGCCGACAAAGCCGATGGCCAGGCCGGACGCCGGTTCGACAAACCCGGCGGCGGGAGTGATCGAGACCAGGCCGGCGAGAACGCCCGAGGCCGCGCCGAAGGTCGTCGGCTTGCCGTAGTGGAGCGTCTCCACGAACAGCCACCCGAGCAGCCCCGACGCGGCCGAAAGCTGCGTCGCCGCCATGGCGCTTGCCGCCTGGGCGTTGGCGGCGTAGGCTCCGCCCGAATTGAAGCCGAACCAGCCGAGCCACAGCAGACCCGCGCCGAGTATGGTCAGGGGCAGGTTGTGCGGCGCGATTTCGCCAAGTTCGAGGTTTTTCCGGCGCCCCAACACATGCGCCGCCGCAAGGGCCGCGGCGCCCGAACTCATATGCACCACCGCGCCGCCGGCGAAATCGAGCGCGCCGAGGCGTTGCAGCCAGCCGCCGCCCCACACCCAATGCGCCAGGGGCGAATAAACCATGAGCAGCCAGAGGGCGGAGAACAGGGCCATGGCCGGGAACCGGGTGCGCTCCGCGTAGGCTCCGGAAATGAGCGCCGGGGTTAGGCAGGCGATCATGCACTGGAAGGTCATGAACAAAACGTGCGGAATGCCGGGGACGGGGCCGTCGGCGGTCGCGCCGACGCCGCCAAGCAGCGCATGCTCCGCGCCGCCGATCACGCCGCCGATGTCGGCGCCGAAGGCGAGACTGTAGCCGATCGCCGCCCAAAAAACGCTCCCTATGCCCAGCATCGCGTAGGAGTGCATGGTGGTCGAGAGGATATTCCGGTTCTGCACCAGCCCCCCGAAGAACAGCGACAATCCCGGAAGCATGAGAAACACCAGCCCGCTGCAAAGAATCATGAAACCGGTGTTGGCGGCGAAAACTCCGGGATCGATCGCCGCCGCGTCCGCCAATTCCTTCATCGCCGTTGCCTTTCCGCCAGCATGCCCGCGGCGACGACGAACTTTTCCACCGCGTCCACGCCGGATCCGTCCTTGAGATTGGTGAAGACGAAAGGCCGCCCGTCGCGGATCTTCTCCGCGTCGCGCGCCATGACCGCGAGCGACGCCCCGACCAGGGGCGCCAGGTCGGTTTTATTGATGACCAGCAAATCGGATTTCGACACGCCGGGACCACCTTTGCGGGGGATCTTGTCGCCGCCGGAAACGTCGATGACGTACAGGGTGAGATCGGCCAGCTCGGGGCTGAAAGTCGCGGAAAGGTTGTCGCCCCCGCTTTCGACGAACACCACTTCCAGCCCGGGATGCCGCGCCGTCATCTCCTCGACCGCCTGGATGTTCATGCTGGCGTCCTCGCGGATGGCGGTGTGGGGACAGCCACCGGTTTCGACGCCGACGATGCGGTCGGCCGGCAGCGCCCCGTTCTTGAGCAGGAATTCGGCATCTTCGCGGGTATAGATGTCGTTGGTGACCACCGCCATGCTGTACCGGTCGCGCAGCCGCCGGCACAGCCAGTCAACCAGCGCGGTCTTCCCCGATCCCACCGGGCCGCCCACGCCGACGCGCAAACAGGGCCTTGCGTTCATTGCAGCCTCCTCAACTCCTGAACATCCTCGCGCGCTGTCCTTCGTGGGCAATGCTGGCTAGGGCCTGCCCGGCGAGCGAGGCGCCGATCTCCCCGTCGGACGCCGTTCCGGCCGCGGCGACGGCATCCTCGATGCGCGGCATGAGCGCGAGCAAAACCCTTCCCGCCGCGGTCTGCCCCAGGGGCATGGTTTTGAGCGCGGCCTGAATCTGGTTTTCCAGCCAGCTCCAGGCGAATGCCCGGGCCGGGTTCAGCCAGCCGTCCTCGGCGCCGGAGCCGCCGCCGAGGAAGACCGCCGCCGCCGCGAAGGCGCAGACATGCCCCGGGGCGGGCCGTGCGCCGACCCAGGCGGGAATAAGCTTTTGCCCGCGCAGCATGCGCCACAGGGCGGCGCCCAGCCTGCTCTCCTCTTCCCACAGTTCGGCGGTTTCCCTTCCCGCCAGGATCTCGGCGTTCCATTTTTCCAGCGCCGCCCCGTCACCGCGCCGCGCCGCGAGCCAGCAGCGTTTCAGCAACGGCAGATCGAAACGCGCCAGCCCGTAGCGCAAAATGCCGCCAAGCCATGCGGCAAGACCTTCGGTGTCCCTCACCGCGCCCTGGTCGACGGCGCCGGCCAATCCCTGCGACCAGGCGAAAGCGCCTATGGGGAGCGCCGGGCTGGCGAGGTGGAGGAGGGGAAGGATTTCCGGGACCGGATCAATTCCCATGGCCATGGCACCCGCGGAAATGTTGTCCCGGCCCCGGCTCCGGGATGAACGCGGTTTCTTCGGCCCTCGCCGCCAGCCCCAGGGACGCGGCCATTTTCTCGAGCGCCGGGTCCGGCCGGAAGCGGAGAAAAAGGTCGCCCAACTGAAGCTCGGCATGGCGGTTGCCGAAATGATAGGCGGCGCGGGCGAGCGACGGCCAATCGGGGACGCGAACGGTGATCACCTTTTCCGTCTTGCAGCGGACGACCGCGGTCGCGCCCTCCTTCGACCGCAGCACGTCGCCCTCCCGCATTCCCCGGCCGTGGGGAAGCATCACCGCGGCTTCCCGTCCGTCGTCCAGCACCGCGCGCAGCCTGGTCCGGGAGCGCTGGTCGAAATCCAGCGTCAACCCCGCCGATCCGGCGGGAGCGGGGACCGGCCCCAAATTCTCCGTCAACTCCAGCATCGTCCTTTCTCCTCTTCGTGGACTTTTGAAGAAAATCAATCGAACCGCCGATCGATTTCCCTCAAAGTCGACTCTTCGACGCCGGTCAAAACAACTGGTACAGTTGCGCCAGGGGCAGCGTCGCCGCCGGCTCGCAGACGAGAAGTACCCCGTCCGCCCTGACCTCGTAGGTTTCGGGGTCCACTTCGATAAGCGGCATGGCAGCGTTGTGCACCATATCCGCCTTGCCGACATTCCGGGTGTTGGCACAGGCGTGCAGGGAGCGGCGGAATCCCGCCTGGCGCAACCTTTCCTCTGCCGCGCCGCCCAGGAAGGCCCCGGCGACGAACGCCACCCCGAGCAGCGAACCGCCCCTCCCGGTCGCGCCGAACATGGGGCGGTAATGCGTCGGTTGCGGCGTCGGAATGGAAGCGTTGGCGTCGCCCATGGGCGCGGCGGCGATGGCGCCGCCCTTGATGACCAAGCTTGGCTTGATCCCGAAAAACGCCGGCTTCCACAACGCCAGGTCCGCCAGTTTCCCTTTTTCGACGCTTCCCACCAGGTCGGCGACGCCATGGGTTATGGCCGGGTTGATGGTGTATTTGGCGATATAGCGCTTGACCCGGAAATTGTCGTTGCCGTTTCCCTCGTCCTCCGGCAGCGCGCCAAGTTGCGCCTTCATCTTGTGCGCCGTCTGCCAGGTCCGGACAATCACCTCCCCCACCCTGCCCATGGCCTGGGAATCGGAGGAAAGCATCGAAAACGCCCCCAGGTCGTGAAGAATGTCTTCGGCGGCGATGGTCTCCTTGCGGATGCGCGAATCGGCGAAAGCCACATCCTCGGGCAGCGACGGATTGAGGTGGTGGCAGACCATGAGCATGTCGAGGTGCTCGTCCACGGTGTTGACGGTGTAGGGGCGGGTCGGATTGGTCGACGACGGCAGGACGTTGGGCAATGAACAGGCCTTGATGACGTCGGGGGCGTGGCCGCCTCCGGCGCCTTCGGTGTGATAGGTATGGATGGCCCGCCCCTTGAAGGCGGCGATGGTGTCTTCGACGAAGCCGCTTTCGTTGAGGGTGTCGGTATGGATCGCGACCTGGACGTCGAAGCGGTCGGCGACGGTAAGGCAGTTGTCGATGGCCGCCGGAGTGGAACCCCAATCCTCGTGCAGCTTCAGGCCGCAGGCGCCGTGGCGAAGCTGCTCCTCGAGCGCGTCGGGCAGGCTGGCGTTGCCTTTGCCGAGAAAGCCGAAGTTCATGGGGTAGTCGTCGCAGGCGGCCAGCATCATGCCGAGATGCCAGGGGCCGGGGGTGCAGGTGGTGGCGTTGGTGCCGGTGGCGGGACCGGTGCCGCCGCCGAGCATGGTGGTGATGCCGCTCGCCAGCGCTTCGTCGATCTGTTGCGGACAGATGAAATGGACGTGGCTGTCCATGCCGCCGGGAGTGAGGATGGAGCCCTCCCCGGCGATTATTTCCGTTCCCGGCCCGATGACGAGGTCGACGCCGGACTGGACGTCGGGATTACCCGCCTTGCCGATGCCCGCGATGCGCCCGTTTTTCAGGCCCACATCGGCCTTGACTATGCCGAAGGCGTCGAGAACGACCGCATTGGTGATGACGGTGTCCATCGCCTCCTCGCCGCTGCGCTGGCTTTGCCCCATTCCGTCGCGGATGACCTTGCCGCCGCCGAAAGAGACCTCGTCGCCGTAGACGGTGAAATCGCGTTCAATTTCAATCCACAGATCGGTGTCGGCCAACCTGACCCGGTCCCCGACGGTAGGGCCGAAAATATCGGCGTACTGGCGGCGCGAAACGCGTGCTGCGTCCATTATTTCCCCCTTTCCAAGGTTGCGCCGCGAAAGCCGCAGATCCGTCCCTCCCCGCCGTAGGCGACAAGGACGACGTTCCGCGTCTGCCCCGGTTCAAACCGCACCGCCGTGCCGGCGACGATGTCAAGGCGCATTCCCCAGGCCGCCTCGCGATCGAAGCTCAACGCCGGATTGGTTTCGGAAAAATGGTAATGCGACCCCACCTGGATCGGCCGGTCGCCGCTATTCGCCACCGCCACGGATACGCGCCGGCGTCCGGCATTGAGGACGATGTCGCCCTCGGCGGTTTTGCATTCTCCCGGCATCATATGCTGCTGGCTCCTTTCCGTCAGAGAATCGGATCGTGAACGGTGACCAGTTTGGTCCCGTCGGGAAACGTCGCTTCGACCTGGACTTCGCGGATCATTTCGGGAACGCCGGCCATGACTTCGTCCCGGGTAAGCAGATTGCGGCATTCGCCCATCAGCTCGGCGACGCTTCGCCCGTCGCGCGCCCCCTCGAGCACGGCGAGACTGATGAACGCCACCGCCTCGGGATGGTTCAGCTTGACACCCCGCGCCTTGCGGCGTTCCGCCAGCAGTCCGGCGGTAAAAAGCAGCAGCTTGTCCTTTTCACGCGGCAACAAATCCATAACTTCCCTCCTGTGTGGACGTGTGGAGGAAATCGGGCCAACCGCCGCCCGATTTCCCCCAAAGATGTTACTGCTTACGGACCAATGGGTTGATTTTTCGCCCTGTCGGGCGATAGCGCCGACCTTGCAATAATTCCCGACGCAAAATGCAAACCCAAGAAACTTTGGAGAGAATCAAACGGCGGTTTGTTTGATTTTCTCCAAAAGTCGACTCCTGTGGGCTTTTAAAGATTCCAAATGCGCGGCGGGCTTGGCGGCCTTCCCAGCAAATACGGCCGCACCACGCTCCAGGACAGCCTTCCCACTTCGCCGGCTTCGCCCGCGTCGTCGCCAAGGTAGCGGACGGCCAGCGCGCCGTCGCGGAAGGTTGCGCCGGAACGGCCGGGCACGGTCGTCGCGAGCGCTTTTTTCAGTTCGCCCGCCGCCGCCGCCAGCGCCTCTGCGTCCGACTGCCGTCCGAACGCCCAGAAGTTCATGATTACGTTCCGCCCGGACAATCCGAAGCCGCCGGTCGCGAGCGCGTCATTGGCCGCGAACGCCAGGCATTCGGACCATACCGGCCTGCCGTTCCGCGTCAGACGCGTTGTTTGCCGCACCTCGCCCGCCGCGAAGGGGCGTTTCCCCGCCTTTCGCCCAAGAACCAGCGTGTCCCAACCCAAGAACCGGCTGTCGCCCCGCAGATCGACCAGGAGCGACAACCGCGCCCTGGCGCCGGCGAAGACGATGGTTTCCCGCGGCAGCCATTCGATCTCGCCGTCGTGCAGGCGCAGCCCGACCTCCTGCCGCTGGGGAACGCCGCATGAATCGGCGCGGTAAATCTTTCCCGCGGCCGGGGTGGTCGCCAGCACCCGGGCGCCGGCATTCACCGTCAGCATAATGGACAGGTCGTCGCCGCTGACCAGACCGCCCGGAGGATGCAGCAGGTAACAGTGGGCCGGCGCCGCCTCCCCGGGACGCCGCGGTTCCTCGGGGTAAAACAGGCGTTGCACGCGCAAAGGGCCGCGGAAGCTCATGCCGCGAAGGACGCTTCGCTCCCCGACCACGGAAAAGTCGAGCGCTACCCTGGCCGGCCATCGTCTTGTCGTCCCATAAGCGGAGTCCATCCCGTCACACGGTCAGGAAGCTGCGAATGGTGGCGCCGTCAAGCCCGGCCATGGAGCCGTCGCGGACGGCGTGCCCACGCTCCATGATCACGTAGCGGTCCGCTATCGCGCGTGCGAAGGGAATTTTCTGTTCGACCAGGACGACGGTTATATCCATCTCTCCGCACATGCGGCGGATGGTTTTGGCGATCTCGTTGACGATATTGGGCTGAATCCCCTCCGCCGGCTCGTCCAGGAGCATGAGCCGCGGCCCGATCGCCAACGCCCGGCCAATGGCCAGCTGCTGCTGTTGTCCGCCGGAAAGATCCCCGCCCAGCCGGTTCGCCATGTCCGCGAGCGCCGGAAAGAAATCGAAGATAAAATCGGGAATTCTTCCGGAAGCGTCCCTCCTCGCCGCCAGGCCGAGCTCGAGATTCTCCCTCACCGTCAGCAACGGGAAAATCTGCCTGCCCTGGGGCACATACCCGAAGCCCAGCCTGGCCCGATCGCCGGGGGAAAGGCGGGTGATGTCCTCCCCGTCGAAGAACACGCTTCCCGAGCGCGGGGGCAACAACCCCATCAGGCATTTGAGCAGGGTCGTCTTGCCGACGCCGTTTCTTCCCATGATGCAGGTGCAGGCGTTCCGCCCGGCATCCAGATTGAGGTCGCGGAGGATGTGGCTTTCCCCGTAAAACTGTTCCAGATGCTCCACCCTCAGCATAGCGCCTCCCCCAAATAGGCCTCGATCACGGCGGGGTGGCTCTGGATGTAATCCATCCCGCCTTCGGCGAGAACCGCGCCCTGGTGCAGCACGGTGACGGTCTTCTGGGCGATGGCGCGGACGAACTCCATGTCGTGTTCAACCACCATTATGCCGTGTTTGCCTTTGAGTTCGTGCAGCAACGCGACGGTCCGATCGATCTCGCGCGGCGTCATTCCCGCGACCGGTTCGTCCAGGAGCAGCAGCCGGGGGCGTTGCATCAGCAGCATGCCTATCTCCAGCCAGTGTTTTTGCCCGTGGGAAAGAAGGCCGGCCCGTCGCGCGCGAAGGTCGGAAAGCTCTATTCGCGCCAGCGTCTTCTCGATGAAATCGCGCTCTTCGCCGGAGAGGCGCGCCCGGAAGGTTTTCCAGACCGTTTTGGGGCCGGCGAGGGCCAGCTCGAGATTTTCAAGCGCGGTCAGCGCCTCGAAAACCGAGGGTTTCTGAAATTTCCTGCCGATTCCCGCCTGCGCGATGGCCACCTCGTCGCTGGCGAGAAGGTTCAGGTCGCGGGTGAACCAGGCGGAACCGCTGTCCGGCCGGGTCTTGCCGGTGATGATGTCCATGAGCGTGGTTTTGCCCGCGCCGTTGGGACCGATGACGCAACGCAGTTCGTCCTCCTTGATGTACAGGGTGAGATCGTTGATGGCCTTGAACCCGTCGAAGCTGACGTTTATTTTTTCCAGATACAGCAGGATGCGTTGGTAGCGCTCCATCGTTTTCGGAGGACGGCTGCGGGGACGGCCGCCCCTGGAACCCAATCCGACATGGGGATCCGGGGATTCGTCGGGGAGGTCGTGCACAATGACGATTTGCGATTCGCTCGTCTTTTTTTCCGGGGACGCCGGCGTGGCGTAGATTCTCATGGTTCCGCTCCCCCGCTCGCTCCGGCGGCGGCCGCGCCGCCGGCCCGGCGCCCGCCGCGCCCGCGCGGCGCGAGAACGCGTTCAAACAAACCCGCCAGCCCGTCGGGCAGGACCAGGGGCGTCAGGATGAACAGGCCGCCGAGCGCGAACAGCCAGCCGTCCGGCCAGGCGGCGGTGAACCAGGTCTTGGCCGAGTTGACCGCCACCGCTCCCAGCACGGCGCCGTATAGTTTTCCCCTCCCGCCCAGCGCCACGCAAATGACCACCTCCACGGACTTGACGGGGGCGAACTCGCCGGGGTTTATGATCCCCGCCTGCGGCACGAACAAGGCGCCGCCGAGACCGGCGATCGCCGCCGATAGGGTGAAGACCGCGAGCTGAACCCTTTCCACCCGGTAGCCGATGAAGCGGGTCCTGCTTTCCGCGTCCCGGATCGCGGTCGCGATTCTGCCCAGCCGGGAGACCACGATCAGGCGGCAGGCGATATACGCGCCCATGAGCGCCAGGGCGGAGGCGACGAAGAGGGCGGTGCGCATGGCTTGGGTATGGAGATCGAAGCCGAGAAGGGTTTTGAAGTCGGTCAGGCCGTTGTTGCCGCCGAAACCCATTTCGTTGCGGAAAAACGCCAGCATCAGCGCATAGGTCAGGGCCTGGCTCATGATGGAAAAGTAGACGCCGCTCACCCGCGAACCGAAGGCCAGCCAGCCGAAAACGAAGGCCAGGAGAGCCGGCGCGGCGAAAACAAGGGTCAGGGACCAGATGAAATGCCCGCTGCCCCGCCAAAACCACGGCAAGTCCTTCCAGTCGAGAAACACCATGAAGTCCGGCAGCAGGGCGTTGCCGTATACCCCCTGGGCGCCGATGCACCGGGTCAGGTACATGCCGAGGGCATAGCCGCCGAGCGCGAAAAAGGCGGCATGGCCCAGGCTCAATACGCCCATATAGCCCCACACCAAGTCGAGCGCCAGGGCGAGAATGGCAAGCGCCAGGTATTTGCCCAGCAAGGTCATGGTGTAGCTGGAAAGGTGGAAGGGCGATTCCTCGGCGCTAAGCCCCCCCGCCGCGGCGACGGCGGTGAAGCCGGCCGCGAGCGCGAGGAACGAAACGGTCGGGGCGTCGAACGCCCGATAGCGCGGTCCGGCCATGTCAGGACTCCGCCGCCCGGCCCTGTTGCGGGAACAGTCCGCGGGGACGCTTTTGGATAAACAGGATTATGAACACCAGGATGAAGATCCTGGAAAGCATGGCGCCGCTGAAAGGTTCCAGCGCCTTGTTGGCGATGCCCAGTATAAGGCCGCCGATCATGGCGCCCCACAGGTTCCCCACCCCGCCGAAGACGACCACCATGAACGAATCGACGATATAGGCTTGCCCGAGATTCGGTCCCACGTTGGTGATCTGGCTCAGGGCGACGCCCGCCAGTCCGGCGACGCCCGATCCCATTCCGAAGGTGAGGGCGTCCACCCGCGCGTCGCGGACGCCCAGCGCCCGGGCGATGGCACGGTTCTGCGAAACCGCCCGCACTTCCAGCCCGAGGCGGGTCCAGCGCAGCGCCGCGTAGATAAGGAAAAAGACGCCGGCGCTGAAGACGAGGATGTAAAACCGGCCGCGGGTGACGTTGAATGAGCGTCCGATCTGCCACATGCCGCTCATGAACGCCGGGTTTTCCACCGCGCGGTTGAGCGGCGAGAAAATGCTGCGAACCGCTTGCTGTAGAATCAGGCTGACGCCGAAAGTGGCGAGCAGCGTCTCCAGCGGCCGGCTGTACAAAAAGCGGATGATGCCCCTTTCCATGACCATCCCGATCGCCCCGGCGATCAGGAACGCGGCGGGAACGGAGAGGAACAGCGCCGCTGCGCTGTTGCCGGGCAGCAGCCGCTGCATTCCCCACGCGACGTAGGCGCCGATCATGATCAACTCGCCGTGGGCCATGTTGATGACGCCCATGACGCCGAAAGTGATGGCCAGGCCGATCGCGGCAAGCACCAGGATGGAACCGAGGCTGAGTCCGAAAAAAGTCGTTTCCGCGATCGCGGTCCAATCCCGGCCGACCTTGCCCCAGTACAGGGCGTCGGCCGCCGCCGAGGCGACTTCCCGCCGCGGAGAGGCGGCAAGGAGCTCCAGCGCCAGCCCGGCCGGGGGTTGTCCGCCGGCGGAAAGCCATTCCACCGCCCGCAACAGCGTTTCGGTATCGCCGTCCGCATCCTTCGCCAGGCGTATTCCCAAAGCCGTGCGCAGGTTTTTCGCCGTCGCCGGATCCTTCTCCGCCTGGATCAACGCCGTCAACGCCTCCCGTTCAAGTTCGGGAGCGCCGATTTCCATCAACGCGGCCGACGCCGTCCTTCTTTTTTCCGGATCCGGGTCGCTTAGGCGACGGCGGTTGAGTATGGCGGCGATCTCCTTCCGCTGCTTGTTGTCGACGGCGCTTTTTTTCAGTCTCGCCGCGGCGACGCCGGCGTCTTTCCCGTCGAGATCGAGAAATACCCCGTTTTCCTGGATAAACACGGCGCCCGAATCCTTGTCGCAATAGAGCGCGCCGTCCAGCAGGGCGGAAAGCAGGCGCGTGGACGGCTCGGAGGCGTCGCCGCTCAACGCGGCGATGGCAAGATCGCGATCCTTCACTTTCGAACCCGACAACGAGGCGCGAATCCCGTCTTCAAGCCATGTCCGCCCCGCGTCCGCCGCCGGCGAAACCCCGGCGGGCGCGATCGCGAGAACGACGCCAAGCAAAGTCAAGCTGCGGATGGTCCTCATGGCGGAATCCCAACTGCCGGATAGGGCAGGCCAAGGCGATGCGCCCGGCAGGCGGGACGCGGAATCCCGCCCGCCGGACCGGAAACGGAAGAGAAGCGAACGGCGGTTCGATCGACTTCCTCCAAAAGTCCGATCATTGACCGCCGCAGGTCTTTGTTTTCACATTGTAATTGCCGCAGTTGACGGGATCGGTCCAGTCGGCGATCAGATCCCGCGAACCCTCGAGATGATCGGACCACGCGTCGCCCGGTACCAGGTCGTCGGTTTCCCACACCACCTGGAACTGGCCGTCGGACTGGATTTCGCCGATCAGAACCGGCTTGGTGAGGTGATGGTTCTTGAGGACCGTCGCCATGCCCCCGCCGAGGTTGGGAACGGAAATGCCGATTATCGCTTCGAGAACGGCGTCCACATCGGTGGAACCGGCTTTCTCGACCGCCTGGACCCAGGCGTTGAAGCCTATGTAGTGGGCTTCCATGGGATCGTTGGTGACGCGCTTTTCGTCCTTGGTGAAGGCGTGCCATTTCGCGATGAATTCGGCGTTTTCCTCGCTGTCGACGCTCTGGAAATAATTCCAGGCCGCGAGGTGCCCCACCAACGGCTTGGTGTCGATCCCGGAGAGCTCCTCCTCGCCGACGGAAAAGGCCATTACCGGGATGGCGGCGGCGGTCAGATCCTGATTGGCGAGCTCCTTGTAGAAGGGGACGTTGGCGTCGCCGTTAAGCGTGGAAACCACAGCCGTTTTCTTGCCGGCGGAGCCGAACTTCTTGATCTCGGCGACAATCGACTGCCAGTCGGAATGGCTGAACGGCGTGTAGTTGATCATGATGTCGGCGTCGACCACCCCCTGGGCTTTCAGATAGGCCTCGATGATCTTGTTGGCGGTGCGCGGAAAAACATAATCCGTGCCGGCCAGTATCCAGCGTTCCACCTCCAACTCGTCCCTGAGGTAATCGATGGCGGGAATGGCCTGCTGGTTCGGGGCGGCGCCGGTGTAGATGATATTCCTGGAGGACTCTTCCCCCTCGTATTGCACGGGGTAGAAAAGAAGTCCATTCAATTCCTCGAACACCGGCAACACCGACTTTCTCGAGACCGAGGTCCAGCATCCGAAAACCACATCCACCCGGTCCTGGGTCAGAAGCTGCCTGGCCTTTTCGGCGAAGACCGGCCAGTCGGAGGCCGGATCGACGACCACCGCCTCCAACCGCCTCCCGAGCAGGCCGCCCTTTTTGTTCTGCTCTTCGACCAGCATCAACATCACGTCTTTCAATGTTGTTTCACTGATGGCCATGGTCCCGGAAAGGGAATGCATGACGCCAACCTTGATCGTTTCGGCGGCGCCGGCCATGGCCGCGGAGATGCTTATCAACAGGACTCCCAATAGCGCCAGCTTGACGTTTTTCTTCATGTTTCTCTCCTCTTTCCTCTCAAATTGGAATCGTCACCCCAGGAGCCGCCACGAGGTCGGCTTTCCTTCAAAAAGTCCACTTCAAAAATACTAAACAATATTCTTTCCAGAAATACGGAGGATGGCACGGGAATGCCGATAAGCGGAGAAAGGCTAAGATGTTATAAATTGCGCCGCGGCAAGACCCGCTTTCCCGAGGTGAAAAACGGATGCGTAAGACAACAAAGTTGTCGTTCACGGAACAATTTTGTCGAATTTAGGCCCGTAGGGCGAAGCGAATCGAGGGGGCGGCATTTCCACTCAGTCGTCCCAGGGACCGTCGGGGCCGACGAGGATGTTGTCGATGAGCCGCACGCCGCCGATCTTTATCGCGCCGGCGATGAGCACGAGGTCGTCGATCCTTTCGACGTCCTCCAGCGTTTCGGGCGAGACGAGGTGCAGGTAGTCCAACTCTATCGCGTCGTCGCGGAGGATATGCTCGCATATGGCGTTGAACACGCTTTGCGCGTCGTAGTTGCGATTGCGGATCATTTCGCGGCCAAGGCTTAGTCCTTCGCGGAGCGCCAGCGCCCGCGGCCGAAGCCCGGCGGGGATATTGCGGTTGCGGCTCGAAAGGGCGAGCCCGTCGTCAGCGCGGATGATGGGACAGACGACGATCTTCACCGGAAAATTGAGATCGAGCGCCATGCGCTGGATGACCAGCGCCTGCTGGGCGTCCTTTTGCCCGAAATAGGCCCTGGTGGGAGCGACGATGTTGAACAGTTTGGCGACGACGGTGGCGACGCCGATGAAGTGGCCGAGGCCGCGCGATATGCCGCACAGGCGCTTGGCCAGCTCGTGCACCTGCACCGTGGTTTGCCGCCGCGGCGGATACATCTGCTCGGCGGTCGGATGGAAGACGATGTCGACGCCTATCCCCTCGGCCAGTTCCAGGTCTTTCTTCCAGGTCCGCGGATACGAGTCGTAATCCTCGCCGGGCATGAACTGGGCGGGATTGACGAAAACCGACATGATGGTGACGGCGTTTTCCCCGCCGCTCCGGCGGGCGAGCGAAAGATGCCCTTCGTGGAGCGCGCCCATCGTGGGAACGAATCCCCGGTCGACGCGCCGGACCATGAGTTCCTCGGCCCTGGCCCGCATTCGGCCGATATCTTCGATGATTTCCATTGCCGCCTTCCTTATCGCCGCAACCGCGCCAGAAGTTCGCCGATCGTAAGCCCAAGCACTGGATGCCGGGCGTCCGGGTCGAGTTCGGCAAGCGGGGCGAGCGCAAAATGGCGTTCCGCCAACCGCGGATGCGGAACCGTCAACTCCGGAAGCGCAACGATCCGCTCCCCCCACAGCAGGACGTCGATGTCGATCGGCCTCGGCCCCCATCGGGGAGTGGCGGCGGTTCTCTCCCTGCCCAGTCCCCGTTCCACCGCCTGAAGGGCCCGGAGCAGATGCAGCGGCTCGACGTCGGCGCTCAGCGCACAGGCGGAATTGAGGTATTTCCCCTGGCCCGGCGGACCGCCGACCGGAGCCGTTTCCAGCGGCTTCGCGGTCGCCTCGACGACGATGCCGGGAATGCGGCGAATCCCCCTTACCGCGGTCTCGAGGTTCCGGGCGCGGTCTCCGAGATTCGCGCCAAGGCCGAGAAACACTGTTTCACGCACGTCATTTCTTCCCGGCGACGGTCATGATGCGGTCGAGCGCCTCCCTGATGACGTCGTCCGGATAGGTCAGCGAGATGCGGTAGTATCCGTCGCCGGTGACGCCGTAGCCGCGCCCGGGGGTCACGACCAGCCCGGCCTTCTCCAGCAGGTCCTCGGCGAATGCGGCGGAGGAGCCGTTGTAGCGCTCGGGCGTGGGCGCCCAGACGTAGATGGTGGCTTTTGGCTTTTCCACCGGCCATCCCGCCTCCTCGAGCGCCGACACCACCATGTCGCGGCGGCGGCGATACACCTCGTTGATCGGCGGAACGAGGCGCTCCATGTTGTCGAGCGCCTTGACGGCGGCAAACTGGACGGCCCTGAGCATGCCGTTGTCGATGTTGTCCTTGACCAGCTTCAGCGCCTTGACGGCGGACGCGTTGCCGACCACGCAGCCGACGCGCCAGCCGGTCATGTTGAATCCCTTCGACAGCGAATAGAATTCGACCGCCGTCTCCTCGGCGCCGGGGACCTGGAGGATGGACGGAGCCTGGTAGCCGTCGTAGCTGTTTTCGGCGTAGGCGGAGTCGTGGCAGATGAGGATGTCGTGCCTTCTGCCGAATTCGACCGCTTCCCTGAAAAAGTCGAGGGGCGCGACGGCGGTGGTCGGATTGTTGGGATAGTTGAGCCACAGCAGCTTCGCCTCGCGCGCGACGTCTTCGGGGATCTCCTTGAAATCGACGAGCCACCCGTTTTGCCGGCGCAACGGCACGAAATGCGTCAGGCCGGAGCAGAAAACGTGCCCGATGTTGTAGGTGGGATAGCCGGGCTGCGGCGCGATGCCAAGGTCGCCGGGATTGAGAAGGCCGAGGCAAAACTGGACGATCGCGTCCTTTGAGCCGGAAGTGACGGCGACCTGGTCCTCGGACAGTGAAACGTCGTAGCGGCGCTTGTAGAAATCGCGTATCGCGCGGGGCAAATCCGCCACCGGGACGTCGCAGCCGTAGCGGTGCCGGTCGGCGTCGCCGGCGTCCGCGACCGCGCGGACCAATTCCCGAACCACCGGATCCGGGGTGGGGAAATCGGGATCGCCGATGCCCAGCGTGATGACCTTGACCCCCTGTTTCCTTTTTTCGGCTATCTTGCGCCGCAAATCGGCAAAGAGATAGGGCGGCAGCTTGCGCAGCCTGTTCGACAAAGTCGTCTCCATGTGATTCTCCGCCGGGAAGGGGTGATGAACAAAAGCCGGGAACAGGCCCGCCCTACGCAAGGGGCGTATACCCCGCCTGTTCCAAAGCGGCCCGCAATTCCTCGTACCGCGCCTTGATCTCCGGAAGGTTGGCCTCCGCCTCCGCCATTTTGCCCTCCCTGGCGAGGCGCTCGCCGACTTCGGAGGCCGCGCGCAGCCGCTCGCCGCCGACGGTGGCCGAAGCGCCCTTTATAGTGTGCGCCACGCGCTCGGCGACCTCGCGATCCTCCTGCGCGAACGCTTCCCCGAGCGCGGTCAACTGCTTGGGAATGTCGTCCAGAAACACCCCCGCCACCTGCGCGGCGAGCTCCTCGTCGTCCGCGGACATGGTCAGGAGCTGTTTCCTGTCGAATACATCCTGGTCGCTCATAGTCCCTCCAAAAGACTGTTGTTCGCCGGGCGTCGGCCACAGCATCCAATACTATGGCGGCGGTTCGCTTTGTCAAGCGCGGGAAAGGCAGGGGAATAACGGCTTGCGTCCGGCGCGGAAACGCGGATAATGACGCTTTTCCCCGGAAACGTCCATGAACGGCAATATCGCCAATTCGCTGGGCGTTCTTGCCCTGTTGGGCTGGTGCATGAACGTCGGCCTCAGCCGCCATATCGCGTCCGGGCATGTCTTCGGCCTGCCCGGGCTTTCGTATCTCGGCGCGGGCGCGGTCCTGGTTCTTTTCGACTGGCTGCGCGGCAAACCGCCGCCCTGGCGAAGCAGCGCCGACCGGCGCTTCTGGGTCGTCGGCGGAGGCGCGTTCGTCATGTTCTGCGTCTTCTTCTTCGTCGCCATCGCCTGGTCGGCCGATTCGACCGTGGCGCTGTCGCTCGGGTTGGTCAATTACTGTTGGCCGGTCCTGATTCTCCTGCTCATGCCCTTGTTCTCCAAATGCCGGGTGCGACCGTTCCGGCTCGGCGTCGGGGTCGCCCTCTGTCTCGCCGGCGTCGGGTGCGCCATGCTGTGGGGGCAATCGTTCGCGCGGATGGCGGGGGGCGCGGCCGAAAACTGGCCCGCCTTCCTCATAATGGCGGCGGCGGCGCTATGCTGGGCGGCGTATTCCAACCTGGCGAGGCGATGGGCGGGGAATTCCAGCGGCACCGGTTGGTTCGAAATCGTATCCGGCCTGCTATTGCTTGCGCTGTGGGCGATCGCGGGGGGCCCGCTCGGGTTTTCCCCGGCGCTGGCGATGCCGTTCCTGCTGCACGCGCTGGTCATCAACGCCGCCTGTTATCTGTTGTGGGATTATGGAATCCGCCACGGCGACCTGCCGCTGATGGGGGCGCTCGCGAACTTCCTCCCGCCCGGTTCCATCCTCTTCGGCGCCTGGTATCTCGGCGCCGCCGTCACGCCTGGATTGTGGCTCGGCGGCATTCTGGTCTGCGCCGGCGCCATGTTTTCCCGGCGCGGCGTTTCGGGAGCGTGATCCCCCGCGCGAGGCTTTCGGCAAACTTCACGCATCCATTCCCTTTACCGACTCCAAAATCCTGCCGATAAAATCGGGAAACCGCGGGTCCGACCGCACAAACGCGAGATCCTCGTCGTCCAGCAAATGGCCGGCGTCGCGATAACCCTTCCGGACGGCCGTCTCAAGCGCCGCGAACGCCTCGTCGGCGATCCCGTTGAGGGAAAGGCTGCACGCGAGATTATAGAGAACCACCGGATCGTCCGGGAAAAGTCCAGCGAGCTCGCGGTCGAGAGTCAAGCCGTCGGCGTAGTAGCCGAGCTTGGTCAAATAGTGCGCCGCCACCTTGAGCGCGTCCACGTGATCGGGCCGCCGCTTAAGAATGGACGCCAGGAATTCGAGGCAGAACGAGCCGAACTCCCTATCCTCCCCGGGAACGGCTTCCAGGCGTTTTACGTCCTGTCCGCCGCCGGGAGGATACCAGGTCGGATGCAAGTCACTCCCGGGCGCCAAGCGTGTCCTCGATTTCCAGATCGTCGTCGTCCCCGATCGGGAATTTCAGCGTGCCGGCGTCCGCGGGAGCGGAGGTGCGGGACAACATGGCCGGATCGGAGGCGGAACCGTGCGCAAAGGAGCCGTTTTCCCCGAAGAGGTCGAGCGTTTCCACAAACAGCTGCGACTGCCCGGGATCCCTGATATTGAAGTCGGCGGTGGCCAAAATACCGCCGTCCGGGATGGTCTCGATTTGCGCGCCAATCCGGCGCAAAAGATTGAACGGCAATCTATCGCATTCCCCGTAAGTGAATGTAATCACCGTCCGGTAGGAACCGCTCCGTTGGTCTTTGACCTCAACCTTGCTCATTCCATTCCCTCCGCGATGGATTGCCAGACATCCACCGACGCGCCGCGACGTTCGCTGCGGCGGCGGTGACGCGACAATCCCGGCGTTACCGGAATTTCCGGCATGACGGACTTGCCGCAACGGTCAAGTATCGATTATAACTGAACCGTTCAAGCGTTTCCACCCGGAAAATGGAAGCAGCGATGATGAGAAGCGTCGATTGCCTGAGAATCGCGGCCAGAAAGTCGCCCCTCGCGCGCATCCAGGCCGAATCGGTCGGAAAGCTGCTTGAGGATTGCCATTCCGGGTTGCGCTGCGAAATAGTCGCGCTAGCCACGCGCGGCGACGACAGGTTGGGCGTCCCGCTCAAGGCGCTGGGTGGAAAGGGAGTGTTCACGCGCGAAATCGACCAGGCGGTGCTCGCCGGCCGGGCGGATCTCGCCGTACACAGCCTCAAGGACTTGCCGGCCGACGACCCGGATGGCCTGACCCTCGCGGGAAGCCCGAAACGAGCTTCATGGCGGGATGTAATCGCGGGATTCCCCGGAAGCGGGCTGTCCGACGTGCCGCCTGGTTCCGGACTCGGTTGCGGCTCGGCGCGAAGGCGCGCGCAACTGGCGCGGGCCAGGCCGGACCTCGTATTCCACGAAGTGCGCGGCAATATCCATACCCGACTTGCGCGTGCGGAAAACAATGGCTGGGCGGGCGTGGTCATGGCCCGCGCGGCCCTGGAACGACTCGGTCTCGCCATCCCCTTCGCGGACATCGGAGAGATCGTCCTGCCCGCCGCCGGACAGGGGGCTTTGGGCCTTGTCGTCCGCAAGGATTCCCTGGAAACGCTCGAGGCGGTCCGAATGATACTGCACGGCCCGACCACCCAGGCGGTGCTGGCGGAACGAGCCTTTTGGCGGCGTCTCGGAGCCGGCTGCCATGCGGCGGCGGCGGCGCTGGCCAGGCCCGTCGACGATTCCGGGGAATCCTATTTCCTGGAGGGGCGGGTGCTTTCAAGGGACGGAACGTCGCTGCTCGCGGGCAGGCGGGAATTCATCCGGGACGAGGGCGAGGCGGCGGGACAAATGCTGGCCATGGAATTACTGGCGAAAGGGGCGGGCGAGCCGCCTTTTTCGTTCCAATAACGCTTCCTGGCCGTTCAATCGCGTTGGCGGCCGCCGACGAGGCCAAGGCGTATGGCGTAATAGAGAATCATCAACAACGTACCCACCGCCGCCGCGATATAGGTGAAGGCCGCCGCGCCCAGAACGGAGGAAACGCCTTCCGCTTCCCGGCCCGGCTGGATAATGCCGTCGTTGACCAGCGCGCGCTTCGAACGGGTGGAGGCGTTGATCTCCGTCGGAAGGGTGACAAGTTGGAACAGGAATATCGCGCCAAACAGGAGCAACCCTATTTTGGCGAGACCGAGCCAACCCAGCATCATGCCGACGATGATCAGCGGAGGGCCAAAATGATTGCCGATGTTCGCGATCGGAACGATGGCGGAGCGAAATTTAAGCGGCGCGTATCCGCTGGCGTGCTGCAGGGCGTGTCCCGCCTCGTGACAGGCGATCCCCACGGCCGCGATGCTTCTTCCATCGTAAACGTCGGGGGACAAATTGATCGTTTTGTCGGCCGGATTGAAATTGTCGGAAAGGAAGCCGGCGTTCTGGCGGACGATCCTCACGTCATAGACGCCTTCCGCCGCCAGCATTTTCGCCGCAGCCTCGGCGCCTCTCATATTGGCGTAGTTTCCCACCTTCGACCATTTGCCGAACGCCGACTTCACCCAGGTCTGCGCGACAAGCGACAAGACCATGGAAACTCCAAAAATGACGAGATAGAGCGGATCAAGACCAAAATATAGAGGCATCTTAGCGTATTCCCCGCATTTTCAAAGAAGACGAAAAACGACCTGATCCGGGAAACATCTGTCCAAATTTCCGGCAATCCCTTCGATCACGAAGGGTGCGAGGCGGCCGAAGCGTCAATGAGCGGAACGAAGCTCCCGAAACCGGCCATGCGGATGGTGGAAAGCACCGGGCCCTGGGCGATGATGGAAATATTCTTGCTGTGGGCTTTGGCGAGAAAGAACGTGGCGGCCATCAGGCCGACATAGGTGGAGGTGATGCGGCGGATTCGTGAAAGATCGATGACCAAATCGGCTTCACGCGAAGCGACCAGATCGCTGCAGGCGCGATCGAAACTGACGTCGTAGTCGTAATCCAGTTCCTTGAACACCTTGAGCACGCCGCCTTTGAGCTCGTAGTCCACGACTCGGCATCCCTCTCAAGCTATTTGTTTTCTCAATGGCGCAATCACTCCCACCACCCGAAAATGTCGGTGTCGGCGGTATTGCGCAACTGGATGCTCACCTGCCACACCGTCTCCGGAGCGTCGCCCGGGTCGCCGAAAAGCGTCTGCGCGACGACCAGGCCGTGCCCGGGCTCATATCCGGTGGCGGGCAACCATTGCTCGATGGTTTTCCTGTACACGGCCAGAACATTCGACAAGCTTTCCGATTTGACGACGGCATAGACGCCGGCGGGAACTTCCCATCCCGCCATCCCGATGGGAATGCGCTCCAAGGAATCGGAAACCCGGCCGACGACGATTTCGTAACGGCCGTTTTCGTCTTCGGGAATCGGCGCGAAAACAATGCTGGCGGACTTGGCGTTACCCGATGCGGAACCTATCTCGTGCAGCCGGGGCGAGACCTTTTCGCGCCAGATCCTGCCGGGTAAATTCGGGTCCAGGTTCCATAACGACCGGATTCCCACGACAATACAAACCTCTTTTTCCACAATGTCCGGATTCATACGCCAGCCCCCCCCCCCGTTCCTCGGATACTGTTCGTAGACTTTTGGAGAAAATCGAATATACCGCATCCTTGGATCAATCGCAAGCGGAAGTGCCCAGGGTCATTTAATTCTCGTCTTTTTTATCCGATCCGGCTTCGGATACTGTTGGGCAAAGGATGGGCAACCTCTATATATGGGGAAAGCAACTCGCTTATTCGTTGCCAATCGACAGAATAAAATGACCCTGGGAAGTGCCGGACGCGCCGAAATTGCCGCAAAACCGCTACGCGAGCAGCGCCGCCCCCAGTGCGCCGGCAAATTGGGGGTGGTCGGCGATGGATACGCGCACCCCGGCCTCCTCCGCGATCGCGGCCGCAAGCGCCGTGTTGGCGGCGACTCCGCCGGTGAAATACAAAGGTTCGACCGCATTCACCTGCCGCAACAGCAGGAGTACGCGCTTCGCGATCGCCCGATGAACCGCGCGCAACACCGCCGCCGGAGGCGCGCCGCGCGCGGCAAGGCCGACCATTTCGGATTCGGCGAACACCACGCAGGTGGAACTGATCTCTATCCGGTTGCCGTCGGATTCGTGAGCGGACGTATTGCCGCAAAAGGTCGAAAGCTCGCCGACGCCAAGGGAAAATCGCCTCGCCGCCATCTCGAGAAATGAACCGGTTCCCGCCGCGCACCGGTCGTTCATGGCGAAATCCTCGATCGATCCGCCGCTCCCGAGGCGAATCGCCTTGGCGTCCTGCCCCCCTATGTCCAGTACGGTTTTGGCGTCCGGATGCAGTGAATGCACCCCGAGGGCGTGGCAACTGATCTCCGTGACCGTGCGCGACGCCGATCCCGCCATCGACCTGCCGTATCCGGTGGCGACCACCCGCGCCTTCTCCACCCCGTTCCGGAGCGAGAGTTCGTTGACCAACTTTTCGGCGACCGCCGCCGGTTCGCCCCTGGAAACGTCAAGCGCCCTGTCGAGAACCGATCCGCCGGGGTCGACCAAAACCGCCTTGGCGGCCGTTGATCCAAGATCCAGGCCGATGCGCCATCCGCCGCCGCTTGCGCCATACCCGCTCACCCGGCAACTCCCCACCCCTCAACCGGCGTTTCCTTCGGCGAGGAAAAATTTCCCTCGCGGTCGACGCTCATGAAGATCCTCTTCAAGGAGTCGCCCTCGCCCAAGAATAACATGTCGACCTCGACGCCTTCGGAAAACAGGCCAAGCGCCTGCCCGCGCAGGAATTCCGCACCCGCATCCGGTCCCAGCACCACCAGGGTCGTCGCCAGGGCGTCGGCGGCCATGCAGGAGGTCGGATGGCGGACGGTTACCGACGCCGCCGCGCCGGTCAGCGGCATACCGGTCCGGGGGTCGATGATATGCTGATACCGTTTGCCATCGAAGAGGAAGAAGCTTTCATAATCGCCGGAAGTGGCGACCGCCCCGCCGGACATTTCCATTACGGCGAGGACGTCGTCTTTTCGCGGATCGCGTACGCCGGTCCGCCACGGACGGCCTCCGGGGCCGCCCTTCATGCCGATGGTCCGGATTTCGCCGCCGACTTCGACAAGCGCGCTGGCGACGTTCTCCCGCAACAGGACCTCGATTGCGCGGTCAACCGCATACCCTTTGGCGATCGCGCCCAGATCCAGCAACATTCCGGGCCGTTCCCGGATCAAGCGCATTCCTTCGCGCTCGAAGCGAAGCTTCTGCGCGCCGACCTTCGACCTGGCTTCCGCCAGCGCCGTCTCGTCGGGCCAAGCCCTCAATTCGCCGCCGTCGAACCGGAAGAGGCGTTTCAAAGGCCCGATGGTGGGATCGAACGCGCCGCCGCTCAAGCGATGCCAGCGAAGGGCGTCCATGACCACGGTCCAGGTTTCCGGGGAAACCTCCACCCACTCCCCCGCTTCCGCCGCGTTCAGGCGGCGGACATCGCTTTCCTCGCCGAACGGGCTCATCAGACGGTCCACCTCGCGTATGGCGGCCACGGCCATGTCCGCGAGCTTCGAGGGCGGGAATTCCGAAGTGCCTTCCGGAACGACCACCCTGGCGTGGGTATTCATAACCTGAAAACCGCGATCGACGGGATCATCGTCCGCCCCAAACCAACGGACGACCAGGAAATATGCGGCCAGCCCGGCCAACAGGGCCAACAGGAAGACGGAACCACCGTTGCCGGCGCGGCGTGGAAAAGCGCTCGATTCCGGCATTCAGACGTCCATATCGCAAAGCGGATCGCCAACCTTGACCGAGTCGCCCTCGGAGACGCGTAGCGCCTTGACGACGCCGTTTTTCGGACAGGGAACGTTGAATGTCGCCTTGTCGGTCACCATCTCGACCAGGTCGTCACCCTCCATAACCTTGTCGCCCGCTTTTACATAAACAAAACTGACTTGCGCCTCGTCTCCGGCGTCGCCGCCAAGGGACGGCAATTCGACCGTGTAATCCGCCATGGCGGTTCCTTTTCGTTGGTCATAAAGATGGAAAAATTTCCTTCAAAATTCCACAACCCGTCCAGCGACGAATTCATCTTAGGCATGACCGCGCTTCCGTCAAGCCTTCCCCATGCCAGCCGGGCATTCCGGTTACGAACCGGAGTTTTGCAAATCTGGCATTCAAACCGCCGAATGTCCAATTGGTAAAAATCGCGATCCTCGCGGCGCAAGCGTCTTGATTTTCGCAAAGCGGCGATTGGCGGTTTAATCGCCATTTTGCGAAACTTCAGTTACGAATAATGTTGACCGGAGGCGTGCGTTTTCCTACAGTATGCTTTTCGGGGTCCGGCCGGAAGAATCCCCGCCGGACCGGTTCATTTTCGATTCGTTTGAAAACTCGGCGTTAACGTGGTTCACCATGACGGAATTCCTGATAGAAGGCGGCCATCCCCTTAACGGGGTCATTCGGGCCTCCGGCAACAAAAATGCGGCCCTGCCCATACTCTGCGCAAGCCTTTTGGTCGACGACGTGGTTTGGATCCGGAACATCCCCCGCATCGGCGACGTCAACAC
>JAISXA010000079.1 GCA_031270685.1 Planctomycetota bacterium
TCGAATCAAGCTGGCGTACGGCTATAGAACCACGAAAACCCTTATGCTGGCGCTATTTCACCAACTCGGAAATCTGCCGAGGCCAGAATTGTGCCACAGATTCGTTTGAGGAAGCCAAAGTTTTTCCGCATACTCTCGATGTTCATTTGCACGGCGTTCATACAACGCCATGACTTTCTCTACGCTGGAACCGCGAAGGTCGTCCAGCAGATAATCAGCCACAAAGTCAGGGTTGGTATCGTTATCGTCAACCAGGGTATAACTATGTTCATACCTATCATACGCATAAGTCACGCCGTTAATGGTGATTCCGGCTTTATCCAGCAACCGCTTGCGGTATCGCTCGTCGGCATGCTTCTTTCTGCTTTCCGTGTCGCCGCGCAAGGCATATATGCCCCAGCCATGCACCTGCCCGCCTTCGCCGCTGCTCATGGCTTTCAGCGTGAACTTGTCGAAGCGATGCGGGCTGCCATGGAAGCCGGATTGATAGAACGTCTCGAATTTTCGCGCATTGAACCGCTTTGACGGCGGAACGATGTTTCCCTCGCGGTCCCTGGCGACGGCATCCATGGTTTTTCGGTAGTTTTTCGTGTTGCGGTAAGCGTATTCCTTGCCGTCGTCATACCCTAATTCATTGATGCTGTTCCCGTCCCACCAAAGATGTTTTATCGGGACCGATTCCCGTATTATCCGGTATGGCCCTCCCACATTGCTTTCCCCGTGTATTTCCGCGTATTGCCGCGAAGGCGTCACCCAATCCCCGTTTCTGATGCCGCCCTCTTTTACGTCCTTGGGAATCGCGCGGTATACCATTACCAACGCATCCCCGCCTCTCGGCGATTTCAACGCCCGCAGCACGCGGTAAAAGGATTCGTAATCGTATGCCTCGTACTGGTAATAGCGGGGAGTTGTCCAATAATCGGCCGGGACCAGGCCGCTTTCGCGTATGGCCGCAAGGTTGACGCCGGTTATCCTGTCCGGCGCGTGATGCCGCATTCGATATTCTTCATCCGACAAATAGCCGTTTTTCCTCGCCTGGTCGTCCACGATTTTCTGGGCGGCTTCCATGTCACCGGCGTCAAGCGCGGCGAAGTAGCGTTGGTCCATGTCGGAACGACTGGCTTTGGTTGTCGGCGCGGCGGACTGGTAAAGAGTGCCAAGATCGGACTTGACAGCCTCTATCCATTGTGATAAATTGTCATGTATAGGCGACTCGGATTCCGGCTTGGCTTGACTCGCTATTCGGCCCGCCGGATCCTCCGAGTTGCTTTTTTCATTGGTGAAATGCAAATCGTAAAAACTTAATTCAACCTTCCCGCTTCCCACATCCTTTGCCGTCAGCCGTATGTATACGGTCTCATCACCGAAGCTGGCCCTTGCCGCATAGTTATGCCACGGGCGTCCACGCCGGTTGGGGTCATCATTCTTCGCCCTTGATTCTTCCGAATAGATCGGGATCGCCTGCTGGAACACTTCGCGTAGCGAGGGGATGGTCTGCATGATTCGCGGGTCGGCGCTATGGTGGAGAATCTCGCGAAATCCGGTGTTGGGGAAAGTTATCGTTTTCCCGTCGAACAAGTTCCGTTCATCTTCCAGCGCATTATATATGCGCTTTCCTTCTTCGCGAAGTTTGCCTTCGTCCTCAATGCCGGTCAGTTCGTTTTTAACGACGACAGGAACCATTCTTTCCAAAGCGTCAAGCCGCTCCCGCGCCTGGGCCGGATCGCGAATGACGAATCCGTCTCCTTTTTTTTCGGCCGCCCAAACCCGGCGTTCGCGCATTTTGGGGGGAAGGTCCGGCTGTTCCTGATACAGCGTCTCGATCGGCGATTGCGCCAGGCTGAACAATCCCCGCCCCGTTCCGGTGAGTTCGTCCGCCTTGCGGGTGAAATAGTCGGCTACTTCCCGCTGGGTGCGCATGGAATTCAGTTCGAGGAACATGTCCCACGCCGGGCCGCTCTTCTCCGGCGGCACTTCGCCGGTGAAGACGTTCGCCATGTCCGGTTTGCGGAACAGTTCCAGCTTCCCCGCCGGCTTCAACCCCTTCGCCTCCGGACTGTCCTTGAACGCCTGGAATTCGTTATGCAGCGCTATCGCCTCGAACAGGCTGGCCAGCTCCGGCGAATTGTTGCGCCGCAAACGGATCAGGCCGGGCAGCGCCCGCACCAGCTTGCGCTTCATCCCGTCCGACAGGTCGTCCAATAGCCGCGAATCGGGGAGGATGGCCCCGAAAAGCGCCTGCTCGATCTGCGCCTTGCCGCTGTTCCTGCCGTCGCCCAGCCACTTGTCGTTGGTGAAGTCGTAGAGGCCGGGAAGGTCGGTATTCTGCAACGCCCCGTCCGCAACCATCGCCTGGAGAACCTTCACCGCAACGTTCGGGCTGTCGAGGTAGGCGGACACGGTCTGGTCGTTGATGCCGGCGAAGGCGGCGTGGGTGCGCTCGCCTACCCTTGACCCCCGGTTGGCTGCCAAGTTGGCCGGGTCGCGGCGGTTGGTGAAATCGGCGTTCAGCGCGCCGATCATGCCGGGAATGTCCTCCGCCGCCACGTCGCGCACGATCCGGACCAGCACTGGCTGTTTCATTTCGAACGCCGCCTCCGGTACCGTTCGTCCGCATGTTGTTTCCGGTCCTCCGTATCGCCGCGCAGGGCGTAAACGCCCCAACCGTGCACCTGCGCGCCTTCGCCCGTACCTATGGCGTCCAGCGAAAATCTGTCGAAGCGGTACGGGCTGGCGTGGACGGCGGGCTGCTCGAACGCTTCGTCGGGGTTGACAATTCCGGTCTCGCCGGGTATATTGTTTTTAGCCTGATCAGCGGCATTGTCAGCGCCCGCCTTCGGGGTCGGGAACGTTTCGGACGTTTGCCGGATGTCGCTGATCTTGGCTATGGACTTGACGGTGGACATCCAATGCGGTAACATGTCGACCCAAGATGATTCGACATTCTTCCGGGGCGGGCTTGCTTCCCGTACAGAAGAATCAGAATCATCTTTTTTTTGCGTCCGTATTATTGAATGTCATAGACATTCAATAATAGTTGCTCCAAAGATGTTACCGCTTACGGGCCAATGGGTTGATTTTTCGCCCTGTCGGGCGATACCGCCGACCTTGCAATAATTCCCGACGCAAAATGCAAACCCAAGAAACTTTGGAGAGAATCAAACGGCGGTTTGTTTGATTTTCT
>JAISXA010000095.1 GCA_031270685.1 Planctomycetota bacterium
ATGGCGGGAGCATGTTTTTTGCTTTAAATCTGAAGTTTTGCAAAATGGCGATTAAACCACCAATCGCCATTTTGCAAAAATCTAAAACGCTTGTGCCGCAAGGATCGTGATTTTTACAAATTGGGCATTCGGCGGTTTGAATGCCCAATTTACGAAAGTTCAGTAAATATCACTATTTCGGTAGTTTATATGGAATTAATGGACAAAGGAGAAATCATGGCGCGCGTTTACGAAGATAATTCGAAGTCAATCGGCAATACCCCCTTGATCCGGTTGAACCGGGTGGCGGGAAAGAAAGCGACAGTGCTGGCCAAAATCGAGGGCCGCAACCCGTCCTATTCGGTCAAGTGTCGCATTGGAGCGGCTCTGATCTGGGATGGCGAGTCCAAGGGACTGATCAAGCCCGGCATCGAAATCATCGAACCGACCAGCGGCAATACCGGCATCGCCCTGGCGTTCGTCGCCGCCGCGAGGGGATACAAACTGACCCTCACCATGCCCGAGACCATGAGCCTGGAACGGCGCCGGGTGCTGGCGATGCTGGGGGCGACCCTGATCCTGACGCCGGGAGCGGAAGGCATGACGGGGGCGGTGCGCAAGGCCGAGGAGATCGCGGCGTCGGATCCGAAGAAGTATTTTCTGCCGCAGCAGTTCAAGAACCCCGCCAATCCCGCCATTCACGAAAAGACCACCGGTCCCGAAATCTGGGACGATACCGATGGGGCGGTCGACGCGGTGATCTCGGGAGTGGGAACCGGCGGCACCATCACCGGCGTCTCGCGCCACATAAAGAATACGCGGAAAAAGCCCATCACGGCGATCGCGGTCGAGCCTGCCGGCAGTCCCATATTGACGCAAAAGCTGGCCGGCCGCGAATTGAAGCCGGGGCCCCATAAAATCCAGGGGATCGGCGCCGGGTTTGTGCCGGATACTCTCGACTTGTCGTTAGTGGATCGGGTGGAACAAGTCGACAACGAGGAAGCCATCGAATTTTCGCGAAGGCTGGCGAAGGAGGAAGGCATTCTTAGCGGCATTTCTTCCGGCGCGGCGGCGGCGGTGGCGGCGAAGCTGGCGGCCTTGAGCGAATTCGGCGGCAAGACCATTGTCGTCATTCTCCCGGATGCGGGCGAACGCTATCTGTCGTCCGCGCTCTTCGACGGCATCGGCGTCTAATAGTGGATTTCTGGAGAAAATCGGGCCGACCGCCGGAGACGTTTTCCCATGGATGACCTTATTGGCAAGCCCCCGAGCCGCGTGGCTGTCGCCAGCAGAAGCGGCGCCAGGGTGGACGAGTGCTTTGGACGCGCGGAAAACTATTACATCTACGAAGCCGGTCCCGACGGGTATCGACTGAAGGAAACCCGCCCCGGGATCGTGCCCTGCCGGTCCCGTCGGCACGACGCCGCGGTCATGGACGAGGCGGTGTCGCGGTTGTCCGACTGCGATCTGGTTCTGGCGGGACGCATCGGCCCGGCGGCCATTCGGCAACTGGCTGAAAAAGGCGTCAGGGGACTGGCCGTTGACATCGGGATCGAGGAGGCGCTGGCTCGACTGGGGAAAAAACGGCGCGGCGGCGCGGATACGGGCGAATGGGGATCGCGAAACACAGTGGAAACGAATAATTTCGGAGGGAAGCGGGGCGGGAGCGGATGAATGACGAAACTTCGTGTTTGGTGGCCGCCGTTGTCCGCGCTTGCGGCCGTCGCTGTGGACCTATGGCTTTCAAACAGCTCCAGACAACCATCGGTCAGGCATCCGTTTCTACTCTATTGCCTGCTTGCCGCTGCCGCCGCTCTCGGCCTCCTCGCCGCGTTCGGAAGGCGTTGCCCCCGTCTCGCCGCCTGGCTGGAGAATAAGGCGGTCTTTTACGGGACGGCGCTCCTCGCCTTGAACACATATAATCTCGCGACCAAGAAACTGGCGCTTTTGCCCGCCATTTTCTTTCCCGCGCCGGATCGGGTCATCGGAGTCCTGGCATTGGATTGGCGATACCTTCTCTTCGATTGCCTGTGGTCGTCGGCGAAGCTGCTTTTTTCGGGATTTCTCGCCGGGGCGGCAGCCGGCCTAGTCACCGGCGTGGCGGTCGGGTTCAGCAAACGGGCCGGCTATTGGGTGAATCCCCTCATCCGCACCATCGGCCCCATCCCCTCGACCGCGTGGATACCCATCGTGCTTGTCGCCTTTCCGACCACCTTCCTGGGCGGGGCGTTTCTCATCGCCCTGGCGGTGTGGTTTCCCACCACGGTCATGACCTCCAGCGGCATTGCCAACGTGCAGAACGCGTTTTTCGAGGTGTCGAGCACCCTGGGCGCGGATCGCCGCTATCAAATCTTTCATGTGGGGATACCGGCGGCCATGCCCTTCATTTTCATCGGCTTGTTCACCGGCTCCTGTTCGTCGTTCATCACCCTGATGACGGCGGAGATGCTGGGCGTGAAAAACGGCATAGGCTGGTACATCAACTGGCAGCGCGAGATGCTTTCCTACGCCAACGTCTATGCCGGGCTCATCATCGTCGCGGCAAGCTTTTTCGTCCTGATAACGCTGCTTTTCAAACTGCGCGATTACGTCCTGGTATGGCAAAAAGGGGTGATCAAATGGTGATGCCCGGCAATTTTCCCCGCGCCGGAAACGGGACGGACGGAGACGGCCTCGGGGAAATCCGGGCGGAAAACGTCGTCAAGGCGTTTCGCCATCATGACGGGACGGAGGTCGCCGCTTTGTCGGGGGTCGAGCTGCGGGTGCGGGCGGGAGAATTCGTCTCCCTCATCGGGCCTTCCGGCTGCGGCAAATCGACGCTTCTCAGATTGATCGCCGGCTTGATTCAACCCAATTCCGGACGGTTGTCCATCGACGGCGCCGAAATCGCCGGCCCCGATTGGGAAAAAGGGCTGGTGTTCCAGAATCCCCTGCTTTTCCCCTGGATGAACATCCGCGACAACGTCGCCTTCGGGTTGCGGGCGAGAAAGGTGTACCGGGAGCGGAAAAACGAGGTGGAGACCTTCCTGAAGCTGGTGGGACTGGAAAAATTCGGCCGCTCCTATCCGCATCAACTGTCCGGCGGCATGGCGCAACGCGCCTCGCTCGCGCGGGCGCTGGTGAATCGCCCCCGGGTTCTTCTCATGGACGAACCGCTGGGAGCCCTGGACGCCTTCACCCGCATGAACATGCAGGATGAAATCCTCCGCATCTGGCGGGAGCGGAAGACCACCATGGTCATGGTCACGCACGATGTCGACGAGGCGCTCTATCTTTCGGATCGGGTAGTGGTGATGAGTCCCGGGCCGGGGCGGATAGATACGGCGATCTACATCCCTTTTTCCCGCCCCCGGGCGAGGAGCGATCCCGATTTCCTGCATTTGCGCGCGACCATTCTGAAGATTCTCAATTTCGGGGGCCAGTCGCGGGAACCGAATTATCAGATTTGAAGGTTGATAGGCATAAGAAAACGCCATGATGGACATGGCTGACAAAAGGAGGGAAGCGCAATGAAAACGCGAAAAGTCCGCGCCGGTCTTTTTTTCGGCATGCTGGTTGTCGCCGGTTCGCGCCTCGCGGCCGCGGCGGGTCCGGTTGAACTCAAGGTCGGCTATTCGGGCAGCCTGTGCGAGGGGCCGCTCCATATAGCCATCGAAAAGGGGTTTTTCCGCGAGGAGGGCCTCGCGGTGGACGCCGTGCGATTGGCCCCTGGCACCACCTTCGAGGCGATCGCCGCCGGACGCATCGACGCCAGTTTCGGGTTGCTGGCCACATTGATCCAGCCGTTGTCCAACGGACTGCCCATTAAAATCACCACCGGCCTCCATACCGGCTGCGACAAGCTGCTGACGCCGCCCGACTCCGACATCAAGACCCTTGCCGACTTCAAGGGGAAGCGCATCGGCGTTCCCAGCCTTACCAGCAGCCCCATCATGTTCGCGAAGCGGGCGCTGGCCACGGCTGGCCTCAAGGTTGGCGGCCAGGGACTGGATGTGGATTTTATCGTTTTCACCAATGCCGAGCTTCCGTTGGCGCTGGAAAAGGGGGCGGTGGACGCCATCGCCGCCAACGATCCGGTCGCTTCGACCGCGGCCCGGGAATACAACCTGACCATATTGCTCGATTCGGCCGTCACCCCGCCCTATGACAAGCAATATTGCTGCGCCGCCTATGTGAGCGCCGATCTGGCCGAGTCCAACCCCGCCGCGGCCGTCAGCTATACCCGGGCCATGCAGCGGGCCGCCCTCTGGATCCAGGCTAATCCGGACGCGACCACGCGCATCCAGGTGGAGCGCAACTACGTGCCGGGGGATCCCGTCTTCAACGCTTCCATTCTGAAGACGTTCAACTACATCCCCTCGGTGCAGGGGGCCTATGACGCTTTCGGCATCACCGCCGTGGAGTTGCTGAATATCGGCATTCTGTCCGCCGACGTGGACGTGGAGGAGCTGCGGACCAGCAGTTTCGCCTTGTTCCCGGAATTGTGAAAATCGGCTTTTACAGGAAATTGGGCCAACCGCCGCCCGATTTTCTCCAAAGATGTTACTGCTTACGGGCCAATGGGTTGATTTTTCGTCAGGTCGGGCGATACCGCCGACCTTGCAATAATTCCCGACGTAAAATGGAAACCCAAGAAACTTTGGCGAGAATCAAACGGCGGTTTGTTTGCTTTTCTCCAAAAGTCCACATGGAGAAAAATGGATTTCATGATAAACTGAAGTTTTGCGAAGCGGCGATTAAACCGCCAATCGCCGCTTCGCAAAAAATCAAAACGCATGTGCCGCAAGGATTGTGATTTTTACAAATTGGGCATTCGGCGGTTTGAATGCCCAATTTGCAAAAGTTCAGAGAAAAGGAGATTCGCCATGAGCGCCAAAAATTACAAGTTCGAGACCCTCCAGGTGCACGTGGGGCAGGAAAAGCCGGATCCCGCCACCGACGCCAGGTCGGTGCCCATCTACCAGACGACGTCCTACGTGTTCAAGGATTCGGCTCAGGGCGCCGGGCGCTTTGCGCTGTCCGAGCCGGGCAACATCTACACCCGTCTCATGAACCCGACGTCCGATATTTTCGAACGCCGCATCGCGGCGCTGGAAAACGGTCTGGCGGCGCTCGCGACCGCCTCCGGCGCCGCCGCCACCGCCTACGCCATCCAGAACATCGCCCGCAAGGGCGATCATATCGTGTCGGACCAGGCTATTTACGGCGGCACCTACAATCTGTTCGCCAACACCCTGCCCGAATCCGGCATCGACGTCACCTTCGTGGACGGCGGGATCGCGGACAACTTCGCCAAAGCGCTCCGCGACAACACCAAGGCGATCTTCATCGAAACGCTGGGCAACCCCAACTCCACCATCGTCGACATCGAGGCGGCGGCGGACATCGCCCACAAGCACGGCATTCCGCTCATCGCCGACAACACCTTCGCCACCCCGTACCTGCTCCGGCCCATCGAATACGGAGCCGACGTGGTGGTGCATTCCGCCACCAAGTTCATCGGCGGACACGGCACCTCCATCGGCGGCGTCATCATCGACGGCGGGCGCTTCGACTGGAAGCAAAACGACAAATTCCCCGGCCTGACCAAACCCAATCCCAGCTACCACGGGGCGGTCTTCACCGAGGCGGCGGGCGAAGCCGCGTACATCGTGAAAATCCGCACCACTTTGATGCGCGATACCGGCGCGGTTATCAGCCCCTTCAACTCATTCCTGTTCCTCCAGGGACTGGAAACGCTGTCGTTGCGCGTCGAAAGGCATGTGGAAAACGCGCTCAAGGTGATCGAATTCCTCCGGAGCCACCCGCAAGTGGTACGGGTAAACCATCCGTCGCTGCCCGACCATCGGGACAACGCCCTGTACAAAAAGTATTTTCCGCGCGGCGCCGGTTCCATTTTCACTTTCGAAATCAAGGGCGACGCGGACAAGGCGAAACGCTTCATCGACAACTTGGAGTTGTTTTCCCTGCTTGCCAATGTCGCGGACGTCAAATCCCTGGTCATCCATCCTGCGTCGACCACCCATTCCCAGATGTCGGAAAGCGAACTGCTCGCTTCGGGAATCAGGCCGAACACGGTTCGCCTTTCGATCGGAACGGAACATATCGACGACATTGTATCGGACCTGGAAACCGCCTTCGCGGCCGTTGAATGAAAAAGGAGGAGACAGCGCATGACAGCGACCAAAAAATCGCAATACCCGCTGGAGGCGTCGGAACGCGCCTTTGTGGAAATACTCCGCACCACGCCGGTTGAAACCATCTGTCCGAATTTTTTCGCCCTGGATCACGCCCGCGGCTGCGCCTTTACCCCGCTGTGCGCCTATTGTTACCTCAAGGATCCGTATTACCAGGGCGGCAAGACCTCGGCGGCCACCAACGTGGACGAGCTGGAGCGGGAACTGCGCGCCTGGCTGCAACGGGAAGATCTCGAAACCTATGTCGCCAACGCGGGCAATCTCTCCGACAGTCTCGCCTTCGAGGAGCAACGACCCCTTATCGGGCGATTGGTTGAGCTCTTCCGGAACGAGGCGGAGCGTCTGGGCAAGCCCCACACGCTGCTGCTCGTCACCAAGGGCGGGGTGGAGGAAGCCGCCCCGCTGCTGGAGCGGGAACCGTGCGCGAACGTCATCGTATCCTTTTCCGTCAATTCGGAAGAGGCGCGGCACGAACTGGAACAGGGGGCGGCGACCACCGCCGACCGGCTGGAAGCCGCGCGCCTGCTTCAGGAAAAAGGCTGGCGCATGCGGATTCGGCTGGACCCGATGATCGCGGGCTACGACTACGCCGCCGTGGCCGACGCGATCGCCCGGTTGGCGCCGGAACGGGTCACGCTCGGCACCTTGCGCGCGGACCCCGGTCTGATGCCGGTGTTGCCGCTGCATCTCAAGGAACCGCTCGTGCCCGCTCCGGAACATAAAGGGAAATACGCCCTTGCCCGCTATCCCTTCGACCTCCGCCTCGGCATCTATCGCCAGGCGGCGGACCGACTTCGCGATGTCTGCTCCCTGGGATTGTGCGAGGAAACGCCGGACATGTGGAAAGCGCTGGGATTCGACTGGCAAAACACCAGTTGCAATTGCGAAGGCCACCCGGGCCACCACGAGGGATTCGTCCCCAAACGCCCCGATGAATCCGGGAACCGCCGGTAACGGCGTGGGAAGGAAAATTTCATGCGCCGCGATCCCGACTGCCTGTTCTGCCGCATCGTCAAGGGCGAGATCCCCTCGGCGAAAGTCTATGAGGACGATGCCGTCCTGGCGTTCCGCGACATCAATCCCGCCGCGCCGACCCATGTGCTGGTCGTGCCCAAGGATCATGTGGCGACGCTTGCCGAATGCGGGGACGGCGACCGCGCTCTTCTCGCCGACGTCATGCTCGCCGCGGGCAAGGTCGCCGGGCTGGAGAAACTGGACGCCTTCAGGCTCATCGTCAACAACGGTTCCGGGGCGGGGCAGACCGTTTTCCATCTCCACGCCCACGTGCTCGGCGGAAAGCCGATGGGGGAGAGATTGCTGTAACCGCAATCGTTCAAGTGGACTTTTGGAGAGAATCAAACAAACCGCCGTTTGATTTCCCCCAAAAGTCCACTTCAAGCCATTCCCGGATTTCCGCAAGTTTTTCCCCGTTTTTGTCGAAAGAAACCGGAATAAGGAGGAAAGTGTAAACAGCAAGGCCGCGCGCGGCCGACGGCAGGTCGTTTCGGCCCTGCGCGCGGAACGGGGCGCGGAATATTCGGGGAGGAGGAAGGATGTACGAGAAGACGGTCGTCTTGCGCAAAAATGGCCATTGGTATGTGCTCAATTCCCAAACCGGGGACGAGCGCGAAATCATCCTCGCGCTCATGGAATACGCGGAACGGAAAACATACGATATCGAGATGGAAGAAGTTTACGACCTCATGAAACAACTGGGGTGGAAGCTGGAAGTCTATATCCCCGGTCTCGGCGCCGCGTAATGCGCGACTCCCGGTAGCGGCGGCGGCCATTCCCGGATCGGCGAACGCGTCGAAACCCTCCGGACTCCGGAAAAAGGAAAACGGATCAGCGCACCGCCGGCGTTTTTGGGTCGGCCGCGCGCATCCGACGGATTGTGGAAAATGGACAACTTCTTCGACAGGGACCCGGAGATCGCGACGGCGGGGCGCCGTCCCCGGAGCCGGGCGCCGCGGTTCGGCCCCTTTGTCACCATCGCGGCGGCGCTTCTGCTCCTGTTCGGAGCGGCCAGCCGGGTCGGCAAAGCGCCCGAGATACCGGCGCTCATGGGAATAGACCAGTTGGCCGAGAAGCGGGTGCGCCCCGACCCGTCGCTGATCGACGCGATGGTGATGATCGGCGGCGTTCCGGTGGAAAAGGAGGCTGTGGTTCCGCGCCGGAACGCGCTGCCGACCGACTCGCTTCCCGTCCCGCCGCCGCGCGGCGATCTCGGGCTTGAGGAAAGGCTTTCCGACAACGCTCTCGGCCTCCGCCCCCCGCCCGGACTTTCCATGAATTTCGACGCCGCCGACGCGATGCCGGAAAATCGTGAAAACGCCCCCCCCGCCCCGACGCGACCCGAACCCGTGTCCGCGAAAAGCCATACCTACCGGGTTTCCCAGGGTGACACCTGGGCGAAGATCGCCAAGCGCACCCTCGGCGACGTCAACCGCTGGCAGGAAATTCGCGCGCTCAACCCCGGGGCGGCCAACGGATTGATGGTCGGCATGGAATTGATCTTGCCCTGACGGACCACGACCTTCTCCCGACGGACTTTCGGACCTTCACGAAGAAGCGACGGGTTGCAACTCCCGGGAAACCGCCGTATACTCGAACAATATGACAAACAACCAAGACAAGGCGGTGCTTTTCGACATGGACGGCGTGTTGGTTGACAGCATGAACGTCCATTGGCGGGCATGGGAACAAGTCTTCGCCAGGCGGGGCATTCGAATTTCGAGCGAAGTCTTCGCCGAAACGTCCGGCTTGCGCGCGCGGCCGGTCATTCGGCTGCTTTCCGGCAGGGATTTCGACGACGCCGAGGTGGAAGCCATCATTCGCGAGGAAGAGGATTTGGCGCGGGCGTTGCTGTGCGACGATTTTCCCGCCATGCCCGGCGCCGACGAACTGATCCGGGGGCTGGACGAGGCGGGCTGGAAGATGGCCGTCGGCACCTCCGGGCCGATCGACACCATCCGCCTGGTGCTTGAACGCCTTAAAGAGGGACGCCGCATCGCGGCGACGGTGGTTGCGGCGGACGTCGCGCGCGGGAAACCGCATCCCGAGGTTTTTCTGAAGGCGGCGGATAAAATCGGCGTTTCACCTTCCGGTAGCGTGGTGATCGAGGACAGCATCGCGGGACTGGAAGCCGCGCGGGCGGGCGGGTTCAAGGCGGTCGCCTTGACCTCCACCTTTCCGGCGGACAGCCTCCGGCCGCTCGCCGACCTGGTGGTCGATTCCCTTCTCGAATTGACCCCGGGGAGGCTGGATAAGCTTTTGGCGCTCCGCAAGGCTGGCCTTTGCGGACCGCGAGGACTGAGAGCCGGAAAAAAGCGCGAAGGGTCCGGTCGGTTTTGCGTATAGATATCAGGGGGCTTACAGCGTACTGTTGAGGTGGACTTTTGGTTGCGGCCGAGCAATGCCGTGTCGCGGGGAAGGAGGAATCCTGTCGCCGGTTTGGGTCGAGTTGACGAAAAATCAACCCATTGGCCTGTAAGCGGACTTTTGGAGGAAATCGGGCCAACCGCCGCCCGGTTTTCTCCAAAGATGTTACTGTTTACGGATCGACGGGTTGATTTTTCATCAGGTCGGGTGATACCGCCGACCAGGCAATAATTCTCGACGGAAAATGGAACCCCAGGAAACTTTGGAGAGAATCAAACGGCGGTTTGTTTGATTTTCTCCAAAAGTCAACTGTAAGCAGTAATATCTTAAAAGGAAGTCTGGCGGCGGTTGGCCCGATTTTCTTTAAAAGTCGACTCAAGGAAACCCCGTTTGATGTTGATTCGTTTTTTATTGGCGGCGTTCATCTCCGCCATTACAACGCTCGGCGCGGCGGGCGAATTGTCTTTTGGCAATTTCGGCGGCAATTCATTCGGGCTTTCGCCGGCTGCCGGCATGCGCGAGAAAAAGCTTCTCGACGTGGCGCTTATTCCCGAGTCCGCGGTGGTTGGCGCGGGAAAACCCTTTACCGTCGTGGTGGCGTTGCGGCATTCGGGGGAGGGATACACCTACTGGAAAAATCCCGGCGGCCCCGGCCGCGGCAGCGACATTTCCTGGCGCCTCCCCGACGGCTTTTCGGTCAGCGAGCCGGAATGGCCGGCCCCCGAACTGTATTCCAGCTCCGGCATCACTTCGTATATTTACAAAGGCGTGGTGAACATCCCCTTCACCATCACCCCGCCCCGGTCGCTCGCTCCGGGCGACGCCATTGATATCCAGGCCGACGTCGACACGCAGGTTTGCACCACCCGGACCTGCACTCCCGAAAAGATTCCGGCCTCGGCCAGGATGACCGCCGGCGAAAAAACCGGAACCGTCAATCCCATCGTGGAAAAGGCCCGCCTCGCCCTTCCGGTCCGGCCGGAAGGGTGGTCGGTCGCGGTGGAACCCGGTGACGGGCTTCTCGCCTTGCGGCTCAAGCCCGCCACCGGCGTCGCCGCCGATCCGGGGAGCGTTTATTTCTTCGACGCCTCCTCGCCCGCGCCGCTGGTGGACAGCCAATCGCCCCAAACATTGCAAAAGGACGGCACGGATTGGGTTCTTACCCTGCCGCTCAAGCGCGTGGGGTCGGAGATTCGGCGACTGTCCGGCATTCTCCGCGCGGAAAACGGATGGCTGGACGGGAAACGGATTCCCGATTCCTTCATGGTCAGCCATTCCTTCGTCGAAGACGAGGCATCGGCTTTGACCGCTCCGCGGGGCGGCCCTAAAACCACCCTTGACGCGCGGATGTTGCTGGCGTTCGCGTTCATCGGAGGTTTGTTGCTTAACGTCATGCCCTGCGTCTTTCCCGTCATCAGCCTCAAGGTGATGGGATTCGCGAAGCAGGCGCACAAGGACCGGCGCTCCATTTTCATGCACGGCCTCGCCTACGGAGCCGGCGTACTCATTTGCTTCTGGATTCTGGGCGGCGTGGTGATATCGCTGGGCCGGGGCTGGGGGGCGCAGCTTCAGTCGCCGCCGTTCGTCTTCCTGCTCTGCAATCTGTTCGTGGTCATGGCGTTGAACATGGCGGGGACTTTTGAAATCGGCGCCTCGGCGGCGAGCGCCGGCCACGCCATTCAGGATCGGGTGGGCATCAAGCGCTCCTTCCTCACCGGCCTCCTCGCTACCGTCACCTCGACCCCCTGTTCGGCGCCGTTCCTCGGTTCGGCGCTCGCCTACGCACTGTCCCTTCCCGCGCACTTGGCGCTAGGCGTTTTCACGCTTATGGGAATCGGCTTCGCCCTGCCCTACCTCGCGCTCGCGCTGTTTCCCAACTGGCTGAAAAAACTTCCCAAACCCGGTCCTTGGATGGACGCCTTCCGGCAAGCGATGAGTTTTCCGCTTTTCGCGGCCGGTTTCTACATGCTCTGGACGCTGGAGGCGATGATCGACGAGTGGCGGCTGCTTATGACCCTGTTCGGCCTGGTCGCGGTCGCGTTCGCGTGCTGGTTGTACGGGCATGGGCAAAAGATGCGCCATGCGCACGTCCATGGCAAAACCGCCGGACGGCGGCGCCTGTTGCCGGCGCTGGCCGCGGTTGGCATCGCGGCCGGCCTCTGGCTGGGTTGGCCCTCTCCGGGGCAGGGCGTCCAATGGCGGGAATGGTCGCCGGAACTGGTTCAATCCCTGCTCGGCGAAGGGAAAGCCGTATACGTCGATTTCACCGCCCGGTGGTGCGCCACCTGCCAGGTGAACAAACGGGTGTACAAGGATCCCGGAGTCGCCGGCCTTATCGACGAAAAGAAGGTCGTCCTGCTCAAGGCGGATTGGACGCGGTACGACGAACGCATCACCGAGGTCCTTCGCGACGAATTCAACAAGGCGGCGGTCCCGGTCACGGCCTTGTACGTCCCGGGCGAAAGCCGCCCCCGCCTTCTCCCCGAGCTTCTGACCGTCGGCAACGTTTCGGCCGAATTGGGCGCGCTGCCGTAAACGCCCGCTTCGCGCCACCGCAGAGTCGTCGCCGGAGGGCTTCCTCCCGCCGCCCGACGGACGCCGGCGCGTTCGCGACCGGCCGCGCGTCACTTCTCTTTGCGTTCGGTCCGCATCAGGCGCATGTAGTTGCGCAGTTTTTCCACGCCGTCGTCGTCCACCTCCACAAACTGCACGCCCATGCCGGACGCCGCCTGCGCTTCGGAACGCCAGCGCACGACGCCGAAGGCGTGAATATTGCCGTAGTCGCCCCGCAGCTCGAAGTCCAACTCCACGATGGAGCCGACGGCCAGCGGATCGGGAACGCCGACGAAAACGCCGTTTTCGCCGATGTCGCGTATTTTCGAAAGAATCGCGGCCGTCTCCACCGGCGTCGCCGAGCGACGCTTGACCTGAACCGACATCTCCGCCGGAATGCGCCGGTATTGGCGTTGCGGGCGCGGCGTCGACCCGCCAAGCCGGTTTTCCTCGCGCCGCAGGGAGGCTTTGAAAAATTGCAGCGCCGCGGCGGGGGAGGCGCCGCGCCTTTCCGGCGCGGCACTCAAAAACGCACCAATCGCGGCGGAAAGGCGGTCTCCCGCCGCTTCGGGGGCCAGGGCCTCGCGCAGAATGGCGCCGAGGCTGAACAAATCGCTTCGCCAATCGCCGCACCCGCCGGCGAGGAGCTCTGGCGCGACGTAGCGGGAATCGTCGGCGAACAGCGGCCGGCCGGCCCCGGACGCGGGCTGGAAAAAATCGTCGACCCGGATCCATCCCGAGGGGAGGAGAAAGACGTTGCCGGGAAAAAGATTCCCGTGACAGCGGCCGGTGGCGTGCAACCCGGCGAGGCAGTCGAAAACGCCCGCGCCGACGCGCAGGGCGTCCAGCGTCGACAGGACGCGGGATTTGCCGCCGAGCGACTGGTCGGGACACCACTCCATGACGATGCAGTTCTGTTCGGGAAAAACGTTGTACACCGGGAGCGACGAGGGATGGACGATTTCGGCGGCGCGGCGGCCCGCCTCGATGAAGGAATCCGCGAAGCCGGCGGCGGCCAGGTCGACCCGCAGGCGTTTCACGGCGACGGTCCGCGCCAGCATGGTCTGCACCCCCTCGAACCAATCCGAACGCCGGCCGCGATGGCGCATGCGGATTATGTCGATGCCCCGCAACCGGGGCGGCTCGTCGGCGGGACGCTCTGTCATCGGGGCGCTTCGCTTTCCCTTTTCGTCCATGGTCACGCCCGGTCGGCGTGCTCCAGGGCCAGTTGGATCTCGATCGTGGACAAGCCGGTGGCGGCCGTTATTTCGGCCGCGGTTTTTCCCTCGTCGCGCAGCGCCACCACCCGCGCCTGCAGATTGGATCTGAACCGCCGCCCGTCGCCCGCTTCCGCCGCCTCCGCGTTTCCGGCCGGCCGCGGCGCCGGCGGCGCGATCCCGCCGTTTTCGGCGGCGGTCAGGGCTTCGAGCCGGGCGATGCGCCGCTCGGCGTCCCGCATCAGGGCTTCGAGCCGGGCGACAAGCTGCCCGGCGTCCTTCACCAGGCGGTTGAGCATGCGGATCTTGTTGTCGACCCCGGCGTTTATTTCCCTTCCCGTCTCGATAAGCTCCACCAAGGCTTGGTCGGAGGCGTCGCGGTAGCGGTCGGGTTCCCGGTCGCGCGCCCGGAATTCCTTGACGTCGAGCGGCGGCGGCTGGCGCGCCTTGCGCCGGCGCGCGATAAGCCCCAGCACGCCGATGCCCGCCAGCACCAGGGCGAGCCGCCAGTAGCCGCCGGCCGCCGCCGCTTCGGCGACGGGTTCCGCCGCGAGAATTACGCCCATTCCGCGAGTCCCATTGTTCTTCCCCGGTCAGAATTGCCCCGCCAGCGCGTCCCGGCAGTAAACTCCCCACATGGAATCGGCGGCGCGGTCGGCGCCGTGGGTGAAAAAGGTGTTCGCCGCCTTCTGGTCGTCCTGCGCGCGGAGGAACATCCCCATCATGAACATGGTCTCGCCGTCGTTCGGGTCCAGGCGCATCGCGGAGGTGAATTGCAGCGCCGCCGCCTCGTAGTTGCCCTGCTGCCAATACAGCGCCCCCAGCCGGCGATGAAGATTGACGTCGTTGTCGCCGCCGGTGAGCTGCTTTTCGAGGCGGCGGCAGATGATTTCCCGGGTTTGCGGGCCGATATTGCGCAGGTTGGGCGGGACGATCGGCCCGCCGACGTCGGGGCCGACGAACTCGCGGAAAAAAGCCCGCCGTTCCGGCGTCATGACCGAGATCTCCCCCTTGGTCAGGCGGCAGAGCCAAGCGCGGTAGTCGACGGGGAATTCGTTGTTGAAGCTGGAGCCGGGGAAGCGTTTCTCGTATTCCCGCGCCAGCGCGCCGCCCTGCCGGTAGCGGTCCTCGTACATGCGCTGGCAGGCGAAGGCGGTGGCGATCGAATCCTCTGGGCCGACCAGCGGCCGCAGCGACAGGATGACGCATCCGATCTCCCAGGCGAACAGGCCGCGCCCGAGGCCGGGGACGATGATCGCCGGCGGTAGTTCGGAATAAGAACGGTCGAAGGAACGCGCCACCGGGAGAAAGGCGGCGAGCGCGGTCTTGGTCAGCCGCGGCCCCTGCGAGGAAAGAACGGTATCCGGCCTCGGTTCATGGCTCATCGCCGAGGCGAGGGCGATGCGCATGCGCATCTGCCGCGCTTCGAGCATGATCTGGCCGGAGACGGTGAAGTAGAGCGAATTGGTGTCGGGCGTCGAGGCGGCGGTCGGCTCGCGGAAACCGTCGGTCTGGCGCAGGAACTTGTCGTAGCGTTCCCGCCAGTCCCGGGCGTAGACTTCGTTCAGCATGTCGAACAGTTTCAGGGAGGCGGGGCCGTCCGCGCGTGCCCTGGCCTTGGCGATGACCTGTTCGCGCAACTGCCACAGATTGCGGCGGCGCAGCAGCAGCGGCCGCGAATCGTTCTTGAGGAGCGCCACCCCGAGATTCAGGATGACGTCGTCGAGGTCCCCCGACTGCATGGACCGGGACACCTCGGCGGGAATGCCGGGAAGGCTGGAGAAATAGGGCTGGAGCCGCGAAAGGATCCTGGTTCGGGTTTCGATGATCTGCGAGGCGTAATTGTCGTCGCCGGCGATGAAGGAATCGGCGAGCGAATCCTCGATCAGCAACTGGTTGCGCCGTTCGATGAACCATTCGCTCATATGGAAGCAGCCCGCGACGCCGGCGGCGCGCAGCTCGCCGGTCAGTTCCGCGGACACCGGGGCGGAATCGCCGCCCAGCATGCGCACATCGATGACGCCGAAATCGAGCAGCAGCCTTTCGTCGTCGGTGAATTCGAGAACCTGCCGGTTCTTGGCCAGGACGCGTTGCAGGGTGGAGAAAAAATCCCGCCAATACCTGCCCTGGATGGTTCGCAGGTGCTGCGCCATCTCCTTGTCGGCGCCGGCGTGTCCACCCTCGGCGCGCTTGCGCGCCGCGATGAAGGCGTTCACCGCCAGGGCCATGTCGTTCTCGGCCTTGATGATCGCCACGGTGTCGGAGCCGGGATTCCTTGCCGTTTCCACGCTCATTCGCCACCTCCGGGCTTCCGCTCATAAAGACACACCCTGCTGCGGCCGTAAACGCCGTCGCGGACGACCGCCATCCCGTTCCAGGCCGGCGGCGAGACGCGCCCGCCCTCGATCCTGAGCACGGCGATTCCGCCCTCGGCAAGCCTCGGCGCCAGCAGGCGCCCCAGAATGGCGCCGTCCCCGTTTTCATCCCACTCGGCCGGGTCGGGAAAGGGCGGATCGATGAAAACCGCGTCGAAAACCGCATCCAGCCTTTCGAGAACCGAAAGGACATCTCCGGCGACGATTCGCGCCGCCGTCGCGAAGCCGCAGCGGGCGATATTGTTCCGCAGCGCGGCGACCGCTTTCCGGTCGCGTTCGACAAACACCGCGCTCCGCGCTCCCCGCGACAGCGCCTCGAGACCGAGCGCGCCGCTGCCGGCATAGAGGTCGAGCACCCGCGCGCCTTCCAGCCTGCCGAGGAGGGAGTTGAACAACGCACCGCGCGCCAGCGCCAAAAACGGCCTGGTCGCGCTTTCGGCGGCCACATCCAGCCGCGCGCCGCGTGCGCTTCCGGCGATGATGCGCATGGGCCGGGGAGGGGATTTCACCGCGCCGGCCCCGCCGCCGCTTGGCCAGCCGCCGCGACGGGATTGGCCTGGTCTATCCGGCCCCTTAGATGGTCCAGCCTGGATTTCAATTGATTGGACAACGACTCGGCCATGCCGCCGCCCAGCTTGTCGTTCAGCATGACCATAGCCGCCGCCTGGTCCAATTCCCGAAAAAACCGCACCGCGTCCGCGTTGATGTCGTCGTAGCTGTCGTAAATCTCCGTCCTGCCCTCCCCCGAGGCGAGCATTTCCCCGAGGCGGACCGCGTTGTCCTCGAGCTCGGCGATCCGCCCCTCCTCCGCCTTGGCCTTGATGAGGCTGCCTTCCTCCTGGAGCCGCCGCACGCGATCCTTGGCCGCCACGATCGTCTTGAGGACGGTCTCGCGTTCCTCGCGGTAATCGTTCTCGGTTTTGACCGCCGCGTCCATCACCTTGTTGTGGCGGGCGAGCAAAACCTCGATGGCGGCGGCGACGACGTCCGACAGGCAATTGTACTTCCGGAGCAGGAGGCTGGCCATGGGTGCGTCCCGGTCGTTGGCGAGATGGAGGTGGTCCATCGCGGCGCGGAAATCGCGGATATCCCCGCCTTCGAGGCCCCAGCGGTAATACCGTTCGCCCATGGTCAACGGTTCGAGAAAGGAGGTGAGCGAATCCCGCTTGCCCATCATCACCGACATGAAATAGGAAAAGAACTCGCGGAACATCCCCATGAAACGCCGTTCCTCGACCCGGTAACCGGCGGCGGGGACGGCGGCGCCGCGCCGCCCCCGCCGCATGGCGATGCATTATACCGCTTTCGCTTCGTTTAGTCCACCGCGCGGGTCATGGGATCGAGCAGTCCGAGAATATCGGGATGGTCCATGTTTTCCCTGGTGACGATGGTGACGCCGGTGTCGACGTAGGCGGGGATGTCCTGTCCCGCCAGTTTCTTCAGTGCGCTGTCGACGCCGTAGTAGCCCATGCCGTAGGGATCCTGCAGCACCAGCGCCTTGAGCGCGCCGTCCCGCACCGCCTGGATTTCCTCGGGGTCGGAGTCGAAGGCGATGCCGATGAGCTTGTCCGACAGGTTGAGTTCGGCGATGGCGCGCGCGACGCCGTCGCCGGTGTGGTTATTGTCGGCGAAAAAGCCGAGCAGGTCGGGGTTGGCGGTGTACATGTCGATCGCGTTGTTGAGGGCGCGGACGATGTCGTTGTCGCAAAAGCGCGGGCCGAGCAGCTGGATGCCCGGCGCGTACTTCTTGACGCCGTTGACGAAACCGTCGTCGCGGTCGGTAAGCACCTGAACGCCGGCCATCGCGCTGATGATCCCGACCTTGCCGCTGGGCTGAACGCCCTTGGCCTTGAGAAGGTCGACGAAGGTCTTGGCCGCCAGCTCGCCGGCGGCGAGGTTGTTGGTCGCCAGGAGCGAATCGACGCGGTCGGTGTTCACCCGGTTGTCGATGGTGACGACCACGATGCCCTGCTCCTTCGCGTCCTCGAGCGCGGGCACTGTGGCGTCGGAACTGGTCGAGGAGATGACGATCGCGTCCGGCTTGGTGGAAATCACGTCCTCGAGAATGGTGACCTGGCGGTCGATGTCGGCCTCGGAGCGGGGGCCGTAGGTGGTGATGGACACCTTGTCGGGGAATTCCTTCGCGTAGTTGCGGGCGCCGACGAGAACGTATTGCCAGAAATCGGAATCCGTCGCCTTGATGATGACCGCGACGTCGGCGGGGTCGGCCGCCGCGCGCGCTTCCGACGCGCACAGGCCGAAGGCCGCCAACAACAGCGCTGCGATGATTCTCTTCATGGTGTTTCCTCCCTGTCCACAAAAGAAGCTCCCATAAGGGCCGCGCAAGATTCTAACTGGAAGCCAGCGCGGTTTGAAGGCTGCGGAACCGGTTCCACAGCAACGCCAACAACAACTGCATACAACCGCCGGCCACAAAAAAAAACCGGGGATTGCGGAGAACCGCAACTGCATTTTCCCTCGGAACCGAAGCTTGGCAAAACGGCGCTTGCACCGCCGCTCGCCGCTGTGCAAAAAAAACGAAGTATGCGCCGCAAGGGTTGTGGTTTTCACCGATTGTGCCTTCGGCGTTTTGAAGGCCCAATCGGTGAATATCCGGTCAGAACTCGACAATTCTCGGTTCGCCGGTTCCCGAGAACGAATGAAATCGCGCCGTCGCATCCTTGAGGTACAAAACCTGGGTGTTGCCGTCGTCCGCGGAATACATGCTCTTCAACTCCGGGTGCGCGTCCAGCAGAAACTGTTTCGCCTCCCTCCTCGGATCGTCGACGGCGACGGCCTGAACGCGGATCCAGGCGCCTTTGCCGTCGAAGGCGCAAATCTCGATCTTGGGATTGGCGGCCATTTGCTTCGAGACATTCTTGATTTTCCCGGTCTGGAAATAGAGTCTGCCCTCGAAAATCGCGAGACTCCCAAACGGGCGGACCCTCGGCTGGTCGCCTTCCGCGGTTGCGAGATAGTAGGCGCCGCAGCCTTTCAGGAAAGCGTAAACTTCCCTCAGCCCGGCGTTTTCATCTCCGGCGTTTACGTTCGCGGCATAAGACGCGCCGCGGGTTCCCGCGAACAACAACGCCAGGGACAACGACAAGGCGAGCGCGAATCCCTTTCCCATGTTCGATCTCCATTGTCAACTTTTGGAGGAAATCGGGCCAACCGTCGCCCGATTTCCTCCAAAGATGTTACTGCTTACGGGCCAATGAGTTGATTTTTCGTCAGGTCGGGCGATATCGCCGACCTTGCAATAATTCCCGACGGAAAACGGAACCCCAGAAAACTTTGAAGAGAAACAAACGGCGGTTTGTTTGATTCTCTCCAAAAGTCCACTCCATTGAAAGCCGCCCCGCGGCGGGTTCAACCGGCGGCCTGCTCGGGGGGGCGGCGTTTTTTCCCGTCGTCCCGATCGCGTTTGCCGTCCTTGTCCTTCCACTTCTTGTCGCGAACAAGGCGTCTGCTGTCGCTATTGACGTTTACCCGGTTTTTATCAAACGGCTGTTTGTCCTTTTCGGCCGGTTTCTTGTCCTTGGCGGCGTCGTGCTTGACCTCCCCGGAATCCTGGGCCTTGTCCTTGCCGTCCTTGATCTTTCCGTCATCCGTCTTTTGGGCCGCGTCGTCATCCTGCTCCGCCTGCTTATCCTTCTTGCTCTTGTGTTTTTGTTCAAGCTCGAGTTCGATGTGGTGGCCGTCCGCGCGGTCCGACGTTTCCTCCAGGTTTTCGCGCCACGCGCCGCGCCTGCGGCGTTGCTCCCGCCGCTCGCGCTCCTGGGCCGCGAGGGTGGCGAGGATTCGCTCCGCGTCGTCGTGGCGGAGGGAATCGCGGTCGAGCGCGAGGAGAAGCGTCGAGCAGGCCGCCCACGGCGCGGCACGCGGAGCGAAAGACGAGGCGGCGGATTGGCGGCGGCCGGTTGCGCGTTCGGCAAGCGCTTCGAAATAGCGGTCGGGATCGACGGCGTGCACGGGCAGGCTTATCGGTCCGGATGGCAGCGCGCTGTCGATGACCGCGCCAGTCCGCCGGAAACCGGCGAAGAGGGAATCGGCGTCCCGCGTAAAGTAATTGGACGAAAAAGCATTCGGAAGCCACAGCGCCATCGCCGCGGCAATGACTGGCCAGGTACGCGATCCGGGCATCCGCATTCTCCAACTTCATCGCGCGCGACGCAAGCGCTTGGCATGCCGGGAGTGGACATTGGAAGGAAACCGGACGGCGGTTGACCCGATTTTCTTTGAAAGTCCACCGGGAGAAACCGATTATATTCGCCGGCGGGAAATTGTCAAGGCAAAAACCGCCGTCAAGCCTTGACCACGCGCGCGCGGACCGCGTCCACGTCGGCCATGGCGTTTCTGGCGTCGACGATCAGGCGGGCGGATTCGCCGAGCAGGCGGTAATCCACCCCGCTGTGGGCGGCGGCCACCACCACGGCGTCGTATTCGGCGAGGGCGGCCGGTTTCAAGGAGACCGATTTCAGCTCCTTGCCGTCCGGGCCCCGGCCGGGGAGGCGGGGAACGTGCGGATCGTGGTACTCCGTCCGCGCGCCGTATTTTATGAACAGGTCGAACAGCCTCAGGCCGGCGCTTTCGCGGACATCGTCGATGTCCTTCTTGTAGGCGACGCCAAGAACGAGGATGCGGCTTCCGTTGAGGCTTTTCCGTTCGCGGTTAAGTTCCTCGGCGGTGCGCTTCAACACGTATTCCGGCATCGCCGCGTTGATCTCGCCCGCCAGCTCGATGAACCGGGTGGGCTGGCCGTATTCGCGCGCCTTCCAGGCGAGGTAATACGGATCGACGGGGATGCAGTGTCCGCCGGGTCCCGGCCCCGGATAAAACGGCATGTAGCCGAAAGGCTTCGACGCGGCGGCGGCGACAACCTCCCAGATGTCGATGCCCATGCCGGCGAACACGGCCTTCAATTCGTTGACCAGCCCGATGTTGACGGAGCGGAAAATGTTTTCCATCAGCTTCGCCGCCTCGGCGGCCTCGGGCGAGGATACCGGCACCACCTTGGGGACGATGAACCCGTACAGCCGGCCGGCCAGTTCCAGGCAGCGGGGAGTGATCCCTCCCACCACCTTGGGGACGTTCGCGGCGCCATGGCCGGCGCGGCCGGGATCCTCGCGCTCCGGGGAATAAACCAGGAAGACGTCCCGCCCGACCTTGAGGCCGGTACGCACGATGAACGGCAGGACCACTTCGCGGGTGGTGCCGGGATAGGTCGTGGATTCGAGGGCGACCAGTTGCCCGGGCCGCAAATTGGAGGCGACTGCCACGGACGCCTCGATTACGTGGCTGATGTCGGGTTCGCGTTGGGGCGTGAGCGGGGTCGGGACGGCGAGGATGATCGCGTCGGCGAGGGCCAGGTCCCGCATGTCGGCGCATCCCCGCCCGCCGGCGTCCTTGACCGCGCGGACATCGGCGGCCGGAATGTGCCGGATATAGCGCCTGCCCGCGTTGATGGCGGAGATTTTCCGCCGGTCGCGGTCGAAGCACAACGTCTTGAATCCCGCCTTCGAGAAGGACGCGGCGAGCGGCAGGCCGACGTAGCCCATGCCGACGATGCCCACCACCGCTTCCCTGGACGCTATTTTCCGCGCCAATTCGTCGGCGCAGTTCCGGCTTTGTGACATGATGCCGCCGCCCTCCCCAAGCGCTTTCCGTGACCGCGATGCCCCGCATGATACGCGTTTCGGCCCGGAAAGGCAACGCTGGTCAATGGCGGCATTCCTCCACGAATGCGGCCATGCTCATGGCCTTCATGCTCATGGCCTTGCGAGCAGATCCAGGGCCGCCCGCGTCACCCGGTCGACGCCGAGCGCCAGCATGGCGGCCTGGTCGAGGCGGCGCCGCTCGCGCGTGGATCCGGGCAAGGCGAGACGTTCGTGCACGACCGCGCCGCGCGGACCGTACGGTCCGAGGCGGGCGGGGTCGGTGACGCCGAACAGGCCGAGCGTCCGGCAGCCGACGCCGGCGGCGGCGTGCATGGGAAACGAATCGCAGCCGACGAACAGGCGTGCCCGCCGCGCCAGTTCCGCCACGCCGGGGATCGACAGGTCGGGCGCGGGGAAGAGATCGCCGGACGCGCCGGCGGCGAGGCGTTCGACCGCGCCGCGCTCTTCCGGGCCGTGGCCGAGGACCAGGCTCGGCCAGCCGGTTTTTTCGCGCAACAGGGCGGCGAGCCGGCCGAACCGCGCCAGTGGCCAGCGTTTGGCGGCGAAACTGCCCCAGGGGCCGAGAAGGATGAAGCCGTCCCCGCCGGCGCGCGCCGCGACGAAAGCGTCGATAGCCTGTTTCTCCCGGTCCGGGCAGGGAGGGAAAACGAACTCCGCCGCGCCGGGATCCGCTTCGCCGATACCGACCAGAAGCGACCGCACCTTGTCGACGACATGCGTTCCCGTGGGCCGCACCAGCCGGTTGTCGAGCCAGGGCGCGAGCTCGCGGCCCTCGCCCCTTTCGAATCCGATCCGCGTCCGCGCCCCGGAAAGGCGGGCGGCTATGGCGCTCTTGGCCAGGCCCTGAACGTCGAAGGCGATGTCGAAGCGTTCGGCCGCGAGCGCCCGGCGCGCCGCCAATACGGCGGAAAGCGATTTCAGCCAACCCCGGGGAAGGATGTGGCGCCAGTCCACAAGGGGATTGCCGACAATGAGCGGAGCGGACGGCGCTTCCGCGATCCAGCCGAGACGGCAGCCGGGATGCAGCCTTTTCAGCGCGGCCGCCAGCGGCAGCGCGTGAATTGTGTCGCCGATGGACGAAAGCCTGACGATGAGGAAACGCTCAGTGTTTTGGCCCATATCCCCTTTTCAGTGTATAGCTGAAGTTTTGCAAAGCGGCGATTAAACCGCCAATCGCCGCTTTGCAAAAATCAAAACCGCTTGTGCCGCGAGGATCGTGATTTTTACAAATTGGGCATTCGGCGGTTTGAATGTCCAATTTGCAAAACTCCAGTTATGCGTATCTTCCCACTTCTTTTTCCGAGCTGGTCTTGAACAGCAGCCGAAGCGGGATTTCGGGATAGTCCAGGCCGAAACGGAGCCGGCCCGCCAGGTAGCGCTGGTAATTGCCGTCGAACTGCGAGGGATTGTTGACGAAAAGGAGGAAGGTCGGCGGAGAAACCCCGACCTGGGTCGCGTAGTAGATTTTCCCGAGCTTTCCGCCTTTGGCGCGGGGAGCCCTCTTCTTCAGGGCCGCTTCCACCGCCGCGTTGACTGCGGCGGTGGAGGTCTTCCGCGCGCCCTGTGCGACCAGTTCGAGGACGGATTCGACCACCTGCCAGGCGTTGTCGCCCTCCTTCGCGGAAAGAGCCGCCAGACGCGCGAACGAAAGGCCGGGAAGCCGGTCGCCGACGTATTTGGCGAACGCGTCCAGGGCGAGGCCCGGGCTTTTCCCGGTCACGAGATCCCATTTGTTCAAGGCGATCAGGCAGGGCTTGTAGTTTTCGAGGATAAACGCGCCGATCCGCTGGTCGACCTTGCCGATCTCCCCGGTCGCGTCGAGCATCAGCGCCACGGCGTCGGCGCGGCGCACGGCGCGCTCGGTGCGCATCTGGCCGAAGAATTCCAGCGCATCATCCATCCGGCCGCGTTTGCGCAGACCAGCGGTGTCGATAAGCGTGAAGGCGAGACCGTCACGGCGGACGGCTATGTCCAGCGAATCGCGGGTGGTGCCGGGGGCGTCGGAGACGATGACGCGTTCCATGCCGGCGATCCGGTTGACGAAGGTCGATTTGCCGACATTGCGGCGGCCGACGACGGCGATCTTCGGGAGGGCGCGGACATCGCCCTCCGCCGCGCTCCCGGCGTCCTCCGCCGGCAGGAGTTCGAGGATGGCCTGCTCCAGATCGGCGAGGCCTCGATTCTGCTTGGCGCTGACCGGCAACGCGTCGCCGAAGCCGAGGGCGTGGAAGCTGGGCAACGCGTCCTCGATGCGCTGGGTGTCGACTTTCGCGGCGACGAGCAGCGCCTTCCTGCCGGAGCGGCGCAGCTTGTCCGCCACCTCCCGATCAAGGGGGGTGATGCCGTCGCGGCTGTCGACGAGGAAAACGAGGACGTCGGCCGCGCCGATGGCGAGATCGATCTGGCGCTCCACCAGCTTTTCCAGCTTTTGGCTGTCCACGACGCCGATGCCGCCGGTGTCGACGAGGTCGAAGATCCGGTCCCCGACGGCGAGCGGGTAGAGCACGCGGTCGCGGGTGGCGCCCGGCGTATCGGCCTCGATCGCGATCCGCGATCCGGCGAGGGCGTTGAACAGCGTCGATTTGCCCACGTTCGGGCGGCCGACTATGGCGACTGAGGAATGGGGCACGGGGTTTGCGCTTTCATTTTTCCCGGCGCCGGCCGGGTCACCAGGCCGGAACGGCGGATTTGAGTTGGCTCGCCCACGAATAGGCCCAGGCGAGAACCAGCGGATTGGACGCCACCAGGCGGTCGAACAGGACAACGGTCAGGCCGTGGATGCCGATCGGGCTGTAGGCCTGGAGGGAGATGCCTTGGGGATGGTTGCGGATTCCCAGCGCCACACCGAACATTTTCGGCACGATCGCCGAGGCCGGAGGCAGCAACCCGGTGTCGACGGGGTAGTGCGACGACCCCGCCCAGAGCGACGCCAGCGGGAGCAGCGTATTGTACGCCCTGCGGTACGCGGTCCCGGCGGCCGTGTAATAAAACATGGAATAGTTGCCTTCCAGCCCCGCCATGGCCTTGCGGAAATCGGCGTCGTTCGCGAGGGATTCCCGCGCCGCCGCGGCCTCTTGGATGAGCGATACGATCGCTTGCGGGAACGAGGCGGCATAGAGCACTCCCCGCCCGGGGGTTTGGGCCCTGGGAATGAGGCAGAAGGCGGGAGCGGCGGGCAGATCCAGGCCGGAAAACTGGTTGAAATAACGGACCTGGTACTTGCCCACCGCCGCCGAGCGGAACTTCGCGCCGGCGTTCCGCTCCATGTGGGTTATTATCCGCTCGAATCCCTGGATGTCCACGTTGTTGAACAGGAGGACCATGGCGTCGTCATGCGGGCGGATCGCCAGGTCGCTGCCGAGAACGCGCGCGATTTCGCCCACCGGCACGCCGAGAACCGTCTTGTCGGAGATGAGGGAGGCGATCCCCCCCGGTCTCGCGACGCCGCCGACCGCGTCCGCGAAATACGGAATCTCGTCGAGAAAAGCGGGGACGTCCAGCCGCAGCGCGGCGAATCCCCCGGTCTCCGCCGGCGTCGCCTGGGCGAACGCCTCCATGCCGGCGGTGGCGTCCGGCGGCATGGATGCGAGCGCCGAAAGAAGACCGCTGCGTTCGCCCGGCCAGTGAAGATACAGATTGTGCCGGATGCCTTCTCCGCGATAGCTTCCGGAAAGGCCCAGTCCCTGGGCGGTCGAAACGCCGAGGGAATCGAGGATTCTCCCCGCGGCGCCGAGGTTGGACACGTCGAGGAGCGGCAGCAGGCGCGCGATGTTGACGAAGGTGAACGCCGCGCCCGGCGAGGCTTCGGCTCCCCGGAGGCAGGCCTGGTAGAGGGGCTGGCTGGAAAGGGCGGCCTGGGGGTTCGCCAACGAGTCGAGAAGGCCGCGGATGCCTTCGGCGCCCCGGCCGTTGTGGTAGAGGATCATGCGCCCGACGACCGTCATCCTGATGTCGGGGCCGATCCGGAGCAGCGGCGGATAGCCGGGAATAATCTCCTCCTGGGCGATGGTTCGGATGGGGGTGTTGGGGTCCAGACCCTGGCTTTCGAGAGCCAACCGTATCACCTCGCGGCGATTGAGCATGTTCCCGACCGCCTGAAAAACCAGGTTGCGGTCGGGTTCGAAAGGCAGGGCGATGCAGGCCGCGAACTCGGGCGCCGGCCTGCCCTCGCGGTCGAGAGTCACCTTGAGCAGCGCGAAACCGAAACGGCCGTTGAGGATGGCGGCCGCGAGGTCGGGGCCGACGCCGGCGCCGGCCGCCAGATCCATCGCGAATTCCTGGCGCGAACGCTCGAGACTTTGAAAAAAGGCGACCGCCTCCGGCATGGCGGCGAGCGAACGGAGCAGGCTGTTTCGATACTCGTATTCCAAAGCGCGCTCGTCGGGAGGGACGAGGCAGGCGATGGTCGAGGCGGGCAGAAGGTCGGGGAAGGTTATTTCGGCCGCGCGGCAGGAGGGCCCGGCGGACAACGCCGCCGCGAGCAGCGCGGCGAAAAGGCGAAGCGTCCTGATCGACGTTTTCATGGCTCCGATCGGTCCTTGCTGGTCATGCGGCGAACCTGGCCGGTCACTCGGCCGTGGACGGTTCCGCGCGCAGGGCTTGCGCCAGTTTTTCGCCGGCGTCGCGTATGGCGGCGGTCACCGCGGTGGATGTTATCGTCGAGGCGGTGATCGCGTCGAGATCGCCGCCGCGCTTTTTCAGGAGCAGGTTGTCCGGCAACCGCCCGCGGAACTGCCGCTGGAAGGAGGTCGCCGTGTCGGGATCGGGAGGGGGCGTCTCGCCCTTGACGAACTGCAGCCAGGTGAACGGCGGTCTCCGGTCCTTCACCCGTTCGCCGAGGCCGGGCGTCTCCTCGCTCGAAAGCACCGAAAAACCGACTATGTAATGTCCCCGCTCGCCGGCGGCGGGCAGCCGGTCCGCGCCGACGTAACCGGCCAAAAGGTCGCGCGCGTCAAGTCCGGACGCGGTGAAGCCGACCATGAGCGCGATCGGGGAGGCGGAATTGTAGCCCGCCGCCTCGCCCCGCGCCGCGTAATACGCCGGCTTTTCGGGGGCGGCGGGGTCGTGGAGCGCGACGACGCCGTCGGAAATCTCCCGCGGGGTCATTCCTTCCCCGCCGAAACTCCCGAGAAAGAAGATGTTTTTCAGGGCCTTGGCCCGCTCTTCCCTCTCCCGCACCTGAATGACCGGGAAGGTGACGCGATAGGTGGCGGCGAGCAACCCGGCGGCGATCCCCGAAACCAGCGCAAGCGATACGACCAGGCGGCGGTAGAATTCCATGGCACTCCCGCACTAACGGCTTTTCCAGGAAACCGGTTCACTCTCCTTCATCATACCGCGCCGACGATTGGTGGCAAGGAATTTCATCTCACGACCGAAGTTTTGCGAAAATCAAAAACGCTTATGCCGCAAGGATCGTGATTTTTACAAATTGGGCATTCGGCGGTTTGAACGCCCAATTTGCAAAAGTCCAGTCATGATTCCGATTCCGGCCGGTTTTTGGTTGTGAATCATGGCCGCTTGTCCATAATTCGCCGGAGACGCGGATCCGGGAGAAAGGGAGGCATAGCCAGTGAAAGCATCGATTTTTCTCCGGCACGACGCGGTCCCGCTCCCCGAGCCGGCGGCTGATTTTCTCCCGGGAGCGCGCTGCCTTATGCCCGGGTTCAAGTGGGTCGAATGCGTGAGCGAGGCCGAATTCCTCGAACAACTGCCGGACTCGGAGATCGTCCTGGCGTGGCGGTTCGAGGCGCACTGGCTGCGCCAAGCCCGGCGCCTCCGCTGGATAGCGACCCCGGCCGCGGGCGGGGAATTCATCCGAGTCGCGCCGGGGGACGGCTTGCTGGTCACCCATGGCGCGTTTCACGGCATAATCATGTCCGAAACGGTGCTTGCCCTGCTGCTCGCGTTCCTGCGCGGCGTCAAGGCGGGGCTCGACCTGATGCGGAACAATCCCTGGCCCCGTGGGCAATTGACCGGCATGCTGCGGCCCCTCTCCGGAAGCGCGGCGGGCATCCTCGGTTTCGGGAACGTCGGGAAGTGGATCGGCCGGCGGCTCAAGGCGTTCGACGTCCGCGTCGTCGGCGTTAATCGCCGCGATCTGGCCCGTCCCGACTATTTCGACGCCGGGGACGAGGTTGTCCCGTCCGGCGGCCTTGACGCGGTTCTTCCCGCCGTCGACCACCTGATTCTGGCGCTGCCCTCCGGGACCGCGACCGACGGGATCATGGACGCCCGGCGCATCGCCCTGCTCAAGCCGGGGGCGCTGTTCATCAACGTCGGGCGCGGCAACGCGGTGGACGAGGTCGCGCTCGCCGGTGCGCTGCGATCGGGGAGACTGCGGGGCGCCGGCCTGGACGTGTTCGGCGAGGAACCGCTTCCGGCCGATTCCCCCTTGCGGACCTGCCCCAATGCCATATTGTTGCCGCATGTTTCCGCCATGGCCCCGAATTATCTCCGGCTTTTCCTCGAGGAATTCGCGGTCCTGGCGCGAAAGCATTTTCCGGGTGAATGCGGGCTGGACGAAAGCGGAGGGTTTGGGTCGAGTTGATGAAAGTGGACTTTTGGAGAAAATCAAACAAACCGCCGTTTGATTCTCTTCAAAGTTTCTTGGGGTTCCATTTTACGTCGGGAATTATTGCCTGGTCAGCGGTATCGCCCGACCTGGCGAAGAATCAACCCATTGGCCCGTAAGCAGTAACATCTTTAAAGGAAATCGGGCGGCGGTTGGCCCGATTTACTTTAAAAGTCGACGGATGGGAACAACGCCTATGCATCTTCACATCGACTGCACGCTCGGCATGTCCGGGGACATGTTCCTGGCCGCCCTGATCGATGCCGGCGCCGATCTCGACGCCGTGCTTCGCGGTTTGGAACGCCTGCCCCTCGAAGGATTCTCGATCACGGGCAAAAAGACGCCGCGGAACGGGATCGCCGCGCTTTCGATTAACGTCGAGGACTTGACGGAGGCCGAATCCGCCGACCGCGCCGGCCATGGGCGTGACGGCGACGATCCCGGGCAGGGCCGGGCCCGCGAACCCGAACCCGGAACCGGCGGCCCGCACCGGCATTTGAAGGATATGCTCGCGCTGCTCAATCCGGAAGTGTTGTCGCCGCGCGCGCGCGATCGCGCCGAGCGGGTGTTGAGCATACTTGCCGAGGCCGAGGCGGTCGTTCACGCGACGCCGGTGGAAAAGGTGCATTTCCACGAAATCAGCGGCATCGACACCGCCGTCGACGTCATCGGTTCGTGCATCGCGCTCGACCTTCTCGATGCGGACAGCGTGTCCGCGTCGGCCCCGGGCACGGGTTCCGGAATGATCATGTGCGCCCACGGCCTGTTGCCGGTTCCCGCTCCGGCGACGCTGGAAATACTGAAAAGCCGGAATATCCCCTGGCGCTCCGGCGGCGACGGCGAACGGCTTACCCCCACCGGCGCCGCATTGCTCGCCGGCGTCGCCGAGACCTTCGGGGGAGCGCCGGAATTGAACGTCATGCGGATAGGGTATGGCGGAGGAAAGAACGATTTCGCGGACGCGCCGAATCTGGTCAGGGTGATCGTCGGCAAGCCGACCGCCGGGGGCGGATCGCTGGATGCCGGGACCGAAGGCGGCGACGCCGGGACGGCGGGCATGCCGCTTGCGGTCAACGCGGCGTTGCCGCCCGCCGAGCGGAAACCGCCGCTTCCCGATCTCGCCGACGCGCATCGCGAACTGGTGGTCGAGTTCCGCGCGGTCATCGACGACATGACGCCCGAAGCGGTGGCGTTCCTGCAGGAGGCGTGCCTGGCCGCCGGGGCGGTGGAAGCCTACAGCCTGCCGGCCACTATGAAAAAGGGGCGTTTGGGGCATGAAATAACGGTCATCGCGCACGCCGGCCGGGCCGGAAAGGTGCTCGACGTCATGTGGCGGCAATCCTCGACCTTCGGCATCCGCCTGCGCGAAATATCCCGGATCGTTCTCGCCCGCGAAATCCGCGCGGTGGAGGTTGACGGCCGCCGCATCCGCGTCAAGCTCGGGATGCTGGGCGACGAAATCATACGCCGCCAGCCGGAATACGAGGACTGCCGCGCCGCCGCCCTCGCGACCGGCAAAAGCCTGCGCGAAATATTCGGATTGGCGGATGCGGCTGCGAGGCGCTGACGCCGGCGGCGGGACCGGCGTCAGCCTTGCCGCCGCTCCGCCTCCCACATTTCGCCCAGTTTTCTGAATTCGCGCGGGGAGAGCGTTTCGCCCCGGCATTCGGGATCGAGATTCGCCTCCGCCAGCGCCTCCGCCGCTTCGCGATCGCGGTAAACGCCTTTGAGCGCGTTTTTCAGTATCTTCCTCCGCGCGCCGAACACCGCCGAGGCGACGCGCCTGATGCCCCGCCAGGGAAGCGCGGCGCGGGCCGGCGCCGGGAGGAATTCAATCCTCGCCACCACCGAGTCCACATTCGGACGCGGCCAGAACGCGGCCGGCGGTACGATCCGCTCCACGCTCGCCGTTCCCGCCAGCGCCGCCGCTATGGAAATCGTCCCGTACGCCTTGCCGCCCGGCGCCGCGCACAACCGCTCGCCGACCTCCTTTTGCAGGAGGAATACGCCTGTCTTCCACGGCAGGGGGGAGGCGAGCAGGTTCATGACGAAGGGAGTGCCGGCGGAGTAGGGGAGATTCGAAACGCTTTTCAGGGCCGGGGTCGCGGGAAATCCGGCGGAACCGGCTTGCCGGCGCTTGAGTTCCATCAATTCGGCCAGCTTCCCCATCGCCTCGGGATTGAGTGCGTTTTTCCCGGCGAGAATGTCGCCGAAATGGTAAACGACGTTCGGCAGGCCCCTGGTCTCCTCCATGGCGAGGGGTAGCAAGCCCTTGTCGATTTCGACCGCGAAGACCAGCGCGCCGGTCTTCGCCAGCGCGCGGGTGAGGAAGCCACTCCCCGGCCCGACCTCGAGAACGATGTCGCCGGGATCCAGGCGGGCCGTATCCACGATGAATCCGAGCTGGTTCCGGTCCAACAGGAAGTTTTGCCCGCGCCGGACCGATGGCTTGACGCCAAGCCGGTCCAGGCGGGTCCGCAGTATTCGCAGTGTGCTCATTAACTTGTATCGGGGGAAGCAAAGCGGAACGTCAACGTTCATCCCTTTCTTGTCGGACGGCGTCAATGGAGGATGTGCCTTCCGGAAGTTTGCATGCCTTCCTGTGTTCGGACAATCTCTTCAGCCATGCCTTGCCCTCGCCGGAGGTGCGCAGTCGCCATTCCGGCCTTGGGCCTTCGGCGGGGATGATTCCATCCGGCCATGCTTTCCATGGGTCGACAAGAAACTCCAAATTCTTTGTCGTCACGATTATACCTGAAAGTTTTGCAAAATGGCGATTAAACCGCCAATCGCCACTTTGCAAAAATCAAAAACGCCGGTGCCGCAAGGATCGTGATTTTTACAAATTGGGCATTCGGCGTTTTGAATGTCCAATTTGCAAAACTTCGTTTGATTTCCTTATTTTCTTTAAAAGTCCATTGCGCCTGAAGATGCTCATATCCCGCCTCCTTCTTCACCCTTCAATGCCTGGCGCATGGTCTCCGAGATGAATTTCGCCAGCGGCATCTTTCTCTTCACAGCCGCCGCCTCCCACACCGCATATTCCGCCTGCGTCAAGCGGTCGGTGAAGAGAACCGTCTTCCTGTCCCCGGGGAGCGAGGAATGGTCGGCCGCGCGGTCGCCTGGGCGATTCCATGTCTTCCGGCACTGGTTTTCGAGGTCTGTCTCTCGGGCGTTTGGGGCGTTCGTTGTCGGTTGTCATATCGCCTCATATCCTGCCATGTTTTCCGTCCGATTGCAATACATCCCATTTTTGCCGTGCTGGGCAACCCGCGTCGATCCAGCTTTCCAGCTCCCGCCGCCGCCAACGCGAGAGGCGACCGATCTTGACCGGGCACGGGATTCTCCCGGATGCCAATTGCTTATGCCAGGCGGCCCGGCTCATGCCGCAAAGTGTCGCCGTTTCCCTGGCATCAATGAGGAGATTTCCGGTGGTCGTCATTTGGGTCCAGTCCCCGTCTTCAAAGAATTATTCGCGAATTTACCTTATTTCAAGTTTATCGCAGGTTTTCCTCAATGTGGACTTTTGGAGAAAATCAAATAAACCGCTGTTTGATTCTCTCCAAAGTTTCCCAGAGTTCCATTTTCCGTCGAGAATTATTACCTGGTCGGCGGTATCACGTGGACTTTAAAGGAAATCGGGCCAACCGCCGCCCGATTTCCTTTAAAAGTCGACGCACATTCTTCTGAATAATAAGCGAAGGGGAGTCCCGTAGAAGGCCACAGATAAGGGTGAATCCGACATCCTTACCCTTCATGGCGGCTTCCCCCAATGCGTGAAGACAGGCTTTTCGACTTTTCGTTCAACCCTGCCGTGAAGCTTCGCGCCGAGACTCCGCGCGTTGGGTAGCGACGCAAAATAACATTGGCAATGACCACTGGTTGGGCGCTGGCAATACTTTGTCCCGACGCTCCCCGATATAAACGTTATTTCGTGTCTACTCCTTACCGCCGACGCCGGTGTCCTGCTCATCCGCGAGGCCGATCATCGCTTGGGTCTGACCGAGACGCTTGCCGACCGACTCCATGACCACCGTGATCAGCGCCTCGTCCGCTAACCCCTGGCCGAACTTCTTCGCGAAAGACTCTACGCCTTCGCCTTGGGGTTTTCCCGGCAGGACGGCGCCGACCGGCTCGCCCACGACCCCGCCTTCAGGACCGCCGTCTGGGACCGGCCAGGGTGTGAAGCGGCGGACGAGCGCCTCGCCTCGCAACCCACATCGTCGCGGCTCGTCTCCCTCCTGGCCGGCTGGCACAACGCGAGGAACTCCGCCAGTTCCTCCACCAACCCGTTCTCCGCCTGCGGGAGAGGAACAGCCGGGCGTCGCGCTCCTATTATGCCAAGGTGCATGATGACGGCGACCGAGCGCGTCTGGAGTGGAGCTTCGACGCGGATCGCGCCGGGTGCTTCGGGAGTTGTCCACGATCCAATTGGTAGACGTGATTTTCCCGACCAGCGCCGGGGTCGAACTCAAACGGAGTTGCGTCACCGTGCCCACTCCGCACCAACAGATACTGTTTCAGCGTCAGAAGTTGTAATTGCCCACTCAGTGGGCAAGATGCAATGTGAAGCCAAGTTTGTAGTGAAGGCTTTCAAGGACCGATCCTTGTAAATCAACAACTTACAAAAAAACTGCGGAACTTGGGGTAGCGGCTGTTTGCGGCCTTCGCTTGCCTCCCAAATGACGATACCGTCCACCGGCCGTGGTTCCCTGATCTTTTGGATTCCCCGCATCGGGTTAAGGTGTTTCGGCATATGGCCGGAATTGCGCAGCCACTTGCCCCCGAAGGTGGAAACTGGATGAACCGGGGACGCAATTACGGCGGCGCTACTCGCTTTTCGCCGCGTAGATGGTCTCCGGCGCGATGCCCAGGCGCGTGAGGTGCAATTCGTACGCGCGGGTGCGGCGCGACAGCTCCTCCAGCGCGGTATGGTATTCGGTGATCTTTTGGTCGCGATCGGTCAGCGAAGACTGGAGATTCCTGATCTCCGTCTCCAGCCTGGCGGCGTTTTGCGCCTGCGCCATCGCGTTTTCGTACATGTTCTTGACCGCCGCCTCGACTTCGCGCAGGCGTATGCCCTCCTCCTCGCCCAAGCGTATCCCCCCCCGCGAGATCGCCGCGATGTCGCGTTCCAGCGACGCCAAGCCGTCCCCGATCGCCAGAATCTCCCGCTCCAGGGCGGCGAAGCGCTCGTCGCCGTCGCCGGACCCGAGTTCGCCGGGCAGGAACAGATAGCCGAGAATCAGCAGCAGCGGCAACAGCACCGAGGCGAACAGCCACGCCGGAACGCCGCCCCCGCCGTGCATGATTTCGCGGATGAGCGGACGCTGCGCCTCGCGCACCGAGCGGGAAACCACGTCCACCAGCTTCTGATCCTGGACGCTGGCGAGAATCTGCGGCGCCTGCCTGGCGATGGCGTCCGAAACCGGCAGCACTAGGCGCTCCTCGAGCGTCCTGCCGATCGCGTCGATGAGGCTGTCGGGGAGGATTTCCTCCACCCGCGGAACCGGGGCGTTTTCCAGCCGGGTCGTCAGCGAGCCGAAACGCCCGGCCAATTCCTCGATGGCGGATTTCATGCCGCCGGCGCCGCGCTCCGCGGCGGCCGACCAGCCGGCGTACAAGCCGCGCAGCTCTTCCCGCTGCTCGCGGAGTCTGGCGTCCATGGCCGCGAGCAGGCGCTCCGCCGCCTGGCCGCCGCTCTTCGCCTCCTCCCCTTCGGCGCCGCGCATCGCCTCGATGACGGCGCTCCTGATTTCCGATTCGTGGCGGGAGCGGGCGGTTTCGAATCCAGTCATCGCGTCGCGGATCTGGTCGCTCAGCGTCCGCACCGCGGCGAGGTCGAGCGGATCGGAAAGCTTGTCGCCGAGCATTTCCGTCTGGCGCGCCATCAGTTCGCCGTGCTCGGAAAGGCTTTCGCCCAGATCCCTGGACAAATCCGTCATTTTGTCGGCGGCTTCGGCGAGCTCGGAAACGAGCGATCCGATTTCCGCCTGGTGCAGCCGCTCCAGACGCTCGGCGAGGGCCTCGGAGAGGGATTCCAGACGGCGCAGGTACAGATCGGCCTCGGGTTCGGTCCGGCCGCGCGGCTGTCCGGCCGCCTGTTCCGGCGCGGCGCGGCGCGGGTTGAGCGACGCCGCGGCGAGAAGGTTCGAGGAAGCGATGTCGGACGAAAGCTCACCGGGATATTCGATCCCTTCCGACCGGCGCAACTCCGATCCGCAACGCTTGCAACGATACGTTTTGCCCGGAATCAGGCGCTTGACGCGGTGCGCCGCCCGGCAGTCCGGGCAAACCAGTTTCGCCTGCTCTTCCACGAAGGCTCTCTCCCCCGGCGATTGTTCGGTCCGCCGGTTGTCGAATGCCGAATGATATCGCCGCCCCTACGATTGTTTGAAAACGCGGCGAAAAGAAAAGGGTTTTTTGTTCCGTCTGAACTATTGCCAATTGGTAAAAATCACAACCCTCGCGGCACAGTCGTTTTCGTTTTTTTGCAAAGTGGCGATTGGCGGTTTAATCGCCATTTCGCAAAACTTCAGTTCCGTCATTCCTCCCCGGGCGGGAGAAACACATACCCGGGGAGCGCTTCCGGATCGGACAAATGATTCAGCCACAGCCGCCTGCCCAATACGATGCGCTTTTCCGCGGCCATGCGCTCGCGGTCGAACCAGGCCGCGTCGACGATCGACCCCGAGGTCCGCCGCGAAAAGCAGCCGCTTCCCCGAGCGGTCCCCAAATAGACGTGCAGCACCAAATGCAGATCCCGCGCCGGATCGATGCGTTCGATCACGCAGCGGTGCGCGCCGATTTCCGTCTTGAGGCCGGTTTCCTCCAGCGTCTCCCGCTCCGCGGTTTCGCGAAGCGTTTCGCCGCGCAGTTGCCCGCCGCCCGGGAGCGACCACCGCGTTCCGTCCGCGTATTCGGTGGCTACCATGAGGAGCCGATTCCGCGCGCCGGCGATCAGGGCGCAGGCGCCGCTCACGATCTTTTCCGGGTCGGCGCGGCGGATCTTCTTGACCAGCAAGGTCGTGCTCAATCCCGGCGTCAGCGGCGTGATGACGATGCGGCCCCCGTTTTCAAGGATCGCCCGCCGTTCTTCCGGGTCGAGCGATTCCTCGGCGTAATCCCCCGATTTGCTCCAGATGTCGGGTTTGAGGCGGGCGATTTCCCGGTCGCAGCGGACACCGTCGAAAAGCACGATCCGGTCCACGGAGGAGAGCGCGGTCAGCACCCCGGCGCGGTCGCCTTCCGGACAGATCGGCCTTCCCTCCCCCTTCAATTCGCGAATCGAGCGATCCGAATTCAACCCAACAACCAGCACGTCGCCAAGCCCCTTCGCATCGGCCAGCGCCCGCGCGTGGCCGGCATGAAAAAGATCGAAACAGCCGTTGGTCCAGACGACGCGCTTCCCCTCGCGGCGCCAGGCTGCCGACTCGCCGGCCATTGTATCCAAATCCACGACTTTTTCCATGCCGCCCCATTCAACTGAAGTTTTGCGAAACTCCAGATTCAACGGTGATTTTCTTCAAAAGGACGCATTCAATTTTTCGAGATAGATATTTTTTTCCCTAAACCTGTTGCGCGCACCGCTCCGCCCGCTATAATGCGGGGCAGACCTGCCATTGGCCGGCGTGGATCCTTATTGAATTATCACCAATTGGGCATTCAAACCGCCGAATGCCCAATTGGTGATAATTGCAACCCTTTCGCGCAGGCGGTTTTGATTTTTGCAAAGCGGCTATTGGCGGTTTAATCGCCGCTTTGCAAAACTTCCGTGTCCTTGCTCTTATTGTAGCGATTTTCCGGAAAGGAACAACATGGCTCGCATCTTCAATTTCAGCGCCGGCCCGGCGGTCCTGCCGCTGCCGGTTTTGGAACAGGCCCGGTCCGAAATGCTGGACTTCCAGGGCTCCGGCATGTCCATCATGGAGATGTCGCACCGCGGCAAAACCTATGACGCGGTCATCAAGGGCGCGGAAGCCGGCCTCCGCCGCCTGATGAATATTTCCGGCGAGTATTCCGTGCTGTTCCTTCCCGGCGGCGCCAGCCAGCAATTCGCGATGATCCCGCTCAACCTCCTCCGCCCCGGCGGATCGGCCGACTACGTCAACACCGGTTCCTGGTCCGGCAAGGCGATCAAGGAGGCGAAGATCGTCGGCAAGGTGAACGTGGTCTGGGACGGCAAGGACGAAAACTATCTCCGCGCGCCCGAAGCGGCGGAGCTGTCCTTCAGCCCCGACGCGTCCTACGTGCACATCTGCTCGAACGAGACCATCGGCGGCATCCGCTTCCGCGAATACCCCAGAACCCCGGCGCCGCTCGTCGCCGACATGTCGTCGGACATCATGTCCAGGGCGATCGACGTCGACGGCTTCGGCTTGATCTACGCAGGCGCGCAGAAAAATCTCGGCCCGTCCGGACTCGCCGTCGTCATCCTCCGCAAGGAGCAGGCCGAGCGTGTGCCGGATACGGTCAACCTGTTCTTCCGCTACGCCACCCATATGAAGGAGCCGAGCCTCTACAACACGCCCAACACCTGGGCGGTGTACATCCTCAAGCTGATCGCCGAGTGGACGGAAAGGGAGGGCGGGCTCCCCGCCATGCAGAAACGGAACGAGGAAAAGGCGGCGCTGCTGTATCGCGAGCTCGACTCGGACGCTTTCTGGAAGCCGTGCGCCGCGAAGAAGTCGCGTTCCATTATGAACGTCACCTGGCGGCTCGGCGGCGAGGAGTTGGAAACCAGGTTCGTGAAGGAGGCCCGGGAGGCGGGCATGGACGGCCTGAAGGGGCATCGTTCCGTCGGCGGCATCCGCGCCAGCATCTACAACGCCTTCCCGGTCGAGGGCGTCGAGGCGTTGGTGGAGTTCATGAAGGAATTCAAACGGAAGAACGGCTGACCCGCTTGCGAAAAAGGGAAAGCCGCATGGCTGGAAAAAAGAGGGTCCAGCTCGAATTCCTCGGCACCGGCACCTCGAGCGGATTGCCGGTGCCGGGTTGCCGCTGCCGCGTGTGCAAGTCGGCGGACCCGCACGACTCGCGGATGCGTTCGAGCGTGGTCGTGCGTAACGGCCGGCGAAACATCGTGATCGACACCGGGCCGGAATTCCGCCTGCAGTGTTTGCGCGCCGACCTCGACAACGTCGACGCGGTCGTCTTCACCCATGGCCACGTGGACCACACCAGCGGCTTCGACGACATCCGCGCCTTCAGTTTTTTCAAGAACCGCACCGTCCCGGTCTTCGGCGACGCGGGAACGCTCCGGACGCTCCGCGAACGTTTCCGCTACATCTGGCGCGCAAGGCAGCGGGGGGGCGGCCTTCCCCAGATCGAGCTGTTTGAAATCGACGGCCCCTTCGCCGCCGCCGGCCTGGAAATGATCCCGATCCCCGTTTTTCACGGCGTTATGCCGATACTCGGTTTCCGCATCGGCGACCTCGCCTACCTCACCGACGTTTCCGGGATCCCCGACGCCTCGCTGCCGCTGCTCGAAAACCTCGGCGCCCTCATCGTCAGTTGCGCCCGCACCCGGCCGCATGAAACGCATTTCAACCTGGCGGACGTCAAGCGCCTCTCCCGCGCATTGAAGCCGGGGCGCACCCTGGTCACCCATATCGCGCACTATTTCAGCCACCGCGACCTGGTCGCCGCCCTTCCCGCCGCCGCCAATCCCGCCTACGACGGGCTTCGCGTCGACATCGAGGTTTGACGCGGCTCGTTTCGCGGTGGCTTTTGAAGCTGCCGGCCGGCCCGGGCGGGGCGTGGGAACCCCCGGCGGCGCTACGGATTGACGATGACTTTCAGCCCCTCGCGGGATTCGTGGTAATTGAAGGCTTCCTGGACCTGGTCGAGCGGGAAGGTCTTCGAGATGTAAGCCTGGGCGTTGACGAACCCGCCGGCGATCAGGTCCACCGCGAGCCGGTGGTGGCGCGGCAGCGAGCCGTGGCTGCCCATGACGTAGCATTCCTTGTAATGGATCAGGTTCGAGTCGATGGTCAACGGCGGCTGGTTTTTCAACCCGCCGAAGAGGTTGACATAGCCGCGATGCCCCACCATCCCGATCGCGTCCACGTGGGACTGGACGGTTCCGGCGGTGGTGACGACGCAGTCGACGCCGTCGCCGTCCGTCTCCCGCATCACCACTTCGACCGGATCCTCGGTCCCGGAGGCGATGAAACGCGCACCCGGCAGGAAGGGTTTGGCCATTTCCAGCCGTTTCCTCGAGCGCTGCGCCGCCCATACCTTGCGCGTGCCGTACACCTTGGACAGTTCGAGCATCATGCAGCCGATCGGCCCGAGCCCGATGACGCACAGGGACTTGCCGAGGGAGAAGTTCGCCAGTTCGAGTCCGTTGACCGCGCAGGCGAGGGGTTCGGCGATCGCGGCCTGGTCGTAGCTCATGGAATCGGGAATCCTGGTGACCGGGCCGTAGCCGAGGATGGTCTCGTTCAGGACCATGATTTCCTGAAAGCCGCCGGCGAACTGGTAGCCGATCGCATAGTTGATCCTGCAGTTCGTGCCCATGCCGTTCCGGCACCAGCGGCATTTTCCGCAGGGGACGTCGGCGCCCAGCGCGACCCGGTCGCCCACCTTGACCTGGTTGACGTTCTTGCCGACCTGGATGATTTCGCCGGCGATTTCGTGACCCATGACGGCGGGGAATTTCACCCTGTCGTTGCCGAAATGGTAGATGCGGATGTCCGAACCGCAAACGGCGCAGGCGCGCACCCGGAGAAGCGCCTCGTTGTCCCCGCAGACCGGTTCCGGCGTCTCCTTGACCACAATCCTGTTCAATGCTTCCAGCACCGCGGCTTTCATGTCGTCTCCTCGTCGCTAACCATGGGAATTGAAAAGTGCGGCCGTATTCATGAAATAGGCTCCGTTCGCCCCAGTATACACCCGCTCACTCCTTGGCGTCCAGCGACAATACCTCGAACACCGACGCCTTGAGGTCGGGCAGGACCTCCATCATGCCATGCCTGCGGCCGGTGAGCGTCTCGAGGCTGGCCACCGACCCCTCTTCTTCGCGGATGCCGCAGGGATGCATGAAAGCGGTGAAGTGCGAAATGTCGGGATGGATGTTCAGGGCGAAGCCGTGCCAGGCGATCCATCGGCTCACGGCGACGCCGACCGCAGCCACCTTGCCCCGGCCCACCCAGACCCCGGTCAGGCCCTTGCGGCGGGTTCCGGCTATGCCGCGCCGGGAAAGGAAGGCGATGGCGCATTCCTCGAGCAGGCGCAAATAGCGGTGCAGATCCTTGCCGTACCACGCGAGGCGCAGAATCGGATAGACCGTCCATTGCCCGGGGCCATGGTAGGCGACGTCGCCCCCGCGGCCGGCGCGGCGGTAGGCGATGCCGTTCCCGGCGAGCGTCTCCGGATCGACCAGCAGGTTCGACCCGTCCCCGGATCGGCCGCAGGTTATGACCGGTTGGTGTTCCACAAACAGCACCGCGCCCGGTTGGTCGGGGTTGCGCGCCATGGCGTCGAGATGCGACCGCTGCCGCGCCTCGGCGTCCGGATAAGGGACGCCGCGCAGAACGATCGCGTCCACCGTGTTTTTCCGTCGAATCATGAGCTCAATATGGGCGCCGCGCCGCATTCTGTCAAGAAGGGGCGGCCCGGGCTCATTGCCCCGACCCCCACAGCCGCACCGGTTTGGAGCCGGGATAGTAGAGGGCGAGGATGTCGAGGAAGCCGTAGCCGAGCTTGTCGGCGGCGAAGGCGGCGCCGTTCTGGCACAGGCCGACGCCGTGCCCCCAGCCAAGTCCGGAGAAAGTGATGCGCGCCTCGCCGCCGCCGTCGATGGTCAGGTAGGTGCTGGAAAGGTTTTTCCGGTCCGCGCCCATGGCCATGCGGAATTCGTTGGCGGGGATGCGCAGGGTGGCGCCGCTTCCCCCGGCGAGCGTGATCTCGATCGTCACCGCCCTCCCCAAGCGGCGTCCCATGGGGTTGCCGTTCTGGTCGAGCGCCTGGAGGTTGCGGATTTCCCCGCCCTGTTTGAACCGCCCGGCCTTGCGCAGGCGGGCGGCGATCTCCTGGCGGCTGTAGGTTGCGCTCCAGGCGGTCGGTTTGTTGGCGGGGTTCGCGCAGCGCGGACAGCGGACGCCGGAAAGCGCGAGGATGGGGGTTTTGGTGAAGACCAGGCGCGCGTCGGCGGTGAAGCCGCCGCATTCCGAATGGAAAAACGTCTTGATGAGCGCGTTCTTTTCGGTGACCACGATGCCCTGCGTGGAATCGACCGCCCTCCTGACCGGCGGCTCCACCGCCATCGAGGGTCGCCACACCTGGGAGCGCGTGCCAGCGTGGACGTCGTATTCCTCGTTGTGGCGGCTGCGGATCTCGAAATAGGCATAGGTGCGGCTGGCGACCGCCTGGGCGCGGAGCGCCTCCAGCGGCCAGCTGGTCGGAACCTCGCCGGCGACAACGCCATACAGGTATTCCTCGAGGGGAAGGCGCGCCAGAATGCGCACCTTCGGCTTGCGTTCGCCGCCCTGGTAGACATGGACGGCGTAGAGCTCGATCTCGTGCGGCAAACTGAGGTTCACGTCTTGCGACCCGTTTTTCCAGGAAAGGCGCAGCGGTTGCGAGCCAAGGGGTCGGATGCGGGTCCGGACGTAATGATCGGCGCCGACCTTGATGCCGTTGCCGGTGGGGCTGACGTCCACGGCGACGGACTGGGTGAATTCCCCCTCCCGCGTCGCCATGCCCATGGTCACCGCGCGCATATGCACTTTCCCGTTGAGGGTCAGGGTCGCATAGTCGAGCGCGTCGGCGATCAGCACCCGGATCCCGGGCTGGCCGGCGCGCGAGGGCATGTTCGCCGCCAGCAACTCGTTGCGGCTGGCGGCGAGGTCGAAATCGTCGGGAGCGTCCCGGAAGGCGATATGGTAAAAGCCGAATCCAAGGGCGGCCAGAAAAATGAGTTTTATGAGCCAGCGCGCCATGCGGACACTTCCACCTGAAGTTTTGCGAATTGGGCATTCAAACTGCGGTTTGTTTGATTTTCTCCAAAAGTCAACTCAAAGTCCACCGTAAGGATATTCAGCCTGCGCCGTTCGCCCTCGCGCCCGGCGGGGGATAGAGGTGCTTGCCGGTATGGCGATAGCGTTCCGCCTCCGAAAAGACGCATCCGCAATACTGTTGGCGGTATATTCCCTTGAGTTCGCTTTCCGCCGGCCTGGCGCGGCTAAAATCGGCGGTCAGAAATTCCAGGTCGAACCTGTCCGCGACTTCCCTGCCGGCATCGAGAATCAGCTCCCGGCTTTGTTCCCGGCTGGCGAGAAGAGTCGTTGTAAACGCTTCCCGGCCGCGCGCCTTGAACCTTTCGGCCGCCCGCGACAGCCGGAGAAGATAACAGCGGCGGCAGCGGTCACGGCGGTTTCTTGGCAAACCGCCATCCGCAACCATGGCCGCCAGCCAGGATTCCAGGCCGTATTCGTCATCAATTTCCGATTCGAGGCGATTCCTTTCAAGATAAATCCGCAACGCCTTGACCCGGCGGCGAAACTCGATAAGGGGATGAATGTTGGGATTGAAGAAAAACAGTTCCCCCGGAGCGGGGATTCCCTCTCCCGCCCGCAGCGTCTCCAAGGTTCCAGAGAGGCAGGGGGCGCAACACACGTGCAAACCGATGTTCCCGGTCGACGGGGAAATGGACGGATTCATATTATCGACTTTTGAAGAAAATCGACGAAAAGATGCAAGAAAAAAATATTTTTCATTTTTTGCCGAAGGAGGGGATACGGATCCCGACAGATGTTTAATGAAGCGGAAAGAATAAAACTCCTTCTCCCAACCCCCGGCAGGAACTCCTCCTCCTTCCCCTTCCGGGGGTCGCTTTTAAAACGCCGAAAGGCGCTTTGAAAATAGAGACAGGGTGAGGTTGCAAATCCCATTACCCATCCCCGTGGGCCTTCCCCCAGGCCCTAGCGGTTCAACCCCTCCCCCGGTTGAACCGCTTTTTTTTTGTTTCCGCTTGTCCTAGTGCTCCGCAAAGTCAAAATCTTCGATTTGGACTTTGCGGGGAGTGTCCCCGGTTCATCCAGCTTCCGCCTCCGTGGAAGTGAATTCCCCTTCGGCATCGGAGGTCGATTTCGGAACGGATGGACTTCGGCACTCGCAAGGTTAGCCTTTTCAGAGCACTAGAATTATTGCAAGGTCGGCGGGATCGCCCGACCTTACGAAAATCAACCCATTGGTCCGTAAGCGGTGGCATCTTTGGAGTCAGGACAATTCTTGAAATTTTCTCCCCAAGAAATCCTCCGGGAGTCGATTTTTTCGTCATCGGGTAACGCCGCGTCGACTCCCCTTTCTATCCATGACAAAATCCCCCATCAGCAACGCCAATTCCCTGTGCTTCCGCTCCCTTATCTCCCGGAACTTCGCCGCGCCCACCTTATCCACCACGAAATCCCGGAACGCCCTGGGCATATCGCCCAGGCTGACCGGTTCCTTGCCGTCCGTGAACGCCGCCGCCTTCGCCAGGCGGCCCAAACCCTGCCCGAATCAAGCGTCCATGCCCAGCTTCACCGCGCGGCCGACCTTGAACTCTTTCCTGGCAGCCAACGAGTCCGCCTATTCGGATAGGCTCTTAACCGGCCGGATAATTCTCGATCTCGACCTTGTCCTTCTCCTGGTAGGGCGCGAGCGTCGCCACCATCTTCACCGGCTTGCCGGAGACGTTCCTGAGGTAGTGTTTTTCATCCGGCTCGATGTGGATGAAATCGCCCTTCTTCAAGGGATGGACGACGCCGTCGACAATGATCTCGACCTCGCCCTCCAGGACGAAGAAGTTTTCCTCCATCACCTTGTGGTAGTGGGCCTTGAAATCCTGCCCCGCCTGGAATTGCACCACCGCGAAATTCATCCGCGGGCCGACCATAAGGTATTTCGGGCCGTTGTCGCCGTTGCGGTACTCGCGCTCGCTCTCGTTCAGAATGAACATGCCTTCCTCCGTTCCCGCGCCGTCCAGTCAATCCGTTCAGCATATATGATCGTCGACTTCCACCTTGTCCTTGTCGGCGTACGGCGCGAGGGCGGAAATCATCTTCACCGCGCCGTCGTACAGATTCCTGACGTAATGGACTTCGCCCGGCTCGATGTGGATGTAGTCGCCCGCCGAGAGGGTATGCACTTTTCCGTCCACGGCGATATCCACCTTGCCCTCGATGATGAAGAAGTTTTCCTCCATGACCTTGTGGTAGTGCGCCTTGAAATCCTGGCGCGGCTGGAACTGCACCAGCGCGAAATTCGAACGCGGACCGGTCATCAGGTATTTCGGACCGCTGTCGTCGAAGCGATAAGCGCGGTCGTTTTCATTCAGGACAAACATGGCTGGTCCTCCACCGATGAATCGTCGAACAGGAACTGCGCCAGGCTTCGGCCCGATCAGAGGCCTGGAGCCATCCACATGTTCTTCGTGAGTTTCTGGTCGCACAGGGCGAGTTGGGCCGCGTAGACCTTGCGCCAGTTCTCATAGACGCCGATGTACAATTCGTGATTTTCCGCGTCCGGGCGGAAGGTGTTTTCCCACTGCACCGTCTCCGCCGCCGCCCGTGATATGTCCGGATGGAGGCCGATGCCGTGGCCGGCGAGGATGGCGGCGCCGAGCGCGGTCGCCTCCTTCACCGCCGGAACCTTCACCGGCAGGCCCAGGACATCGGCGACGATCTGACACCACAAGGGGCTTTTCGCCGCGCCGCCGGCGAAAACGATGGCGGAGGGAACGTTGCCGGTCGCCGCCTCCACGAGCCGCAGATGCCCAAGGGTGACGAGCGCGGTATTTTCCATGATGGCGCGGTAGAACGTGTACCGGTTGAAGCGCCGGGGATCGAGATCGAAATTGGTGAAGGTGGGCGCGGCGTGCTTCCAGGCCATGAAATTCATCACGTCCGAAAACGCGCAGAGCATGCCGTGACTGCCGGCCGGAATCCTGGCCGCCTCGGCGTCCAGGATCCGGTACGGATCCTTGCCTTCCTTTTCCGCCTGCGCCTTCTCCGACTGGCAGAAGGCGTCGCGGTACCAGCGCATGGCGAGACCCGGCTTGAAGGCGAGCGCCTCGTACTGCCAGACCCCGGGGACGGCATGGCAATTGACCCGGACGCGGCAGCCGGGGTCGGTCTTGCCGTTCCCGGTGTTGAATTCGTATTGCCAGAAGCTGCCGCCGAACACCGCCGCCTGCCCGGGATCAACCACGCCCACGCCGATGCAGCCGAGCTGCGCGTCGCCGCCGCCGACCACGATGGGCGTGCCCTCGGCGAGACCGGTGTCCGCCGCGCCCCTGGCGGCGACCGCGGCGACGACGGCGCCGCACTCCTTGACCGGCGGGAAGATGTCGGAACGCAATCCACAGCGTTCGGCAATGCTCCGGTCCCAGGTCCGCCGCTGCAGGTTGAAAATGCCGGTCGTCGAGCCGTTCGAGGGCTCGACGGCGAGAACCCCGGACATCCTGTAGACGAGCCAGTCGTTGAACATGCCCACCAGCGCGGTCCTGGCGTAGACGTCGGGGAGCTTGTTCCTGACCCAGAGGATGCGCGGCAAGGCGCCGAGGGCGAAGGTTTGCCCCGATTCGAGGTAGATTTCCTTCTCGAGCGCGGGATTCATGCGGATGAGCTCGCCGACTTCGTCGTTGCTGCGGGCGTCCACATTGGCGCAGGCCCAGATCTCCACGCCGTTTTTGTCGTACAGGACGATGCCCTCGCGCATGCAGGTGGTGGATACGGCGGCGACGGCCTTGGGGTCGATCCCGGTTTCATGAAGGACGCCGCTCACGCATTCGCAAGCCAATCTCCAGTTGCGCGCCCAGTCGAAATCCATGCTCCCGGGGTAGCGGGGATCCTCGCGGTGCTCCCATTCCCGCTGTACGCAGCCAACCTGAACGCCCTTGACGCCGAAGAGCACGGCCCGTACGCTGCCGGTTCCGGCGTCTACGGCGAGCAAATACTTGTCACTCATGGCGTCTCCCCTGCAAATGAATGCGCGTCGGCCGCCGCCGCGCCGTCACGACTCGCGGGCGCGAATCGGTTCCAGGCGATTCTCCCCGGCGTCTCCGACCCCATCGAGCAGCGTTCCGGCGGTCCGCTCGTCGGTGATAAGCACGTCCACATACTTCCCGAGAAGGGCGGCATGGATGGCCTCGACCTTCGCCGGACCCGCCGCGACCCCGACGACGTTCCGCAGTTTTTTCATTGTTTCGAGCGGGGTGCTGATCAACCGGTCCTCGGTCGCCGTATGAACCAGCGAACCGTCCTTGTCCACGAAATGGCTAAGCACATCGCCAACCGCGCCCTGCATTTTGAGATACATCTGATCGTGATGGTTGAGGATTCCGGACTTGAAAATGGTGGCGTCGTCGTTCAGGCCGCCGACGCCGACCACCGTATAGGCCGACGAGGCGACCATCCGGTATATCTCGCCCACCGACGGTTCGTTCCTGATGGCCGCGGCCATCTCGGGCGTTGACGCCAGGAGCGGTGCGGGGATAAGGTAGAGGCGCGCGTTGAATACGTTCGATTGCATGTTGGCGAGGTAGTTGTTCACCCCGCCGGTGAGCGAGATGCACGATACCGGTTCCTCGGCGATGGTGGCGAGCTCGTTGAGAACGCGGCTGGGCGTGTCGCCGTAACCGACGTTGATGTAGCGGTTATCCTCGAGGCGGTCGTTTATGTACATCGCGGCCGCCCTGGCGATGTTGACGTTGACGACAGACTGGTCCGACCCGGCGGCGTCAGGAACCACGAAGACGTCCTTGAGCCCGAACGCCTCGCCGAGGCGTTTTTCGACCTGGATGCGCTCGGTGCTGTCCTTGCGTATGTTGAATTGTATAACCCCGGTCTGACGGGCTTTTTCCAGCAGGCGGATGACCCGCATGCGGGAGATGCCGAGAATATCCGAAATGCCTTGCTGCGTCAGGTTTTCTATATAGTAATACCACGCTGTTTTGATCATCAGAATGGTTTCATAGTCGTCGCCCATGGCCGCGCTTGCTCCGGAAACACACGCGATCGAACAAATGTTTCGTATTTGATAAAATTATCAACGAACAGGAGTATAGCAGACCCGTTCCCGGATTGTCAATACAATTCCCGCCGCAAGCGTCCGGCAACGCCGCCGCGCGGATTTTTACCCTGCGCCGATTTCACTTCCGGTCAAGCCGGCCTGGCTTTCTTCGCCGGTATTTACCGGCTACCGGTCTATTCAGTTTTCTTCTCCGGGCGAAGTGACTATCCCTTCGGCGTCGGAGGTTGATTCAAGGGCAAACGTATTCAGGCGCTCGCGAGATTGGTCTTTTTCAGACCGCCGGCGGCAACTTTAGGGTTGACAAACGAGTAATTCCTGGCTATGATCCGATTGTAACAAAAATATCGACGCCAAACATTTGTAAATGACTGGCAGATGCGTCGGCACCCGTCTCCAACGCACCCTGCATGTTTGGAGGTAGTAGCTTGGCAATGGCTCAAAAAAACGCCTCAGCCGCCCCCATGCTTTCCGTTCGCAACATCCACAAAGCATTCGGGTCGAACGAGGTTCTCAAGGGGGTGGACCTCGATGTCCATCCCGGCGAGGCGGTGGCGCTTATCGGCGGCAATGGCGCCGGCAAGAGTACCCTGGTCAAGATCATCATGGGCATTTACCAGCCCGACCGGGGAGACGTATTCATCGCCGGGAACAAGGTCAGCCTGAACAATCCGTCGGCCGCCCTGGCGCAGGGAGTCTATCTCGTTCCGCAGGAACCGATGCTCTTTCCCAACATGTCGGTCGAGGAGAATGTGATCCTTGGATTCGAAGAAAAGACGGCCGACCTGCGCAAGCGACTTCTCGACTTCACCCGCCAGATGAAATGGGAGGTGGACCTGTCGCGCAAGGCGATAAGCCTGTCCATCGCGGAACAGCAGTTGGTGGAGATTCTGCGCGGCTTGATGCGCGATTCCCGCATCCTCATCCTGGACGAACCCACCAGCGCCCTCACCTTCGACGAGGTGGAATCGCTCTTCCGCGTCATCGGCGATCTCAAAGCCAAGGGAATCAGCATCATTTACATCACCCACCGCCTGACCGAGGTCTTCACCATCGCCGCCAGGGTGGCGATCATGCGCGACGGGGTCATCACCCTCAACGGTCCGGTCGGCGATTTCACCCGGGACGATCTGGTAAAGGGCTTGCTCCCCCCGGACGCCCAGGAGAATGAACGGGGTGAAAAACGCCCCGTGCCCGAATGCGGCCGCGGGAAACCGGTTTTCTCGCTCATCGGCTTCACCGGCTACGGTTTCGCCGATATCGACCTCGATGTCCATCGGGGCGAGATTCTCGGGCTCGCCGGGGTGGTCGGCGCCGGCCGCACCGAACTCGCGACCACCATATTCGGCCGCGACGAGGTCCTACGCGGAAAGGCCATCCTCAACGGCGAGGACATCACCGGCCTCTCCACCCCCAAGGTGATCGAAAAGGGCATCAACTACGTCCCCGAGGACCGCTTCCTCAACGGCATCTACAAGATAAGCGACGTGGCCGCCAACACCTCGTCGGCGCGGCTGTACCTGATGGGCAAGGTGTTTCTCAAGCGCCGGGACGAACGCGAGTTGACCAACAGCTACGTCAAGGATTTCCGCATCAAGATCACCAGCCAGGAGCAATCCGTGGGCAGCCTTTCGGGGGGCAATCAGCAAAAGGTGGTTTTGGCCCGGGCGCTTTCCACCAATCCCAAGCTGGTGATTCTGGACGAACCGACGCGCGGCATCGACGCGGCGGCGCGCGGCGACGTCTATGCGATCATCAACCGCCTCAAGGCCGAGGGGGTGGCGATCCTGCTCATCTCCTCCGACATGGAGGAGATCGTCGAGCTGAGCGACCGCGCCATCGCCATGTACCATGGCCGGATCAACCGCGAATTCGAGAAAGACCGGATAACTCAGGACAACCTGATGGCGGCGGCTTTCGGGGCGGTATAACAGGTTGGAATCCACCGCCGGGCGGACCGGCGTTCGCACCGGAACCGGAATTTGCAGAGGAAGGCCTTCGGTAAGTGAAAATCCTGAAGACGGTCGCGCAGGCCAGGGAGTTCACCTCGTTTCTTTTCGTGGTGGCCCTGTTCCTGATCGTCGGCGCGATCAATCCCGATTTTCTGTCCCTCCAGAACATCCTCCTCTCCCTGAACGGGAGCGTGGTGTTCACCATGCTCGCCGTGGGCATCGCCTTCGTCATCATTACCGGCGAGATCGACGTCTCGATAGGCGCGACGCTGGGTCTGGCGGCGACCGTATCGGCGGTGCTGATACGCGACGGCTCGTCGTGGATCGCCGCCGTGCTCGCCGCCCTCGCGGTCGGCGCGGCGATTGGGCTGGCGAACGGCATCGGCGTCATGATCCTCAGGATCCCTTCCATCATCATGACCCTGGGCATCAACGGCGTCGTGCGCGGTTTGTGCTACGTTTACACCGGGGGCAAATGGGTCGAGAACCTGCCTTTCGACTACAAGGCCCTCTCCCAGGCCACGCTCACCGGAGAGCCGGGCAGCGTCACCTGGTTCTATCTCTTCGCCGCGGCGATCGCGATCGGCATCTATTTGCTCCAGACCCGCTCGCGTCGGGGCAGATATTTCGCCGCCGTCGGCGATAACGAAGGCGGGGCGAACCTCATCGGCATCCCGGTCGTCAGGACGAAGATGACCGCATTCCTCCTGTGCTCGCTTTTTGCGGCGGCGGCGGGGTTGATGTACGTCAGCCGCATCGGCTTCGTCACTCCCACCGCCGGCAACGGCTACGAGATGAAGGCGATCGCCGCCTGTGTGCTGGGCGGGGTCAGCCTTTCCGGCGGCATCGGTTCGATGATCGGCGCCGCCCTGGGCGCGGTCATCATGGCCTCCATCGGCCGCATCCTCGTGTTCATGCATTTCTCCTCCAACTACGACAACACCATCACCGGCATTTTGCTCATCACCATCGTGGTCGGGGACGCGCTCCTGCAGAAGCGCGCTTCCGAACGGGCCCGCCGCAAGCGCCTCAGCGCCAGGATAGCGGCCAAACCGGGCGGGGGGGCATGACATGCCGGAATTCCTGAAAAAGCGGCTGCTGCGCTGGGAGGCGTTCCTGCTCGTTCTTCTCGCGGCCGAAATCGCGGTCTTCGGCCACCTCAACCCCCGCTTCCTGCGCATCCCCGTACTCCTGGGAAGCATCAATGATTTCATGTCGATCTGCGTCATTTCGCTCTTCGTGACCCTGGTGCTGGTCACCGGCGGCATGGACATCCAGGCCGGGTCCATCGTCGGGCTCGCCTCCATCGTCGTCGGTCTGTTGTGGAAGGATTTCGGGGTCAACGTCTGGGCGGCGTCCCTCCTCGCCCTCGCGATCGGCGCGGCCTGCGGCGCCCTGTCCGGATTCTTCGTCGCCTACACCGGCGTCCAGGCCATGGTGGTGACGCTCGGGGGATCGTTTCTCTATTCCGGACTCGCGCTGGCGGCGACGCAGCTTTCGGACACGGAATCGTACAAGGGTATCAGCGGCTTTCCCCGCGCCTTCACCGCCTTTTCAAAATACCGCCTGTTCGGCATGATTCCAAGCCAGACCCTGATCTTCCTGGCGCTGATCGCGGTCAGCTACGTCATCCTGCACAAGACGCGGTACGGCAGGTGCGTCTTCCTCTGCGGCGTCAACCAGAGCGCCGCCGAATATTCCGGCATCAACAGCCGCCTGGTGATCATGAGCGCCTACATCTTCTCCGGAGCCAGCGCCGCGTTGGCGGGCGTGGTTCTCACCTCCTACCTCGGAACGGCGAAGGCCGACTTCGGCAAGGAGTTGACGCTGCCCATCATCACCGCGGTGGTGCTCGGCGGCACCTCGAACCTCGGCGGAAGGGGCGGGGTGATCGGCACCGCGCTCGCGGCGCTGGTCATCGGGGTCATGCGCTTCGGACTGTCCATGTCCGGGATCAGCACGCAGTACCTGGACATTCCCGTCGGTGCCCTCCTGGTGCTCGCGGTGGCGTGCCGGACTTTCATGGACAACCCCGACATTTCGCGCCGGGTGCGGCGGCTGTTCGCGCGGCGGAAGGCGTGACGGAAGACGTGGCGGCGCAGGACATTCATCCCTGGTCGCATCTGTGGCGACGGGAAAACCATATCGGGCACAGGCAAGGAGACAATCATGAGGAAATTTATGGCGGGTGCGGTTATGGCGATGCTGTTGACGGCCGCGCTGGCGGACGCTGGCGACATCACCGTGGTGTTCGTCCCCAAGCTCACCGGCAACGCATTCTTCGAATCCGCAAACGACGGCGCCCAGGCGTACGCCAGGAAGATCGGGTTCACCGTCAAGTACGACGGCAGCCCGGAGGCTTCGGTCGCCAATCAGGTGACGGTCATCAACAATGCCGTCCAGCAGGGGATGGACGCGATCTGCGTCTCATCGGTCGACGCAACCGGCCTCGACGACGTCATGCGCCATGCGATGGCGGCCGGACTCGCGGTCACCACCTGGGACTCGGACGTCTCCGGCGATTGCCGGACGGTCATGGTCTCCCAGGGCACGCCGGACATCCTCGGCAAGATGCTGGTTGAAATGGGCGTCAAGTCCCTCAAGAGCCGCGGCAAGGATCCGGCCAAGGACGCCGTCAAGTACGCCTGGCACTACTCCCAGGCCACCGTCGCCGACCAGAATTCCTGGCAGGTCGCGGGCGAGGCGTACATCCGCCAGAACTACCCCGGCTGGATCAACCTCCAGCCCAGCAATTATTACAGCGAACAGGACGCCGAGAAGGCCATCAGCGTCGGCGAATCCATCCTGACCGCGCACAAGGACATCGACCTCATCATCTGCAACGATTCCACCGCACTTCCCGGACAGGCGCAGGCCGCGCAGAATCTCGGCCTCGACAAGAGCAAGGTCACCATTACCGGCTTCGCCGCGCCCAATTCGATGAAGGACTACTGCCGCGCCGGCGTCCTCGAGCGCTGGGGACTATGGGACTGCCAGGTGCAGGGCGCGCTCGGCTGTTACCTCGCCTACTACCTCGCCCGCGGCAACAGCATCAAGGTGGGCGACAGGATCAACGTTCCGGACATCGGCGTGGTCGAGGTCCTTCCCAACACCGTCCTCGATCCCAACGCCTACACCGCCGACGATTCCGGTGTCGTGCTGTTGCCGGAGCGCACCGAATTCACTCTTGAAAACATGGACCGGTACAACTTCTAGTCCGCATGCCGCCGTCCCCGCGCGCGGAAGCGAAGAGGCGCGGGGACAGAACGGCGGCACGCGCCCCCTTTTTGGAGATCTACTGACATGGCTGACAAAGACGGCTTGAAAGCCGAAAAGAACTACCATCTGGACGTTCCCTTCGCCAATCAGGGCGGATTTCACGTCAAAGGCGCCAACAGCCTCGATTGGGGCATGAAGCACCGCCTCGCCAACATTTTCAATCCCAAGAGCGGCAACACCGTGATGTTCGCCTTCGACCACGGCTACTTCATGGGTTCGGTGTCGGGGCTTGAACGGCTCGACCTCGCAATCCCCCCGCTCCTGCCCCATCTCGACGTGCTGATGGGCACACGCGGCGCGCTACGCGCCTGCGTGCCGCCCGAATGCCGCAAGGCGATAGCGCTGCGCACCACCTCGGGCTCGTCGATGCTTGACGACGACCTCAGCCACGAGGTGATCGCGGTGGACATTGAGGACGCGATCCGCCTAAACGCCGACTGCATGGCGGTGCAGACCTTCATCGGCGCGGACGGCCAGTTGTCCAGCCTGGACAACCTGTCCAAAACCGTCAACGCGGGCCTGCGCTACGGCATCCCGATCCTCGGGGTGGTCGCGGTCGGAAAGCAGATGGAGCGCACCGATCGCTTCTTCAAGCTGGCGACGCGCATGCTCGCCGAGCTGGGCGCCAACCTGGTCAAGACCTACTACTGCGACAACTTCGAAGAAGTCGTAGCCGCCTGCCCGGCGCCTATCGTCGTCGCCGGCGGCAAGAAGCTGAGCGAGGAGGACGCCCTCTCCCTGGCCTACAATTCCATACGCGGCGGCGCGCGCGGCGTCGATATGGGAAGAAACATCTTCCAGAGCGCGCACCCGGCCGCGATGGCGGCGGCCATCGCCAGGATCGTCCATGAGAAATTCACGGACAAGGAGGCTTACCAGTTCTTCAAGGATTCCACGAAGTAAAAAACGCGGCGTCCCCGCGCCGTGTTCGCATTCAGGCTCCGAACGCTGTCCACACGGAATGGAACGCCTCCTGGGCTCTCCGGCCTTGGGGGGGAATTTCGTTCCCGGCGGCCGGGCCAATGCGTTTTAAATAAATACGCCAACCTTTAGTGGTCTTTTGGAGGAAATCGGGCCAACCGCCGCCCGATTTCCTCTTCATGGGCGCCGCGAACCTCACTTCCGCCTGGCGCTTGGCGCCGCAGGAACGGCAGCGCAATCGCGGCACCGACAGCACCGCGTACACCAAGTGCAGTCCAATGGGTGGGAGACGGAAGGTACGCTCATATGCTCCATCCCTTACCGCCTCCGTCGACCCATATACCGAACACCGGGGGCGGCGGTCCTCAATATGGAAGTAAACTTTGGAGTCCTTGTAAATCGTCTTCACATACCCATAGTCGCGAAGACCAAAGGTCCGATTCAAAAGCGTGCTGGACATATTCATTCCTATCCCTTGGATAACTTCAACCCAAAGAATAGGTTATCGACTAACTCGCCTTTCGGGAGCGCCCATCCCCGAAGAAACCGGATGAGCCCAAAAATACAAGAAATGCTGCATGCGGAAGAAGTTCGACAAGCAAGCTCTTCCCGGAGCCGGTCGGGCCGACCAGGAGCATCCGGTCGTTGTCGAGAAGGGACAGGAGCGCCCCCCT
>JAISXA010000228.1 GCA_031270685.1 Planctomycetota bacterium
CCCCACGAGGAAAACTGCTGGCCGGCAAAGGCTTGAAAACTCACCGCGGCGACAAAAAGAAAACCGCATAAAAGCGGACGCAGCGTTTTATCCATGCAAAGACCCTCCTCCCGGGGAGCGCATATGTTTTATGGTTAAAACATGAGGAACAAACGAAAGGCCCTTTCGGGGCCGCCATATCCGCCTGAAACCGCCCTATTGAACGGGGCCGCGCCGCGCCGCCGCCCTTGCTCGAAAAAGAAAACGGGCCAGACGATGCTGTGGAATTATAATCCCGGGTGTTTTAGACGCAAAACTTTTTTATTTTTTTTGCCGCTTTTTTAAACCCGGCAAGCAGTGTACTTTTGGAGGAAATCGGGCAAACCGCCGCCCGATTTCCTTTAAAGATTCAACCGCTTTCGTTTCAATGGGTTGTTTTTTTCGTCAACTCGACCCAAACCAGCTACGTTGCAAAAAAACACAGCTGAAACGAACGCCCTGAAACTTTAAAGAAAATCAAACGGTGGTTTGTTTGATTTTCTTTAAAAGTCCACAATCAGCGAACCGGCAAAAGGAGCGGGAAGGAAGGGAAGCGCCGGATCGTGGCAGGTGATGAAATGGTTACAGGCAGGCGGCGACGAACCGGGCGGGCGTCATGATGACTGGCCGTTCAATAACAACCTCGTCGAAATCCTTGTCGCCGGTAAGGAGGATGTCCACATCGCCCAAAAGGGCGGCGCCAAGTATTGGTTGGTATCAACCATTATCCGCATAACGTTCCTTGTAGAGTTCTTTGCGGGCTTCCCTGCACAACGCCACAACCGCTGCTTCGTCGTCGATACCCACGCGTTCGGCCACGCCGGCCAAAGCGGTTTGGGCTTTCTCCAACGCAAGAATACCGGCATTGACGATACGAACCCCTTGTTCGTCCTTGATGAACGAGATCCGGTCGCCGTCTTTAATCTGAAGCCACCGCCGCACTTCGGGCGGAAGCGTCATTTTGCCGCCATCCAATACTTTGGCCTGTGTCATAACGTGCCTCCAGTACATGTGGACTTTTGGAGAAAATCGGGCCAACCACCGCCCGATTTCCTCCAAAGCTGTTACTGCTTACGGACCAATGGGTTGATTTTCACCCTGTCGGGCGATAGCGCCGACCTGGCAATAATTCCCGACGCAAAATGTAAACCCAAGAAACTTTGGAGAGAATCAAATGGCTGTTTGTTTGATTCTCTCCAAAAGTCCACTACATGTATTGAACTAATTATACCTACTCGCCTACAGAATTACAACCCGCCGACAGGATTCCGCAGGGTCATTCGGTTCTCTGCCTGGTAACGGCGTCGATCGCGCGTGCCCTGTTCTCCGCGCAGTATTCCATCCCTCCTCCTCACAGGGTCTTTCGCCGTGGGCGGGAACTCTTGGCGAGCATGCTTCCCGGCTTCTGGCGACAACTTCGGAGAACGACGGCGAAAGCGATCGACTTCGGTTAAAAGACACGCCGCCGCGACGGAAGTCGGAAGCGCGTCGGCGCCGCCTGCGGAATGCGCGCGAAACGCGGGATTACCGTTTGCGGTTTACGAAGACGTCCGAGAGCACGGCGAGGATCAACACGGCGCCGCTGACCACCCCCTGCCAGTTGATCGATACGTTCAGCAGGACCAGGATGTTGCTGATGAGCGCAAGCAGGAGGACGCCGAGGTAGGAGCCGATGATCGTCCCCTTGCCGCCGCTGATGCTGCAGCCGCCGATGATGCAGGCCGAGACCACGCGCATTTCCGTGCCGGTGCCGGAGTGGGGGAAGGTGCTGCCCATCCGGCTTATCAGCAGTATGGCGGCGATGGCGGAAAAGACGCCGCACAGGATGTAGCTGGCGAACTTGACGCCGCGCACCGGAATGCCCGACTTGAACGACGCCTCCTCGTTTCCCCCGACATAGAAGAATTGCACCAGGTGATACTGCCGCTTCAGCAGTTGGTCCATGGCCGCGACCAGGACCAGCGTGAAGATCACGATGGAGGGGACGCCGAGGATTTCCATTTCGGCGAGGGCGGAAAAACTGTTCGGAATGGCCAGCGCGTAGCCGCCGGACAGGATGAAGGTGGCGCTGCGGGCGATGCCCATCATGCCGAGGGTGGCGATGATGGGATTGATGCGGAACACGGCGATCAACAGCCCGTTGACGCCTCCCACCAATAGCCCGCAGGCGAGCGCCGCGGCCATCGCCGCCGGGACGCCCTGGCCGTGGCTGAAAGTGAGGCCGATGCCGATGCCGGAAAGGCCGATAATGGAGCCGACCGACAGGTCGAGGCCGCCGCTGACCAGCACCATGGTCATGCCGATCGCCACTATGCCGTCGACCACCGTCGCGATGAGAACCTGCTTGAAATTGTACATGTCCAGGAAATAGGGGGTCAGCAGGCTGGCGAACCCGCCGAACGCCAGGATGATGACGACGAGGAACAGCTCCCGCTTGAACAGGAACGTCTGGAGCAGGCTTCTTTTGCGTTTCGGAGCGAATGCCTGGTCTGCCTGGTCGGTGGACATGTTTTCCCCTGGACGCCGTTGTTGTTTGCCGGATGCCGCCGGCCCGCGGCGGCGCGCGGGCCGGCGGCGGGAAGCATTTCTACCGCGCGCTGAAAAACGCCCCGGCCGTGTCGCTGGTGATGAAGAACAGGCCGGGATCCACGTTCTCGGGAAGTTTGTTCACCCCCTGGGCCATGCCGGGAACCTTGTCGGTGAGGCCGTTATAGTAGTCGTAGAGCAGGCGCAGGGAGTAGTAGCCCTCGAGGTAGATGTTGACGTAGGAGGTGGCGTCGATCGCCCCGTCCATGATGCCCTTGAGAATGGGATCGGAGACGTCGGAGGTGAGGACCTTGACCTTGCCGACCTTGCCCAGTTCCTTCAGGGCGGCCGCCACGCCGGAGCCGGTGGCGTTGCAGACAATGACGCCGGCCATGCCGGGGTGGCCCTGCAGCATGCTCTTGGCTTTTTCGGCGGTGATCTGGTCGTTGCCGCCGTTGTCCTCGATCGCCACGACCTTGACCTCGGGCGCGTATTCCTTGCAATAGTCGGTGATGCCGCGAATGCGCTCGTTGAGATTGGTCTGCGCCGGCACGGTGAGCAGGCCGATATCGCCCTTGCCGTTCAGGAGACCGGACATGTACTTGCCGTATTCCCGGCCCAGTTTGTAGTGGTCGGGGCCGATGAAGGTCATGCGCCTGCTCTCCGGGGCGTCGCTGTCGAAGGTCACCACCGGGATCCCGGCGGCGACGCAACGGTTGATGGCGGCGGTCATGGACGGATCGTAACTGCCGACGATGAACCCGGCCGGCCTGGTGACGATGAGCTGTTCCAGCTGGTTGGCCTGGGCGGCCGCGTCCCATTCCACCGGCCCGGTGAACTCGAACTTGACGCCGAGCTGGTCGGCCGCGTCCTGTGCGCCCTTCTTGATGTCGTTCCAGAACGGGTGGGCGGTGATCATGGTGACCATGACGTACCGCTGCTCGGCGGGCGGACGTTTTTCGCCGGAACGGGCGGCTTCGAAACCGGCGGCCAGAAACAACGCCAACGCCAATGCCGCGACAATCCTCCTCATGGCTATTCCTCCTCTATGGCAGAAGCAGACTTTCGCCGCGCCGCGCCGGTTACGCGCCGGCGCAACGCGGGCGTTCACGAAACCGGTCGGCGGCGATCACCTGCTCCATCGCGCCGCGTCGTCAAGCATCCGGTCGGCGGCGTCCTCGCTGTCCGCCCAGGTGCACAGGAACAGGCCGCCGGCCGGCAGGTTGTCCAGGATGGGTTTCACCTCGTCCGGCCTGGTCAGGAGATAGAGCCGTTTCCCCGCTTCGAGAATGCTTTTGTACCTGGGGATATAGGGTTCGTAAAAGGTGGGCGGGCTGCCGGCGCCGGGCGTCCACTCGATGTTGTCGACATCCTGGATGGCGAGGAGGGCGTCGAGGTGATTCCGCATGCAATCCGGGCCGTCCAGGTGGAAGGTGCCGTATTCGCACCACGAAAGGAGCTTTTTCACTTCGGGGACGAAAAACTCGCCGAACATCCCGGGCGACAGCACCGAGGCGAAATCGCAAGCCACCTGGGTGTGGCGGCCGGGCGCCCACAGGCTCATCCAGGCCAGCACCCCTCCCCCGTCGTTGCACGGGGAGACGAGTCGGAAAAACTCTTCGTGCAGATCGATCCAGGAGTCGCTGAGCACTTCCACCGCGCGCTTGACCTCGTCCCCGCAATCGTAGAGATCCATGGACAGGTTGTCCATGCCGCGCATGAGCGAGAGGACGTCGGCGGCGTCGCCGAATTCGGGAATGCCCACGAAATAGCGGCCGCCGCATTCCGCGACCAGTTTCTCGACGATGGCCCTGGTCTGCCGGTAATAAACGTTTTCCGCCCTGGAAAACTTCCACTCCCAGGTCTTCCAGTCCCCGATGCATTCCTTGAACCACACCGATTGCCTGGTGAACGCCACCGGGCTTCCGTAAAAGCCGGCGAGCGCGCTGGCGCCCCAGTTGGTGTAGGTGCAGGGAACCGCCTCGCCGCCGAAATAGGTGTTTTCGAACCAATGCAGCATGCGCCGGTAGTTCTGCTCCGGATCGGTCCACCATTTCCCGATGTTTTCCGCGTCGTCGTCGGCGAACTTCTCCAACCCCCCCAGCCACGGTCCCCACTGGAGCTCCGGGAACGGGGGTTCCCTGGACGTTTTTCGCGGTGCGAACACCGCCATGCAACAGCGGTCGACGATGCCGCGCTCGTCGCTCCAGAACAGTTCGAGGCGCTTTTTCGCCTGGTCCCAATCGGGTTTGTAGTGCATGCCGCCTCCTTCGCCCAGTCAGCCGGCCCGCCCGGCCGCGAGCCGCATGATGTTCTCCTCCGTCACCCCGGCCCCCCCGAGAAATCCGGACACCCTGCCGTTTCGCAGCGCCATGACCCGGTGGCTCATTCCGATGATCTCCGGCATTTCCGAGGAGATCAGGATGATGGACATGCCGTGCGCGACAAGCGAACTGAGCAGCAGGTAAATTTCCCGTTTCGCGCCCACGTCGATGCCGCGCGTCGGTTCGTCGCAGATCAGTATCTCCGGATTGATCGCCAGCAGCCTGGCGATGACCACCTTTTGCTGGTTGCCGCCGGAAAGGTCGGCGATGCGCTGGTCGGGGCCGGAGGTCTGGATGTTGAGGCGACGCACGAACTCGCCCGTCTCGGCGGCCTGCCGGCGGAAGTTCATGAGGCCGAAACGGCTGCCCGCCTTGAGGTCGATGACCACGAAATTTTCGCGGACCGACATCTCCGGGAACAGCGAATTGTTTTTCCGGTCCTCGTCGAGGTAGGCGAGCTTGAGTTCGAGCGCCTGGCGCGGCGAACGGATGCCGGCCGGCCGGCCGCGGATCCGGATGGACCCGGAGTCCGGGGTTAGCGCCCCGAACAGCGCCAGCGCCAATTCCGTCCGCCCCGCCCCGACCAGTCCCGAGAGGCCGAGGATCTCCCCCTTGCGCAGGGAGAACGAGACGCCTTCGAACATTCCCTTTCGGGTCAGGTTGTCCGCCTCGAGCACTATTTCCTCTTGCGGCGCGCCGCGCCGGCCGTAGTAGTCGCTCATGTTTATTTCGCGGCCGACCATGAGCCGGATGAGGTCCTGCACGCCGACGTCCGACGCGAGGCGCTCCGCCACCACCGCGCCGTCCTTGAGCACGGTGACCCGGTCGGCCATGTCGACGATCTCCTCGAGCCGGTGGGAAATGTAGACGATGGCGATGCCCGCCGCGCGAAGTTTGCGGAGGATGGCGAACAGCTTGCCGGCCTCGTTGGGGGTGAGCGACGACGTGGGCTCGTCGAGAATGAGCAGGCGCGCGTTCCGGTGCAGCGCCTTGCATATCTCCACCACCTGCCGCTCCGCTATGCCGCATTCGGCGATGGGCTGGAAGGGATCGAGGTCGAAGCCGAATTCGTCGAGGATTTTCCGCGTCTCGCGGCGCAGCGCGCCTTTCGCCACCATTCGCAGCGGCGTCGCCGTCGGCAGGGCGCCGCTGAAAATGTTGTCCGCGACGGTGAGATTGACGAACAGCGACAATTCCTGGTGAACAATGCTTATGCCGAGATGTTGCGCCTGGCGCGGGTCGCGGATCTCCACCCTGGAACCGTCCATGGCAATGCTGCCCGCGTCCGGGCTGTACACGCCGCACAAAATCTTCATGAGCGTGCTTTTTCCGGCGCCGTTCTCGCCCACCAGCGCGTGGATCTCGCCCTTGCGGACGGTGAAATCGACGTTTCTGAGGGCGTAGATGCCGTCAAAACGCTTTTCCACGCCTTCCGCCCGCAACAAGATCGGGGTCATCGCGACGCCTTTCCGGATATTGGCAAAATGGAGGGCTGAATTGGGAATATGGTTATGCAAGCTTCTTGCCAAAGACCGACCTGTCCGCCCGGGCCACGGTTCGATTCCGACCGGCGTCCACCGATTCCGAACGCCTTTCGGCGATTGCGATGTTTCCTCCCCGCCGGAGCGGTTTTTCATCAAGCGGACTTTTAAAGGAAATCGGGCCAACCGCCGCCCGATTTCCTTTAAAGATTCAACCGCTTTCGTTTCAATGGGTTGTTTTCTCGTCAACTCGACCCAAACCAGCGACGTTGCAAAAAAACGCGGCTGAAACGAACGCCCTGAAACTTTAAAGGAAATCAAACAGCGGTTTGTTTGATTTTCTTTGAAAGTCCACATCAAGCGCCGACCCGATTCCCGAATCCGCGACCGAGGTTGCATTTTGTTGCGAATCTCCGCGACCCACGCAACCAAATGCCCCATTCGTCAATTCGTCGCTTGACATCCGTCCAGCTATCGACAATAATATCTTTTTACCAAAAAAAATCACGGCAATCGTCACCGTCCGGGCGCGACCGAATCCCGCTGTTCACCGCAATCTACAATAGCCTGAAGTGCGCACGTCGGACAGGACCAGGATAACGCCCCAGATGCGCGCGACAGCCGATCCGTCCGCCATACTCATAGTCGACGACATGGAAAAGCATGCCGTGACGCTTGCCCGCGCCTTGGCCCAGCATGGCTACAAGGTGGAAACGGCCTTCGACTCCCATGCCGCCGGGAAACTGCTGGGCGCAACGGATTTCTCCCTGGTGCTTCTCGACCTGCGCCTCGGGGACGAGGACGGGGTCGATGTCCTGAAACACGTCAGGCGCGAATACCCCGCCCTGCCCGTGGTGATGATCACCGCGTTCGGCGCCGTAGGCAGCGCGGTCGAGGCGCTGAAGCTCGGGGCCGTCGATTACCTGGAAAAACCGCTCGACATGACGGCGCTGCTGAAGACGATCCGCGATCATACCGCCAGAACGGCCTCCGGCGGGCGGCCATCCTTCATTACCCGGGATCCGGCGACGCTGGCATTGCTCAAGCAGGCCGAGAAACTCGCGGCCACGGATATGCCCGTCCTGATCCAGGGCGAAAGCGGCGCCGGCAAGGAGCTTCTCGCCGACGCCATCCACGCCGCCTCGCGGCGGGCTGGGCGGGTCATGATCAGGACCAACTGCGCCGCCTTTCCGGAAACGCTTCTCGACAACGAACTGTTCGGCCACGAAAAGGGGGCGTTCACCGGCGCCGGCGGTTCGTACCGGGGGCTGTTTGAAAAGGCGGACGGCGGCACGCTGTTCCTCGACGAGATCGGCGACATGGCGCCGTCCACCCAGAGCCGGATTCTCCGCGTCATCCAGAACCGCGAGATCTGGCGCATCGGCGGCGAAGCCCCGGTCACGGTGGACGTGCGTTTCATCTGCGCCACCAACCGCGATCTCGGCGAGTTGATCGGGGACGGCCGATTCCGCCGGGACCTTCTGTTCCGCCTCGACGCCTGCACCTTGATCCTGCCGCCGCTCCGGGAGCGGCGGAGCGATATCGAACTGCTGTGCCGCCACTTTCTCCGGCGCTTTTCGGGGAACGGGGCGACGCGGGCGTTTTCCCCCGCCGCCATGGAGGCGATCCTGTCCTACCGCTGGCCCGGCAACGTGCGCGAACTGCAAAACGCGGTTCAGTTCGCCGCGTCCATGGCCGCGAACGGGGTCATCGACGCGGACGACCTGCCGGAAAAACTGCGCCATGACGCCGCCGGTTTCGACCTTCGCGGCGACGAGAAAAAGCGCATCCTCGCCGCGCTGCGCGAAAACGGTTACCGCCGCAACCGAACCGCCGAAAGCCTGCGCATGAACCGCGCCACCCTGTACCGGAAGATGCGCAAACATGGCCTGCTCTGAACCCGCCGCCACCCTGGACGGGATTACCTGTCGCGGCGACGGCGACCACGGCCTTGAACGCTTTTCCATGGTCGTCATGAAGGGGAGCGTGCACGCGCTGGTCGGCGAGGCGGATTCGGGGCGGGACACGGTCCGCCGCGTCCTTTGCGGGGAACTGCGCGCGTATTCGGGCCAAGCGCTGATCGCGGGAACTCCCCCGGCGCCTCCGGGCCGCGGCCTCCGGCGTCGCGTTCGCGTCGTCGGCAGGCGTCCGTCGACCGTCGGGCAGGCGACCCTGGCCGAGCATTTCTGTTTCGCGCACGCGGAACTCGCCGGCTTTCTGCGCGTCAACCGGCGGCGGGTGCGGGAAGAGGCCGCGCAATTGCTGAAACGCCTCGAAATCGATTTCGACCTCTCCCTGACCGCCGGGGAATTGCGCGCCGCCGACCGCCTGCTGGTTGAAATCGCTGTCGCCGCCTCGGTGCGGCCCGCCCTGCTCATCCTCGACGACGTCTTTTCCGGAATGTCGATGCGGCATAAAAAGGAGGTGATGCGCATCGTCAGGTCGCTCTGCGCCACCGGCATGGCGGCGCTTCTGGTCACCCCGCTGCTGGACGAGATCATGGACCGCGTCGACCACCTGACCCTGATCCGCGACGGGGAGAGCGTTCTTTCGGGGCCGTCGGAAGGGCTGGACCGGCTGGCCGTGCTCAAGGCGGCGTACGCGCAGGCCGCGTCGGGGCCGGACCGGACGGGGGAGCGGCTGGACATTTTCCGTCGCCACATGAGCTATTACATTTCGCTTCTCACCAACTACCCGAAGCCATTCATCATCGTCAACCTGCGCCTCGAAATCGAAATGATGAACCAGGCGGCGCGGGCTTTTTTCGGGATCGATCGCCCGCCGGACGCGGATCTTGGACGGACCCTGGCGGGCTTTTTCCCCGGCGCGGCGCGCGATCTGGCGGAGGGGGTCCGCGCCAACCGGGAGTTTTCCCGGACCGGTCTCACCTTTGCGGCGGGAAGCCAGCGCCGGATCGTCAATCTCTTTTCCTACCGGGTGAGCGAGGGCGGCAACGACATCGGCAGCATAATCCTCATCGACGACGTCACCGAACACGCGCATCTCCAGGAGCAGATGCTCCTCGCGGAGAAGGTCGCCTCCCTCGGCATCCTCACCGCCGGCATGGCGCATGAAATCAACCATCCCCTGTCGGTCATCAACAACATCGCCGAATACGTCAAGATGCGGTTTCCCGGGCCGGACCTGGCCCGGGAGATCGCGGAAATCCAGGAAGAGGTGGGAAACATAAACCGCATCATCCGCAACCTGGCGGACTTCTCCCAGACCGGGTATCTCGAGCAAGTGGACCTGCACGCCATCATCCGCAACCTCGCCGGCATGGTGTCGCATTTCGTCGGCGAAAAACGGATCGCCCTCGAGTTGCGGCTGTGCGAACGCGAGTTCCTGCTTCAGGCGGGCCGGGTCGAGATGCGGCAGGTTCTGCTCAACATCCTCGACAACGCCATCAACGCCATTGAGGAATCGGGGCGCATCGTCATCGCGACCAGCGCCGAGGGCGGCCGGGGAACGCTGACCATTTCCGACAACGGCCGCGGCATGACCCGGGAAACGCTGAACAGCATCTTCCTCCCGTTCTATTCGCGGCAAACCGGGAAGGGAATGGGGCTGGGACTGTACATCGCCTACAACATCATGGAAAATTACGGCGGCGGAATCCGGGTCGACAGCGAGCCGGGACGGGGATCGACGTTCATCCTCGAGTTCGAACTCGCCTAGTACACAGTCAATGTTGTAACTTTGGATAAAGGCGTTTCAGTTTTACCCTTGCGTCCTTGGTGGTGAACTGCCAGTCGATTTTTCATTTTTCATTGTTCCGCTGATTCACCCAGCTTTTCACTTCCCGGCGCATCGACTCAAGGTCGGGAACTCTTTCTGGAAGGCCTTGTTTGTTCAAGACGCTGAACTCAATTTCGGCCATGTTCAACCAACTGCCATGCTTGGGAGTATG
>JAISXA010000262.1 GCA_031270685.1 Planctomycetota bacterium
GCGGCTGAAATGGGCATGCCTCGAGGAGCGAACCGACCGGCGCAACCGTGACCGAAAAGGAGGGAAATGATAATGGACAAGGCTACGGCAAGGGATTATACTACCTTAAACTTCGGCGATTAAGCCTTACGGATGCCATGGTGGCCAAGCGGCTTCTCGTCATCCGGGAGCGGGTCGTTCCTCTGCCTAATTAAACGCCTTTTTTTGCTCAAAGATTTCCTGAATAGTACATTGGTTCGGATACGGCATTGATTTCGGAGGATGTTCATGGCCGGCAACGCTTCTGAGAGCGCATCGATGGATCAAGTACGCGAACTTCTTATGGGGACGCAGCTAAAGGATATGGAAAATCGCATTTTGCGGCAGGATGAACGCTTGATGCAGGAAATCGCCGACCTTCGCGACACCCTGAAAAACCGAGTCGAGTCGCTGGAAAACTTCATGAAAAGCGAGACCGTCTCCCTCCTCCACCGGCTTCAGGAAGAAAAGAGCGAGCGTTCGGCGGCCCTCAAGGAGGAGCAGCGCGAGCGCGCGGAAAGCGTCAAGGCCGAGCACAAGGACCGGACGGAAGCGATGAAGCAGGAAAAACGCGAGCGCGACGAAACGTTCGCCAAGGCGGCGAAGGAACTGGCCAAAACCGGCGAGTCGTTCGACCGCAAATTGACCGCCTTGTCCGCCACCCTGGACAATGTCGAACGGGAGTTGCGCCAGTTGCTCCTCGCCGAAAGCTCCAGATTGTCCGCGACGACCGAGGAGAAATACAAGGACGCGCTCTCCGCCCTCTCGCGAACGACCGGGCAGTTGCAAAACGATCTTGTTTCCCGTTCCGCGCTGTCGGCGACCTTCACGGAATTCGCAGTCAAAATCGCCGGCGATCTCGCACTTGCCGTCGATGGGGGTACGCCTGGCAAAGTGAAAGAAACCGGCAACTCCGATTCCGCCGAAGCATGAGCATGGCGAACTTCGACAGCATTCCCACCACGCCTTCCGAACCCGCCGGAACCGGATCGCCGGATTCCGGAAAGGCGTCCGCCGTCGGAGAAGGCAATGCCGGCCTGCTTAACGGCAAGCTGGATAAAGGGTTGCCGTCGTTGTCCGAGGATCCCGAGGTCCGCCGACTGCGTGAGTTGCTTTTTTCCCGGGAACTCGAGATCCTCAACCGCCTGATCGCGATTTACGACAATCCCCAGATGATGACCCGCAAGGTCAGCGACGTGCTGGCGGAGGCTTTTCACCTGCGGTCGGGCAAGGATCCCCATCTTTCCATCGCGCTGGAACCGGTGGTGGACGCCATCGTCAAAACCTCGCTCAACACCCGCCGCAACGATTTCGTCAGCGCTCTTTCCCCGCTTATGGGGCCGACCATCCGCAAATCCATCGCCGAAAGCTTCCAGTCGATGATGGGAAATTTCGGTAAAAGCGTGGAAATGGCCTTTTCCTGGAAAGGCTTGCGTTGGCGCCTCGAAGCATTGCGCTCGGGGAAGCCTTTCAGCGAAATCGTCATGCTCCATACGCTGGTCTACCGGGTGGAACAGCTCTTCCTCGTTCACAACAAGACCGGCTTGGTGCTTTCGCACCTGGCCGGCGACAGTGTGGAGGCCCAGGACCCCGACATGGTTTCAGCCATGTTGACGGCGATCCAGGACTTTGTGCGGGATTGCTTCGCGGTCGGCAAGGATGAGGAACTGCATTCGCTGCATCTGGGGGAGTTCACGGTCCTTATCGAATCCGGCGCCCATGCCTACCTTGCCTGCGTCCTGCGCGGAACGCCTCCGTCCGATTTCCACGCGCATCTCCGCGCGATGCTGGAACTGATGCACGTGGAGCACTTGGACGCGCTGGAATCCTTCAACGGCGACACCGCGCCTTTCGCCGGCGCCGTCCGCTACCTGGAAGCCTGCCTGTTGTCGCATTATGTCGACGACGACAAAAGAGTTCCCTTCCTGGCCAAGTTCCTGCTGGCCGCGTTCCTGCTGGCCGTCGTCGCCGGAGCGGGATATCTCTTCAACTGGCACTGGCAGGCGACGGCGGAACGGGCGAGAATCGAGGCAAACCGCGACGCATTCATGTCGGGAATGCGCAAGGCGGTTGGATATCTGCGTTCCGAACCCGGCCTCATGGTCGTCGACGCAACCGAAACCCCCGCCGCCCCCTGGGAGATCATCGCGTTGAAGGACGCCCTCGGCCGCGCGCCGGAAGCCGTCTTGCGCGAACGGGGCGTGGACCCCGCCCTGTTTTCGATCCGGGTCATTCCCTTCATATCCTACGATCCGTCGATCGTCGTGCGCCGGGTCAGGGAGGCGATCCGGCCGCCCGACACGGTGAGCATGACCTTTGACGAAAAAGGCGTCTTGACCTTCGTCGGTGCCGCGCCAATGTCGTGGATCGTTTCCACCCGCGAAGATGCGCGGGCCATTCCCGGCGTCGAACACGTGGATGTCGGCGGCGTCCGCGATCCCATGATGGACCAAATATCGTCCATGATCGCCGAGGTGGAAAACACGGTCATCGAATTCCCGCTCGGAAAGGACACGCCGCGTCCGGCGGACGCGTCCAAGTTGAAAAAGGTCGTTGACACGCTCGCCGAACTGGAAAACATTGCCGGAAGGATGGGTTTCTCCATATCCCTGACCATTTACGGCCACGCGGACGCGATCGGCGACGCGCGGCGCAATTACGAGATCAGCCAGGCCCGCGCCCGGACGGTCGCGAGCATGTTGTACGCCAAAGGCTCCAGCATGCCGGTGGCCATATACGGCATGGGTTCGGAGCATCCCCGGGACGGCGGCGACCCCAGGGAGCAGGCGGCCGCGCAAAGGGAGAGCCAGGCGAGCAGGCGAATCGAACTGCGCGTCCATTTTTCTTTGTCGCCCACGGCAAGCCCGGAGATGTTCCGGAGGTAGCCCGGCGCTTTTCATGGAGACGTCACGATCATATGATCAGCAAGAAAGTTTGCATGCTGGGCGGACTGTCCGTCGGAAAAACCTCCCTGGTCGAAAGGTATGTGCATTCCATTTTTTCCGACAAATATCTGTCCACCGTCGGCGTCAAAATCAGCAAGAAGACGCTGGCGCACCATGGAACCGATATAACGCTGGTGCTTTGGGACATGGAGGGCAAGGACATCTACGCCAACGTGAACCTGGCCTACATGCGAGGGGCGATGGGGTTCTTGGCGGTAGTCGACGGCACGCGCAAGGAGACCCTTGAAACGGCCATGTCGCTGCGCGAACACGCGTTGAACGTGGCCGGAGACATTCCCTCCTGCCTTCTCGTCAACAAGGCGGACATGATGGACCAATGGGAAGTCACGGAAAGCATGCTCGCGCCTCTGGCGGACCAGGGAGTGCCCATGCTGCGCACCAGCGCCAAGACCGGAGCGGGAGTGGAAGAGGCCTTCGCCTACCTGACGCAAAGCATGCTTGGCTGACGCCGGCACAACCCAGCGGGGAAACCGCCATGACGAAGAACGAACAGCTCGCGCTCAACCTTCTGCAGTCCTTCAATTTCGCCGTGCTGCGGCGCGTCGCGTCCAGGGAATACGTTTTCCTCGGCCGGGCTCCCGCCTTCTACGACGCGCTTTTTCCGCCGCGCGACGGCAATCCCTGTGCCACGCCATGGGCAATTTCCTCCATGCTGGAATTTTTCCTTGACGAGGCCGAGGATTTTTTCGCGCTTGGGGAGGTCGGCTCGATCAGTTCCGGCGTTTGGGAGGAAGAGGGTTTGACGCTCGAGAATACGGCGCTCAAGGTCACCGCCGTCAACCTTGGCGACGCGCAGGTCGTGGTCGTCCGCCTGCTGCAGGAAGACTACACCGAGAGGCTCGGCATTCTGCGCAAAGCCCGCGAACAACTGCTGGAGAACCGGCGGCTAACGAGCAACCTCTGCATTTTCAAGGAAAAATCGCGCATAGACGGGCTGACCTGCATTTTCAACCGGACCACGTTCATGGAACTGCTGTTGGACGAGATAAGACGCAGCCAGATCATGGACTATCCGCTCGTCCTCCTGATTCTCGACATCGACGATTTCAAGAAAGTCAACGACAATTTCGGACACCTGGCCGGCGACAGGATTCTGCAAGGCATGGGGTCGACCTTGAAGCATTCGCTCCGCCGAAACGACATCGTCGCGCGCTACGGGGGGGAGGAATTCGCCGTGCTCGTTCCGCACACCCCCCTGGCGGAAGCAACCCAGGTCGCGGAAAAGATCCGCTCCAATCTCGCCGCCATGGCCGTGCCCGACGCTCCGCGCATCACCGTCAGCATCGGCTGCACGCTGTACGCCGGGATGGAATCGGCGGAGGATTTCTTCAAGCGTGCCGACGATGCGCTTTATACCGCCAAAAAAAGCGGCAAGAACAGGGTGTGTACCGGTTGAATCGCCGGATCATTACCAAACTTCAGTTTTAATATTGGATGATCCCCAAGCTGTACCATATCCCTCGCCCGGCGCCATGCATCAGTAATCCACCATCCTTTTCCAATTGGCGAAAATGCGTTTTGAGGGTGTTGCGGCTTACGCCGGTGAGCTTCGCCATTTCCCCGATGGTGACGCGTCCATGGTTCTTTGCGTGTTCAAGAATTTGGAGAGACAGCTCGGGCATCGAGGCGAGGAGCAATTGCTCCCTCTCCATCTTTTTCTCAAGAACGAGTGTTTGTTTATGAAGCGCGGTCAGGAAAAAAACGACCCACGGTTGCCAGTTTGCTTTTTTGCTTCGTATGGTGGTCTGCGTCTGGCGCAAGGCGAGATAATATTCTTCCTTGTTTTGTTCGATAATACTCTCCAGCGAGGAATATGGCGCATAGACATATCCAGCCCGGAGCAGGAGAAGCGCCGTCAAGATGCGGCTCAATCTGCCATTGCCGTCCTGGAAGGGGTGGATTTCAAGGAAGACGACGGTGAAAATAGCGATGACCAGCAGCGGGTGCGGCCGTTTTTCTTCAAAAGCCTCATTGGTCCACTTCACCAGTTCACTCACCAACCCGGGCGTCGCGAATGGAGCGGCGGTTTCAAAGACGATCCCGACCTGTTTGCCATCCGCGTCAAATGCCGCCACGCTATTGGAGGACGTTTTATATTTGCCGCGGTGGCGCTCATCCTTGTCGCTGTACTTCAGCAGGTCACGATGCAATTGCCTGATATGGTTTTCGTCGAGGCGTATCGATTTCCAGGATTGGAATATGGTTTCCATGACCTCCGCGTAGCCGGCAACCTCCTGCTCGTCGCGCGAGGCGAACGATTTGATCGAGAGGTTCGATAAAAGCGTTTCCACTTGGCGATCCGTGAGGCGGCTCCCCTCGATGCGGGTCGAGGAGCCGATGCTTTCAATCGAGGCGACCTTTCTAAGCGCGGACAACCGCTCCGGCGCAAGCGTGCCCAAGGCGCGCCACGCCCCCTTGAACTCGTCAATGGCAGCTATCAAACCAAGGATATCGGTGGTGATGACCAGCGTCGCCAGCGTAAACATGACCCAATTCTACACCCAATTACACCCAATTATCAAGCGGAAATGATTTACTGAACGTGGACTTTTGGAGAAAATCAAACAACTGGTGCTTTGCAAATTTGGCATTCAACCTCACTTGCTTGTCAAGGCGATGGCATCGCATTGACATATACCGCGCATGGCGTGAAATATTTATGTGCTCGAATGGGCATATAAATATCTTGCATTCCCCGGCAGGTCATGATAACATTCCAATAGCATGTTGATCATCGAATAAGTGCGGGAGAGCAGCCATGGCCAAGCGCGGCGGAAAGACAGAGCCTTCCTCCGGCGGCGAACGGAAGCGCCGGCCCGGGCGTCCGCCGATTGAAGGGCCGACCGCGCGGCAACGGGAGATCCTCGCCTTCATCCATTCGGCAAGCCGGACTGATCGGCGGCCGCCCTCCATCGACGAAATTCGTCGCCACTTCAAGTTCCAGTCCACCTACGCGGTGCGGGTGCATCTGGCGGCCTTGGAGAAAAAGGGTCTGCTCCATATCGCCAAGGGAAGCCATCGCGGCCTCAGCTTGCCGGGGGACGACCATGCGCGGCGCGAAGGGCGGCTGGTCCCGCTTCTCGGCGACGCTCCGGCAGGCATGCCGAGCGAAGCGATTGGACAGGCGGACGAGCACATCGCCCTCGATCCGGCACTGTTCCCGCAGACGGATATGTTTGCCATCCGGGTGCTGGGCGATTCAATGATCGGCGCGGGCATTCATGACCGCGATGTAGCCTTGATCCGACCCGGTTCCGAGGCTCAAGACGGCGACTTGGTCCTGGTCCGGCTCAACAACGAAGTGACGATCAAACGACTGCGCTTCGAGAACGGCAAACCCGCTCTCCATCCGGAAAACCCGGACTATGCCGATATTCCGGTCGAGGAAGGCGATGACTTCGCCATCGTCGGCGTCATTGCCGGGATAGTCAGGAAATATTGAAATGACATCCGCCGCTCTCCTCACCCTCCGCGTGCCCGCCTTCGATGCGGCGATCCGCAAGGCGGTCGATCCCGGCCTAGCTTCGCGACCGGTGGCGGTCGTCACCTCCTTCAAGCCGCTTGGACGGGTCCTGGCCGCCTGTCCGGTGGCGGAGTCTTGCGGCATCGGCATGGACATGCCATATCCGGCGGCGCGGAACTGCTGTCCGGATGCGGTGTTCTTCGTCCCCGATCGCCGCCTTTCGGAACGGGCGCTCCGGGCGCTTCTCGAACAGGCCCTCGCGTTTTCCCCGCAGGTGGAACCGGGCGGCGAGGAGGCGTTTCTCGCCCGGGTGCCGGTGGCCTGGATCGATGGCGTCAGCGCCAAGACCCGCTCCCGACCGCTGGAGATGAACATTCGCTCGGCCGGACAACTCCGGCAATTCGCCCGGGAGGACATCGTCCGGCAATTCGGCGCGGCGGACGGCGAAGCGCTGTGGAACGTCGTTCACCCCCATCCGTGGAACATCGCCGTCGGCCGGGCGACGGCCGACATCACGGACGAGGCGGTGCGGGTCGAGGCGGCCCTGACCGAAGCGACGGTGAATGGGGAAAAGGTGCGCCTGGTCGCGCGCGCACTGGCGGAGCAAGTCGCCGCGACCTTGCGGACGCGGAATTCGGGCGCGGCGCGGCTCCGGCTGACCCTCCTCCATGTCGACGGGGCGATGAAAAGCGCCGTCGCGGCGACCGGGGGATTTGTGCGGGATGAAACCATGCTTGCCGCTTTGGCGTCGACCCTGTTGGAAAGGGTTTTCCGCCGCCGGGTGCGGGTCGGCCGCCTGTGGCTGGCGGCGGAGAAGTTGTCCGCGCCCGAGCGGCAGGGCGTCCTGTTTTCGCCGGCGGCGATACATGACAAGGAATCCCGCACCGTCGACGCCGCAAAGACAGCGACGCTCCTGAATACGTTGGACCGCATCCGGCGGCGTTACGGCGACGACGGCATCCGGCCCGCCGCCATGGTGGCGCCCACCGCCGGCAAGTTCGCCATGCGTTTGGGAAAGCATCGCGTCTCATGAAAGCCCTCCTCGGCGTCCAGAGCCATTTCTCGTTTCATTGGGGTGTCGCCTCGCCCGCCGCCTGGTTCGCGCGGGCGGGGCGCTTGAATATGAATATCTCGGCATCGCCGACCACGCCTCGCTCTGCGGCCTGCCGGAGATGGTCGAGGCGGCGGCGGCAAGCCGGATCAGGCCGCTCTACGGCGCGGCGTTTCCGTTCTTGAATGGTCAAAGCGCCATCGCCTTTGTCGAGACGGCGAACGGCTACGGCAACCTTTGCCAACTCGTCACCGACTGGCAGGCGCTCTCTGCCAGCCATCCCGCAACACGGGCCGGCGGCATTCCCGCCCTCGCGCCGGAAGCGGCGAAACGGTTTTTCGCCAACGCGGATGCATTGGCTGGATTGACTTGGATCGTCAACGACGCGGCGCTGTATGGCGCTCTCCGCGCCGGCGGCGTTGAAACCTATTGGCGCGTCGGTCCCACCCTGGCGTCGCCGCCGCGTGGAATCAACGCCGCGGTGTTTGTTCCGGGACCGTTCCTTCCCGCGCCGCGCGACTTCGACGCCCATCGCCTGCTTCGCGCCGTCGGCGGCGCGACCGCCTTCGATCGCATTCCCGCCGCCGATGCGTCCGATCGGGATCGAGTGCGCGCGCCGGTCCTTATGGGAATGCCGGATGCTTATTTGCGGAGTGCGGAGGAGTACGCCGAAGCTTTCGCCGTCCATGCGGACGCCATCGAACGGGCCGACATCCTGGCCGCGCGCCTGGGCCGTTTCAAACCCGGTCGGGACACCCTGCACCCGCCGCCGCCGGAATCGGGACGCATCGCGGAAAACAATGCGCCATCGGCCTTGGCGACCTTGCGGCGGCTGGCGTATGAAGGCGCGGCCATCCGCTACGGCGAGGTTGGCGAGGCGGTGCGCCGCCGCCTCGAACACGAACTCGACCTCATCGACAGGAAGGGCTTCGCCGAATACTTCCTGGTGGTGCATGATATCGTCAATCGCCTGGCGGGCGGCGATGGACGGGTGCGGCGCGGCCGCTCCATCACCTGCGGCCGGGGATCGGGCGTGGCCTGCCTGGTCAATTACTGTCTCGGCGTCACCAATGTCGACGCCCTCAAGCACAACCTCATGTTCGAGCGGTTCCTGAACGAGGCCAGGAAGGATCCCCCGGACATCGACGTCGATTTCGCCTGGGACGAACGGGACGGCGTCCTCGACAAGGTCTTCGTCAATTACGGCGACAAGCGGGTCGCCCGGGTCGCGAACCACAACCGCTACGATTGGCGCGGCGCCTTCCGCGCCGCCGCAAGGACGCTCGGGTTTTCCGACCCCGAAATCACCCGCCGCCTGCGGGAGTCGCCAAGCGTTTACAGCGAAGCGCATCCCGGCCGGACGCCGCCGCCGGAAGCGGTAGCACCGTCGGCGCCGCGCGCCCTGCGCAAACTCGAAGTCCTGCGCCGAGTTGACGCGCCGGATTGGAACCTGGCCGAACGCCTGGCGGAACGGCTTGTCGGCATTCCGCATTGCCTGTCCATGCATTGCGGCGGCGTGGTGATGGCGCCCGGGACTATCGCCAGGATTGTTCCGACCATCATGTCCCGCAAGGGTCAACCCACCATCCAATGGGAAAAGGACGGCGCCGAGGATATGGGACTGGTGAAGATAGACCTCCTCGGCAACCGCTCCCTCGCGATCATCCGCGACGCCGTCAAGGCCATCGCCAAAGACACGGGGACGAGCGAAGAAGACGTCATCCCGATAAATCCGGAGGACGATCCGGCGACGCGACGCCTGGTGGAACGCGGCGACACCTTCGGGGTGTTTTACCTGGAAAGCCCGGCCATGCGGCTCCTCATGGCCAAGGCCCGCCGGGGCGACTTCGCCCACGCGGTGATTCATTCCTCCATCATCCGTCCCGCCGCCAACGCCTTCATCAACGAATATCTCGAGCGCCTGCACGGCAAGTCCTGGCAACCGGAACACCCGCTCCTCGCCGGCCTCTTCGACGAGAGTTACGGCATCCCCGTCTATCAGGAGGACGTGGTGAAATTGGCCATGGCCTTGGCCGGATACGACTACGCCAGGGCGGACGGCATCCGGAAGTGCCTCGGCAAGCATGACGCCCGCGAACGCCTCGCCGCCGCCTTCCCGGAGTTGGCCGGGGCGGCGCGGGCGCGGGGCGTGGACGAGGCGACGTTGGCGGGTTTCCGGCGCACCCTCATGTCGATGATCGGCTATTCCTTCTGCAAACCGCATTCGGCGAGTTACGCCCAGGTATCGTACGAGGCGGCGTATTTGCGGGCGCACCATCCCGCCTATTTCATGGCGGCGGTGTTGTCGAACGGCGGCGGTTTTTATTCGGCGCAGGCCTATGTGTCGGAAGCGATGCGCCTGGGGCTCCAGGTGCTTGGTCCGGACGTGAATCGCTCCGAACCAACTTGGCGGGCCGAGGGACGCGGGGCTATCCGCACCGGCCTGATGATGATCTCCGGCCTCTCGCGGGCGGCCATTGCCGCCGTCGTGGCGACGCGGGAAAAGGGAGGACGCTACATCGACCTGGAGGATTTTCTCCAGCGGGTTTCAACGGCGTCCGACGACCGCCGCCGCCTCGCCCTGGTCGGGGCACTGGATGACCTGGCTCCCGAACTGAACCGACCGCAAATCCTTTGGCGGGCCGGGCAAAACGCCGGGGATGAAATGCGCGTGGACCAACGGAGCAAAAATGCGGTCAGCGGCTCTCTCTTTTCATTGACCGCGCCGAACTCCATAAGGGAATCGCGCTTATCGCATCGCCTTCACGCCGTTCGCCGCCGGAGCTGCCGCCCTATTCGCGACGCCAGCGCTTCGCGGCGGAATACTCCGCCCTTGGATTCATTCCCGGCCGCCATCCGTTGGCGTTGTATGAAGGGGAAATCCGGGAAAGCGCCCGGATACTTGTCCGACGCGGACACCCCCGGCTTGTCGCCGCCGGGAGCCTGTCGAAACACGCGGGGAAAACGGTTGTCATCCTGGCTTGGCCAGTCACCGCCAAGATTGTGGAAACGAAACACGGCGACGCCATGATGTTCCAGTCGTTCGAAGACCACCGCGCCATCTGCGAGGCGACGATCTTCCCGGTGGAATTCCGGAAATGCCACCGTCATCTCGCCACCCGCCAACCTCTCTGGGTCACGGGTCGGGTGGAGGAGGAGTTCGGCGTCGCGATATTGCGGGTGATGCGGGTCAAGCCGGCACTCGGCGGTGATGGTTCCGCACAATTACCGGAGAGAGATGGCATGTACTCTGATTGACGCCCGCCCATATCAGGGAAGGTCAACCCCCGGATACATGAGGTCATCACGTGGA
>JAISXA010000276.1 GCA_031270685.1 Planctomycetota bacterium
GACGCAAGCGCCCGTCGGCTTTCGCTATGTACGCCCTGCGTCCCGGCCTTGCCCGGTACGCCCCGCGTTTGAGCCGTTGGGACAGGTCGAGGAGATTGTGCTCCAGACTTTCCCCGTAGTTTCGCCACGTCTCGCCGTCCACCCCGGCGGACTCCGCTGGTCCCCTCGGTCCGCCGGTCCGGGGATTCTCCTGCTCCCGCGCTTCCGGTCTCGGATTTTCCGCCATGACCGTGTTCCTCCGGTTCCATTGTTCGCCCGCTTCCACGGTACTGCGAAGGTGTCCGACTTCCCTGCGCGGTTCCAACGCTTCGGCCGCCCCCTTACGGAGGCCACCGCATGGTCGGGGCAGTTGCGGCTCGCTACGCCTTCAACTGATGAGACTTGCACTCACTACACCATGCCGGTTTTAACCGGCGCTTTCGCACGGACCGTCATGATGCGGCAGCGCCGCGTTGTTTCGTCCCCGGGCATTCGCAGGGGCTGCCTGTCCGGCACGGACCGCCAGTCCGGCTCGGACCGCTCCTCGCCATTACAGCTTTTCCAGCCTGTAGCCGTTGTTCTTCCGATTGCTGGGGTCGTATTCCCCGACCGACACGATCTCCCGAACCTTCCGCCCTTCGGCCGCCTTGACGATGTTGACCATCACGTTCACCGCCAGGGCGATGTCAGGTTCGATGTCGCGCGGCGCGTAGGGATGCTGACTGATAAGGGACTTCAAACGCCGCAGACCGGAAACGCAGTCGTTGGCGTGGAGCGTCGCGAGACCGCCCGGGTGGCCGGTGTTCCATGCCTGGATAAGGTCGAACGCCTCCGGACCCCTCACTTCGCCCACGATCACCCGGTCCGGGCGCATCCGCAGCGTGGCCCGGATCAGGTCGGTCATGGATGCGCCGGGGGAAACCTGGAAATTGACCTTGTTGACGGCGGCGGAATTGAGTTCCGCCGTGTCCTCGATGATGATCTGCCGCGCCCATGGTTCCAGAACGGTGATCTCGTGCAGGACGGCGTTGCCGAGGGTGGTTTTCCCCGTCCCGGTCCCCCCGACGACGAGGATGTTCCGCCGCGTCGAAACGGCATGGTGAATCAAAACGCTTTGCGCTTCGCTCATGACGCCGGAGGAGACGTAATCCGCCAGGGTGAAGACGCGGACGGCGCGTTTCCGTATGGCGAAGGCTGGGTGCGGGACGACGGGGGGAAGCTGCCCCGCGAAGCGGGAATCGTCCAGCGGGAAAACCGCCTCCAGAAGCGGCGATTCCCGGGTAACGAAGTTGGAATGGCGATTAAACGGCTATGACGACTATGGCGACCTGAAAAAATCCAATGGACGGCCCAATTTGCCAAAGTTCAGTTGAAAGTTTGAGATCGACAAAATGGCGATTGGCGGTATAATGGGCGTTCCCTGCCGGTGGTCCGATACTTGCCGCGCGCAGCGGGATTGCGTAAGCCAGGGCGCAACGCCGGAGGCGGACGGACAGTCCGCCCCACCCCCGGATGGCGGAGTTCACCTGTCGAAGGGAGAAACGCATGTGCGAACCGGAAGACAGCGGATTCGACATCGACCAGGCCACGGCGGAACGCCTGGCGGCCGGCGACGAAAAAGCATGGGAACAGGTGTCGCCCGGCTTGACCGGGTTCATAAGCAATTGCCTGCAACGCAGGTATACGTCGCCTTTCCTGCGATGTCAGATCGAAGACATCCAACAGGATATCCTTTTGAAATTCCTTCGTTTCCCTAAGAAAATATGGGGTGAATTGGCGAGTGGCACATTCACCTTCCCTCAGTTCCTTTCCCTTGTCAAAAAGATGTGCGTGAACGCCGTTGCCGATTTCTCCGGCAAAATGCGCCCGTTCCCGATGAGATCGATATTTGACGACGGCGATTCGGCGGACGGAGACGGGAAATACGCCGAAGATCGCATATACTGCAAGTTGCAAGCGCGGGAGCCGCCGTTCGAATACGCGGAGGAGGAACAGCGGCGTTTCATCGGCGAAAATGTCGTTTCGCTCTGGCGGTCCTGTCCGGGGGGTGGGGGCCGAGGGAACGACCTATTCGCGCTCATGCTGATTTTCGGCAGGTATTTTGTCCTGAAGAATTCCGTTTACAGTCCCAAAGCTCTTGTTCCCTGGAACGACGAAGACGGCGACCGCACGCTGGTCAAGGGAAAACCGCCAGCCATCCGGGACATCTGGGAAGAGCTGGTTCGGCGCGCGGAGGATGGCGGGCGTCCCGTGGATCAATACCTTCTTGCCGAAATCGCCGGCATCCGTCGCGACGCCCTGGATCAGAAGATCGGGCGCATGCGAAAGCGCATCCTGGCCCATATCGAAGGATTGACCCCCCGGCCGGAAGCCGCGTCGGCGGCGCTGGCGCTTCTGGGGCTGCGATCCGGCGGCGGGGGGAGGAAAAAAGCATGAAAACGCTGAGGAAGCTGTCGTTTCGCGGCAAAAAGGTTTGGGGATTCGTCAACTGGATCCGGGCGGGCGCGCATATCTGCGATCATCTCCTGACCCTCCCGGAAGCGCATGCCTGGAGCGTGATCCATCCCTGGTTGAAGCCAATCGTCGAAAGCCGCTCCGGATTCGAAACCGCCAAGCGCATGTGGTCGGAACAGGGTGATGCGGATTTCCAGCGGTTGTATGACGCATACATGTCCGCCGTCCAGTTCGCGCTCGCGTCCAGCGAGGGGGAAGGATGGCACGGCGAGGAAAAAGACGGAAGCGGCGAGCGCGCCCTGGGGATAAACGGCGTATTGACCGTGCTCGGAGGCGACAGGGTTTTGACCGCATACATCCCCGGGGTCGGCGACAGGACGACCGTCCAGCCCATGGAAGACCTTGAACCTGAAGAGGAGGAAGCGCTTCGCGAACGCGATCCGCTGCCGCGAGCGCGACGGCCCGAAAAGCCGGACGCCGACAAATTCGCAAAAATCGGCGAACGGGAAAGACTTGCGAAAATTTTCAAAAAAGCGGCGAAAAGCGTCAGATGGCGCGACGTGAACTGGTATTCAAGGGATATGCATTCTCTCAAGCGAATGACCTTGGAGCAGTGGGAGGCGGTTTTCGGCAAGTACGCGTCCACGGCCGCGGAGGAACAGGATGAATAGCGACAGCCAAACCGTTCGGGACGTCATTTTCGGAGAAATACGCCTCTCCATGGATTTATGGCGGAGGCATCCCGACGCGAACCTGTCCGAGGAGGCGTCCGAAATACTTGCCGCCTGGGCGCACGCGCACAGATTGCCGTGCGTCGCCGATCCGGAATGGGAAGCGCTGGATTCCCTGGTGCGAAGCGATTTTCAAGCGTTGTGCAGCGCCGCCGAGGGGCACGACGATCCCGGCGGTTGGCGGGAAGATCTTCTCGCGCTTGTCGCCGCGGCGGAGGACGCGCTGCCCGGCGCCGGGATGGACGCCTGCGCCGACGCGGCTTTGGAGTTGTTTAATCGCCTGGACCAGGCTCAGCTAGCGGCCTGGGCGATGCGGCGCCTGGGGCATCCCGGCGCGGTCGATTTTTTCAAAAAATGGCTCCCGGCGGACAGATCGTTCCGGGACAACCTGATGGAATTCGTTCCCATCGGCAATTATGTGGGGGTTATGAACAGCGCTTATCGCACAGATCTCGGCGAATTCGATTCCGATCTTGACCTGGTTACCGCGAAATACCGTCTGGCGCTCCGGGAAATTGAGGAAAACGATCCCGAGGCCGCGCCCTCGCCCGAAATCATGGAAACCCTGAAACAGCTGGCCGGCGATGCGCGTGCCGTGGAAGTCGCCGGCATCCCCGACAAGATTCGGGTTACGGCGGACCGTTTCACGAATAACATAATCAGCCTTCTTGACACGTGGCAGCCTATGGACGGCATTTCCATGGCGGCCGACGTCGAAAACGGCGACGGCTCGATATTGGTCGCGGTCGGCGGCGGTTGGCAGGCGCACGCCGACGGGGTGGAGAAGGGAGACGTTCGCTTCCATGTCCTGGTTGACGGCCTCCCGTGCGCCGAAGGCGAACTTCGCGTCGGCGCGCTCGCCGGCGAAGTCAAGGACGGAACAGTTGTTTTCCCCTGGTCCGAATTGCGCAAAGCGGTCGCGGAGGGCGGGACCCCCGTTCTGAAACGGGCTGGCCGCGAATCGGCGGGAACATGGAAAAATGCCTGATTGCGCTTATGCGAAATTGCCCCGCGCATTGCTTGAAACGCTTTTCCGCGGCGATGCGCACGAGTGTGGGGAGTGCCTTCGCAATGCTTTCCCGCGGCTCGCCCCTTTCCTCCTGCGCGGGAAAGCGCCGCGTCTGAAGTCCGAAACCGGAACGGCGCACGTGCTGGTTTCGCTCAAGGGGAAAGAACCGGACTCGCCGCTCCGCGACGCGGTGATTCTCCCTTTGCGCTGGCAGGAGCGGACCGGTGGAGTCAGTCCCCTTCCTCCCCGTCTTTTGGAATTTTCGCGACAGGTGGCCGGAGACGGGGAATTGCGGGAACTGTCGGGGAAAGCCGGTCCGCCCGGCTCCTGGACGCTGCGGCCGGATTTCCCCTACGACATCGCGGACTGGGACGAAGTGGTGGAAACGTGGGATTCCGCCTGGGGGGCGCTGGCCGGCGGACTGACCCTGGCGCGACTTGGCCTGCGGACAGACCCCGGGGTGATGATCTCGGCTTCGTGGAAAAACGGCGCGTTGCGGGTCGTCGGGAACGCGGAGGCCAAGGCGCGCGCCGCAAGGGAGGTTGGCGTCCGCAGACTGTACCTGTCCATCATCGACCGGCCGGATGAATTGTCCGTTTTCGAAAGGGACGGATTCTCCATCGAGCGGCTTCCCTTCAACTGCGACCTGAAGCGCACCTTCGCGGGATTCTTCTACGGTCTCGGGGTTGCGCCGAGAATGGCGGACGCCCCGGGCGACGGCGGGCAGTACGAGCGTTGCCGCGAGTATGCCGAATGGATCCATCCCGTCGCCGACGCCGCGGTGAGAAATGAATATCAGATGGAAAACATCACGCCATGGAAGGTGAAAAGCGTTCGCTACGGGGAGACGGCCGGCATGCGGGTGGACCGCCTCGCCGTCCTCGCCAGCCAGGCGTCGGCGGCGCTGCTTTCCATTGGCGTCTTTCAGCCGCGGGAGGTCGCGCTTCTCGTTAGCGAACGTGAAGCGAAAAACGGGTTGATGGAAAAGATTCAAGACCGCCTTGGCGGCGTCATTCCCGCCGGCGCGCCCTGTTCGCCGGCAATCCGCCAGCAAATCGTCGACGTCGCTTCGCCAGGGGACGTCGAGGCGGCGGTCGCGGAATGGCTGGAACAGCCCGGCAGGAAGGTGCTTGACGTCACCGGGACGACCAAGAGCGCTTCCGCGGCGGCGGCCATCAGGTGCGCGGAACGATTGAAAGACGACGAGGCGTCGATCGTCGCCTTTGCGACCGACAATCCCCAGTCCGGGGGCGGCCATCTGCCGGG
>JAISXA010000020.1 GCA_031270685.1 Planctomycetota bacterium
GATCAGGAGGGGCGCGGAGCCGAGCAGCACCGCCTTGAGCGGACGCGCGGCGCGGGTGTCTTCGTCCCACAGGCGTTTCACCGTTTCCGACCAGAGCGGGATTTTCTGGATTTCGTCCAATACCAGCACCGCGCCCGCCGGGTCGTGAATGGACAGCCGCGCCGCTTCCCATTGCTGGGCGATCCATTCCGCGCCGCGCAGAGTCGGCTCATCCGCACTTGCGTAACGTACCGGCAGGGTCAGATCGGCCGTCGCTTGTTGCACCAGCGTCGACTTGCCCACCTGGCGCGGCCCCGCCACCACCTGAATGAAGCGGCGCGGCTCCATCAATCGGGCCGTCAGCGCCGCCGCTTGCGGGCGTTGGAAGGAGATTTCACTTTTACTCAGCATGTTGAGTAATTTTACTCAACATGGTGAGCAATGCAAGCGTTTTTCCGATCAATCAAGGACGACCCGCTCAACTTTCATCGGACAGCAATCGATCGAGCGCTTCTTCGGTCATGCCGGCTTTTTCCGCCACGAGAGCGGTTTTTCCCAGGATGCCGTTCAAGCGGTCCGCGTAGAAGGCGCGCATCGCGGCATAATCCTGCGGCGGCACCATGACGCCGACCATGCGCCCATGGCGAGTCACTTGCACGGGTTCGCACTGAATGCGGTCGAGCAGTTCGCCGAAACGGGTTTTGGCTTCGTTGGCGGATACGGTGAGCATCCGAAGCTCCTTGCGGGGGAACGGATCGACTACAGGCAGAACGCGCGTTTCGTTCAAATCGAACGAAATTACCCTGTCTCAAAAATACTTGTAATTTTGGAAAAAGTGTGGAATAGTTTTGGAAACGATGTAAATTGGCGACTTGGGGATTGGGAACTCATGCGATGAACAAAGGGCGACCGGCCTCCAGGTTATACCTGACGGAGGAAGAACAGGCGGAATTGCAAACGCGCCTGTCGATGCCCGAAACAACGGCGGATAAAAAATTGCGCATCCAGATCGTCCTGGGCTGCGCGCGGGGAGAGTCGGGAACCATGATCGCACGGCAGTTGCAGACGACAGTACAGACCGTCTCGAAGTGGCGCCGCCGCTACGCGGCCCATCGCTTCGCGGGCCTGTCCGACGCGCCGCGTCCGGGACGCCCCCGCACGGTGCTCGACGAAGAAGTGCAGACCGTCCTGGACAAAGTCCGCTATTCGATCCCGAACGATGCCGCGCATTGGAGCGTGCGCCGCATGAGCGCGGCGACCGGCGTCTCGGCGCCGACCGTGCAGCGCATCTGGCGCGCCTTCGGCGTGAAACCGCATCTGCGTGGCCCCTTCGGATTCTTCGCCGACCCGGATTTCGCCCGCGTGGCGGCACAGGACCCCAAGGTCGATGGAGAAACGCCATTCATGAAAATCGTCAGTCTCGTGCTCAAATTCCCGTCCCGCCATGCTCCCGAAGTCAAAAAATCGGTGGAGGCGACGCCCGGCGCCCGCGTGGCGATCGACAGCGGTGACGGACGCATGATCGTCCTGGTGGAAGACGGCCCCGGCTATGCCGTTTCCGATTCCATCCTGAAAGTCCACCAGATACCGCAAGTGATGTCCGCCACCCTTGCCTACGAATATTCAGATGAAACGTTTACGCCCGAGGAGGCTTGACACATGGATCGTCGTGAATTTCTGAAAACCCAGGCCATCGCCGCCGCTGCGGCCTCCGCCGGTCTATCGCTTCCCGCCTCGGTCGCCGCCGCGCCCGCGGACCGGACGATTCGTTGGGACAAGATTCCCTGTCGCTTCTGCGGTACCGGCTGCTCGGTGCTGGCGGGCGTGCAGAACGGCCGGCTGGTCGCCACCCAAGGCGATCCGGACTCGCCGGTGAACCGGGGACTCAACTGCATCAAGGGCTATTTCCTGTCCAAGATCATGTACGGCAAGGACCGGCTGACGCAACCGCTCCTGCGCAAGAAGAACGGCAAGTACGACAAGGAAGGCGATTTCACGCCGGTGTCGTGGGACGAAGCCTTCGACCTCATGGCCGAGAAGTGGAAGGAAGCGCTGAAGACCGACGGCCCCACCTCCATCGCCATGTTCGGCTCCGGGCAATGGACGATCTGGGAAGGCTATGCCGCTGTGAAGCTGATGAAAGCGGGGTTCCGCTCCAACAACCTCGATCCGAATGCCCGCCACTGCATGGCCTCTGCCGTGGTCGGTTTTATGCGCACATTTGGGATCGACGAGCCGATGGGTTGCTACGACGACATCGAGAACGCCGATGCCTTCGTGCTGTGGGGGTCGAACATGGCCGAGATGCACCCGGTGCTGTGGTCGCGCGTCACCGACCGGCGCCTGACCCACGAAAAGTGCGAGATCCACGTGCTGTCGACCTACGAGCACCGTTCCTATGAACTGGCCGACAACGCGATGACCTTCAAGCCGCAGAGCGATCTGGCGATTCTGAACTACCTGTGCAACCACATCATCCAGACCAAGAAATTCGACAAGGACTTCATCGACAAGCACGTCAACTTCAAGAAAGGCGTCACCGACATCGGCTACGGCCTGCGGCCCAACAACGCGCTGGAAAAAGACGCCGCTGCCAACGGCTATCCGGGCGCGGACGGTAAACCCAAGGGCGATCCGGGCGGCGCCACGGGCATCAGCTTCGACGAATTCGCCAAATTCGTTGCGGAATACACGCTGGAGAAGACCGTCGCGCTCTCCGGGGTGCCCGCCGAGAATCTGAAAAAGCTGGCCGAGCTGTATGCCGATCCGGCCAAGAAGGTGGTTTCCTTCTGGACGATGGGCGTCAATCAGCACACGCGCGGCACCTGGGTGAACAACCTGATCTACGACGTGCACCTATTGACCGGCAAGATTTCCCGGCCCGGTTGCGGGCCTTTTTCGCTGACCGGACAGCCGTCCGCCTGCGGCACGGCGCGGGAGGTCGGCACCTTCGCGCACCGCCTGCCCGCCGACATGGTAGTCGGCAACCCGGCGCACCGAAAACTGGCGGAAACGGCCTGGCAACTGCCGGAAGGCACGATCCCGCCCCAGGTCGGGCTGCACGCCGTGGCGCAGAGCCGCAGCCTCAAGGATGGCAAGCTGAAGTGTTACTGGACTTCGACGACCAACAACATGCAGGCCGGGCCGAACATCAACGACGAGATCTATCCCGGCTGGCGCAATCCCAAGGCGTTCGTGGTGGTTTCCGACGTCTATCCGACGGTCTCGGCGATGGCCGCCGACCTGATCCTGCCCACGGCGATGTGGGCGGAAAAAGA
>JAISXA010000085.1 GCA_031270685.1 Planctomycetota bacterium
CCGGCGACATCGTCAACAACGCCAACGTGACCTTCAACCGCTCCGACGATCTCGCCTACGGCAACGCGATCAGCGGAAGCGGCAGCCTGACCAAGAGAGGGTTGGGAACCCTCACGCTCTCGGGCGCGAACACCTACGACGGAATGACGACCGTCGAAGAAGGGAAGCTCCAACTCGCGAACGGCGGCGCGATCTCCACCCAACTCACGCTGCGCGGCGGCGCGGAATTCGATTCGGGCGGCGCTCCGGTCCCGCTTGACCGCCTCGACGTTTTCGGCGGCGCGGAGCCGGCGCGCTACACCGGCAACCTAACCGCAAGCGGCGCGATGAACTTCTACGTTCCGGCGGCGATGATAAGCGGCGGCACGCTGCTCGCCGTCGACGGGGCAGTGAGCCTCGCGAACCCCACCGTCAACGTCGGCATCGACGGCGCCGCGACGACGCCCCAGGCCGGCTATCAAATCGTCCTCATCGATTCGGCCAGTCCGATCGCCGGCACGCGCGCCAACAACGTCGCGCGGGGAACGGGGATGCAGGGCGTAACGCTCGACCTCGCCTTCGACCTCACACAGACGGCGAATCAACTCCTGGCGACGCTCAGCGCGCCCCCGAGCGCCAGCGCCGCCGCCCAAAACCTGTCCGAAGGCTACCTCTCGGGATCGGCGTTCCTTTCCCAGGGCGCCGACTTCCTCCTTTCCCGGGGGCGGGACGCCATGCGCGACGCGGCCTCGGCCTCGACCTGGCGGCCTGAAATCTTCGCCGCGATCGGCGGCTGGAAAATCCGCCAGCAAACCGGTTCCTCCGTCGACGCGCGCGGACGCACGCTGGTCGCCGGCCTGGCCGCCGGCAGGGACCTCGGCGTCGGACGCCTGACCGGCGCGCTCTTCCTCGAATACGGTTCCGGCGGCTACGACAGCTACAACAGTTATGCCGGGAACCGGATCAAGGGCGGCGGCGACGCCAGCCACCTGGGCGCGGGCCTGCTCGCCGAACTCGCGACCGCCGGCGGATATTTCCTCGACGCGAGCCTGCGCGCCGGAAGCGTCAAGGCCGACTACCGCTCGGACGACTTGCGGGACCAGGCCGGCGTACGGGCCGAATACGGCGCGAAGAGCGCCTACCTGGGCGCGCACCTCGGGGTCGGGAAAAGCTTCGAGTTCTCCGCGGCGAACCGGATCGAACCCTACCTGCGGGGCGTCTGGACGCGGCAGGGGAAGGACGCGGCCCGGCTTTCGACCGGCGAGCGGCTTGAATTCGACGCCATCGAATCCATGCGTCTGCGCGTGGGCGCGCGGGTGAGCCATGCCTTCACGCCCGCGCTCACCGCCTACGCGGGCCTCGCCGTCGACCGGGAATTCTCCGGCGAGGCCAGGGCGCGCACCAACGGCGTCGCCATCGACGCGCCCCGGCTCAGGGGGACGACGGCGGTCGGCGAAATCGGCCTGACCGCGAAGCCCGGCGCCAAGCGCCCCTTCCACATCGACCTCGGGATTCAGGGCTACGCCGGGCGGCGCGAAGGCGTGAGCGGGGGTTTGACGCTGCGGTATTTCTTCTGAGGAGGTCGTCTTTCACGGGAAATCGGGCGGCGGGCGGCCCGATTTCCCGCAACCCCGCCCACCGCTAGCGCGGCACGCTGATGGTCATGAGGAACTCGGCGTTGGTCTTGTGCGACTTCATTTTGGCGTGCAGGAATTCCATCGCGTCCACCACGTTCATGTCGTTAAGGTATTTGCGGACCAGCCAGATGCGGTTCAGCTCGTCGGGATGGACGATGCGCTCCTCCTTGCGGGTGCCGGACTGGTTGACGTCGATGGCCGGATAGAGCCGGCGGTTCACCAGGCGGCGGTCGAGGTGCAGCTCGGCGTTGCCCGTGCCCTTGAACTCCTCGAAGATGACCTCGTCCATGCGGCTGCCGGTGTCGATGAGCGCGGTGCCGATGATGGTGAGGCTGCCGCCGTCCTCGATGTTGCGCGCCGCGCCGAAGAAGCGCTTCGGCTTCTGGAGCGCGTTGGCGTCGACGCCGCCGGAAAGGATGCGGCCGGAGTGCGGCGCTTCCGCGTTGTGGGCCCGGCCGAGGCGGGTGATCGAATCGAGCAGGATCACCACGTCCCTGCCGTATTCCACCAGCCGCTTCGCCTTTTCAATGACCATGTTGGCGACCGCGATGTGGCGGGAGGTCGGCTCGTCGAAAGTGGAACTGACCACCTCGCCCTTGACCGAACGTTCCATCTCCGTCACTTCCTCGGGGCGCTCGTCGATCAGGAGCACCATCAGCGCGACCTCGGGGTTGTTCACGGCTATGGCGTTGGCGACGTGCTGCAACAGCACCGTCTTGCCGGTGCGCGGCGGCGCGACGAACAGCGCGCGCTGGCCCTTGCCGATGGGCATGACCAGGTCGACGACGCGGGTGGACCATTCGCCGGGATCGTGCTCGAGGATCAGCCGCTGGTTCGGGAACAGCGGGGTGAGGTCCTCGAACAGCACCTTGTCCTTGAGCGCCTCCGGCTCATCGTGGTTGATCGCCTCGACCCGCAGCAGGGCGAAATAGTTCTCGTTGTCCTTGGGGGGACGGATCTGGCCGGAGATGGTGAGGCCGGTGCGCATGCCGAAGCGGCGGATCTGCGAAGGCGAGATGTAGATGTCGTCCGGGCAGGGCAGATAATTGAACTTGGGACTGCGCAGGAAACCGTAGCCGTCGGGAAGCACCTCGATGCAGCCTTCGCCGTACAACAGGCCGTTCTGGTTGACCCGGTTCTTTATGATAGCGAACACCAGCTCCTGTTTCACCATGCCGGCGATGCCTTCGAGCTTTTCGCTCCGGGCGAGCTTGCGCAGTTCGGTGACGGTTAGATCCTTGAGCGCCGTTATATGCAGTTCGCCGCGCTTGATCTGCTCGTAGATCTGTTCCCGCTTCATGCCGCGCGCCTCGCGCTGCTCCAGGGACAGGCCCGCGACGAACTCCTCGTGCGCCGCCGCGGCCTCGGATTCGGACAGCGGACCGTCGTCGTCCTTCGGGGCGGGAACGAAGGCGGCCGCGGCCGGGTCGGACGCGGTCGCCGGCCTCTCCTCCGGCTCGGCGGGAAGCGGCGCCGGAACGGGCGCCGGCGCCGGGAGCGGGAGCGGCGCCGCTGCCTGAATCGCCGGAAGCGGAAGTTTCGGCGCCATCTTCACCCGCTTGAGCGGCGTCCGCGCCGGAATGGGGGCGGCGACGTCGCCCGCCCCGGCTTCGGGTTCGGGGAAGGGGAGCGATGGTTCGGGCTGCCGGCTTTCCGCCGGAACCTCGCCGGCCGCCTTGACCGGCTCCTCGTTGACGACCGCCGCTTCCGGCTCGGGCAGGGGGTTCTTCCTGGGTCTTCCGGGTCTGCGCCCGGCCGGTTTCTTCGGCGTTTCGTTCATGGCTGTCCTTTCATGTCCATAACGGCGACCAGCGCTTCGGCGAGGCGCGCCTTCAGGCCGTCAAGGCCGTTTTTCCCATTATTGTCTATCGTCTCGCAGCGCGTCCCGCAACCTTCCTCGCGCACCTTGGCGAACAATGGCAGCAGGCGGTTTTCGCGCCGGGTCAATTCCTCTTCGCTCCAGCCGCGATCCGCGGCCCGCCGCAGGCGCGCCTCCCGGTCCGCCTCCACGACCAGCACGATGTCGCAACGCTTTTCCATGCCCGCGGCGAAAAGCAGCGCCGCCTCGACGATAAGCGGCCGGCTTCCGCCCGCCGCCGCGATCATGCCGGCGATGACGCGGTCTATCCGCGGGTGAAGCAAGCCTTCCAGCCAGCGGAGAGCGTCCGGGTTCGAGAACACGGCAGCGGCGATTTTCCTTCTTTCCGGTTTCCCCTCCGCGTCGAGAATCCCCGCCCCGAACCGTTCCGCCAGCTTCGCCGCGACTTCCGATTCGTTCAAAACCTGGTGGCCGACGGCGTCGGCCTTCACGGCCAGGCCCGGCTCGCCGGTCACTTCGCCCGAGGCGAGCAGACGCGCGACAAAGGACTTCCCCGAACAGGGAAGGCCGGTCACGCCGACCACCGGCCGGCGCGCCAGGTTCATTTCGCCTCCAGCCAATTGTCGCCCACGCCGATGTCCACCTTGAGCGGCGTCGCCATCTCGACCGCCCCTTCCATCGCCTCGCGCACCAGGCCGGAAAGCTTTTCCACCTCGGCCGGCGGGCATTCGAACAGCAATTCGTCGTGGATCTGCAAGAGCAGCCGCGACTTCAGCCCCGAAGCGCGGACGCTTCGGCCCACCTTGACCATCGCCGTCTTGATAAGATCGGCGGCGCTGCCCTGGATGATGGTGTTGATCGCCTCGCGCTCGCCGCGCGCGCGGTGCGCCTGGTTCGAGGAGGCAAGCTCCGGGATGCGGCGCCGGAAGCCGAGCATGGTCGTCACGTAGCCGTTTTCCCGCGCCTTTTCGAGTTGTTCGTCCATCCAGATCCGGATGCCGGGAAACCGGGCGTAATAGTCGTCGATAAAGCGTTGCGCCTGCTGGCGGCCCATGCCGGTGGTCTCTGCAAGTCCATGCGCGCTCTGGCCGTAGATGATCCCGAAGTTCACCGCCTTGGCGGCGGAGCGCTGTTCCCGGGTCACCTGTTCCGGCGGAACGCCGTTCACCTCCGCCGCGACCGCCCGATGGATGTCCATGTCGGCGTTGAAGGCCTGGCGAAGAATCGGATCGCCCGAGAACGCGGCCAGCACCCGCAGTTCGATCTGGGAATAATCGGCGGCGAGCATTTTCCACCCGTCCTCGGGGATGAACGCCGCCCGGACGGCGCGGCCGCGCTCGGTGCGCACCGGGATGTTCTGCAGGTTGGGGTTGCTCGACGCCAGGCGCCCGGTCGCGGTCCGGGTCTGCGAAAAACTGGTGTGCAGCCTGCCGGTGCGCGGGTTGACCAGCTTCGGGAGCGCCTCGAGATAGGTGTTCTTCAGCTTGGCGTACATGCGGTATTCGAGAATGCGCTGGGCGATTTCGGAATTGTGGACGTCGGCCAGCTCCCCAAGCACGGATTCGTCGGTGGACGCGCCGGTCCGGGTGCGGCGGACGACCGGCAGGCCCAGCTCCTCGAACAGCACCACGGCCAGCTGTTTGGGACTGTCGATGTTGAAATCGCGGCCGGCGAGGCCGTGGATCTCGGAAGTGATGGCTTCAAGCAGCCGGCCGGTCTCGCGGCTCTCCTCCGCGAGAAGGTCGCCGTCTATCCGTATGCCGACGCGCTGCATGTCCGCGAGCACGGCGGAGAGCGGCATTTCAACCTCTTCGAACACCCTGCGCGCGCCGTGTTCATCGAGGCGCCGGTCCAGCGTTTCGCGCAGGCGCCAAGTGAAATCCGCATCGGCGGCGGCATATTCGGCAACCGTTTCGACCGGAATCTCGGCCATGGTTTTTTGTTTCTTTCCGCTCCCGATCAGTTCGTCGATGGCGGTCATTTCAACGTTGAAGTATTTGCGCGCCAGGAGCTTGAGGTTATGCTCGATCTGGTGGCCGTCCACGAGGCGGCTCGCGATCAGCGTGTCGAACGCCGCCCCCGCCAGCCCGATACCAGCGGTCGAGAGGACCAGGGCGTCGAATTTGAGATTGTGGCCGATCTTTCGGAGATCCGGATTCCCGAAAACCGCCCGCAGCCGGTCGAGCGCCGATTTGGGCAACACTTTCGCCCCTTCCGGCCCCTTGAACGGGAGGTACCACCCGCTCTTCCCGTTCCAACTGAAGCTGAGACCGACCAGCTCCGCAAGGAGCGGATCGAGGCCGGTGGTTTCGGTATCGAAGGCGAAACAGTCGACCTTTTCCAGTTCCCGGACAAAAGCCTCGAAAGCGTCGTCGCCGTCGACCAGGCGGTAATCGCATTCCTCGGGCGGTTGGGAAGCGCTTTCCTCCAGGCGGCGCGCCAGGGACGAAAACCCCAATTCGGTGAAAATCCCGCGCAGACGGGCGGTGTCGGGCGCCGAGAGCTTGGCCGCTTCAATATCAAGTTCGACCGGCGCGTCGTTCCTGATGGTGGCGAGCCGTTTGGAGAGCGCGGCCTGTTCCCGGTTGGCGCGGAGCGCCTCGCCGCGCTTGCCCGTGATCTCGTCCAGGTGTTCGAGCAGGTTCTCGAGGCTCCCGTACCGGGATATGAGCTGGACGCCGATTTTTTCGCCGATTCCGGGGACGCCGGGGATGTTGTCGGCGGCGTCGCCCCACAAGCCCATGACGTCGGTCAGCCTTTCCGGCTCGATGCCGCGCTTTTGAACAAACGCCTCGCGGTCGATGAAAATTTCCTTGACGGGATCGTAAATGCGCACGCCGTCGCGGAGAAGCTGGCCGCAATCCTTGTCCCCGCTGACCAGCGCCACGTCCCAGCCCGCTTCCCGCGCCTTGCGGGTCAGGGTGCCGAGAAGGTCGTCCGCCTCGTAACCCGGGAGCGCGCAGACCGGGATCCGGTAGGCGGAGACGATGTCCATGATGATCGGCAGTTGCGCCGCGAGTTCGGGCGGGATCGGTTTGCGGTTGGCCTTGTAGTCGGCGAAATCCCCGTGCCGAAAGGTGGGACCGGGCGAATCGAAGCAGGCGATCACCGCGTCGGGGCGATGCCGGTCGAGGAGGTCCAGGAGTATCCGGGTAAAACCGAACGCCGCGCCGGTGGGCCTGCCGTCGGGCGCGGAAAGTCCCTCAACCGCGTAAAAGGCGCGGTAGACCTGGGCGTGACCATCGATGAGAAAAAGGACCGGATTCATGGCTTCTTGGAAGGAAAGCGTTGCCCGAAAAGGTTTTTAATGGAGCTCCCCGCGCCGCCGCGACGGGAAACGGCAAAGGCGCGCCCCAAAAAGTTTGCCGGCCGCGCCGCAACCGCGGCCGCCGACGCCTGATCCATACCGGAAAAGAACCGCGCACCCTCTGCGAAAAATCCCCCAAAACCCCGGCGCGGGCAGGTCAACGACCATAAGTCGAAGATTTGGATATAACGTGGAATTGTCGCCGATATGTCTTCAACATTCGACATTCTACCGTCCCCGCTCCCTTACGTCAACTTTTTTTCCCCGATTTTGAATATCGAATCAACTTGACAGGAAAAACGCTCCGGCGTTAAATTGGTGAAACGTACGCCCGGGCGGGCGTATTTTTTTTAAACGTTTTTGGATGACTGCGGACTTTTAAAGGAAATCGGGCCAACCGCCGCCCGATTTTCTTTAAATCGAGCTGACGGGAAGCGCCATGAAAAGCTACGAAGAACTCGCTCCGGAACGCGAGGAAGTCGCGTACTGGATGCGCCGCCTGTATCGCCAGGGTTTGACCACCTGTTCCGGCGGCAACCTCAGCCGCCGCGTCGACGGGGAAAGGGCGCTTATCACCCCGTCCTCCCTCGACAAGGGCGAAATCGCCGCCGACCGGATCGGCCTGTTCGCCATTGACGGCGAAAACCTTACTCCGCATCTCAAAGGGAGCATCGAAACCGACATGCATCTGGGCGTGCTCCGGAACCGGCCGGATATCGACTCCGTGGTGCACGCGCATCCGGTGACGGCCACCTCCTTCGCGGCCATGGAGATGAGGATCCGCTGCGATCTCACCGCCGAGGCCTACGCGGTCATCGGCGAAGTCGCCTACATCGGATACAGGATCATGGGAAGCGTCCAGTTGGCGGAACTCGTGGCCGAGGGCATGAAGAGGACCAATGTCGGCGTCATGAAGAACCACGGGGTCATCACCGTGGGGAAGAGCATGCTTCAAGCCTTCGACCGGATCGAAGTTCTCGAAAACGCCGCCCGGATGACCTGGATCACCCACAGCCTGGGTTCGTGCTCGCCACTTTCCGGAGAACAGCGCCGGGAAATCGAATCCGGTTTCTGGCAAACCATCCATCCCCCGAAGGCGGATTGAAAACCCGATCACCCGGCGGGAGCATAGAGCATCAGACCCGCGACGCCGGCGAGAACGATGATGGTTATCGGATCAAGTTTCGTCCAGAGCGTCAGGGCGAGCGCGGCGAGGAAAACCGGAACGCTTTCCCAGCCGATGAAATTCTCCCGGTTGAGAAGCGACAGCGCCGCGGCCAGCACCAGCCCCGCCGCGGCGGGCCGGAGCAGGCGCAGCGCGCCAAGCACGCGCGGGTGATCCTTGAAGGCGAGAAGAAATCGGCACGCCAGGGTCACGAAAACGAACGGCGGCAGGCAGACCGCCACGGTGGCAACGACCGATCCCAGGAATCCCCCGGCGGTAAAACCCACATAGGTGGCGCCATTGATCGCCACCGGCCCCGGGGTTATTTGGGAAAGCGCGACCATATCCGAGAATTCCGCAAGGGAAGCCCAGTTGCGGACATCCACCACCTCATGGCCGATCAGCGGCAGGATCGCGTATCCGCCGCCGAAACCGCAGGCGCCGATTTTGAGGAACGACCACCAGAGCGGAAGATGCCCGCTATCTTTCAAGATCCTTCTCCACCTGGTCGAACGCTTCGGTCCCGGGATCGCGGCGTCCGGCGTTCCCGATCGGCATGATCGCGCCGATAACGGCCAGCGCCGGCACCACCCATGCCGGCGAAATTTTCAAGGACCACACCGCCGCCGTCGTGGCAATGATGAGGACCATGGAAAAAGGCCGCTTTTCGGTTTTTTTGGCCAGGCTCCACGCCGACCCGGCGATCAATGCGGCGACGGCGGGGCGGATCGCGTTGAAGGCGCCGGCGACATGGGGGTTGTCCTTGACGTTGACGAAAAACGCCGCGATAAGCAGCATGACGACAAAAGACGGCAGCGTCGTCCCGAGAACGGCGGCGACGGCGCCGGGGATCCTCGCCGTTTTGTAGCCGACGAACACCGCGCTGTTCACCGCCACCGGCCCCGGGAGCGATTGGGCCAGGGCGAGGGCGTCGAGATATTCGGGCCCGGTAAGCCAGCGCCGTTTCCCGACCACTTCGCGCTCGATCAGCGGCAACATGGCATAGCCGCCGCCGATCGTGAAGAGGCCTATCTTGAAAAACGAGACGAACAGCCGGGGGAGGAGTTCCGGCGCCGTCATTTGCGGTTTACCGAAAAGGTTCCGTCCCATGACTCCGGGGGGGGAAGCGCCAGGTAGACGGCGAGCCGGTCCAGGTACATGTCGTACAGCGGGCGCGGACTGATGAAAACCAGTTCCTTCAGCAGCGTTTCCGCCGCCTTGAAGTCGCGCCGCTGGTAGAGCTGGAATACGCGCTCGAAGGTGGCCGTTTCCTCCGCCCTGCCCTCGTCGGCCAAGCCTTCGCCCAGCAGCTCGTAGATGAGCACCGGCTCCTTCCTGCCGCTCACCCGCACCTTGTCGAGCACGCAGCTGTGGAACCCGCCGCCGAGATCCTGCCGGGTGGTTTCCGAAATGACGATGTTGCTGGCGTAAAGCTTGTTCAAGCCCTCGAGGCGGCTGGCGATGTTGACGTTGTCGCCCATGACGGTGTAGTTCTTCCGCTGCTCCGAACCCATATAACCCGCGAACATGGGGCCCGAATTGAGGCCGCAGCCGATCGCCAGCCTCGGCAGCCCGCGCCCGGTCCACCCTTCCTGCAGATCGTCCAGCTTGTCCAGCATCAGCAGCGCCGCCCGCGCCGCGTTTTCGGCGTGATCCGGATCGTTGGTGGGCGCGTTCCAGAACGCCATGAGCGCGTCGCCCATGAACTTGTCGACGGTGCCGAGGTTTTGCATGACGATATCCGACATGGGGGTAAGGTATTCGTTGAGAAAACGCGCAAGGTCGGGGGCGGTCATGTTTTCCGAAATCGCGGTAAAGCCGCGAATGTCCGAGAACAGCACGGTCATGTCGCGCTGTTCGCCCCCCAGCGCGGACAGGCGGGCGGGATGCGTTTCCAGGTAGTTGAGAATGGAAGGGCTGACATTGAGGGAGAACGCGGTGCGGATGAACCTGCGCTCCCGCCCCATGACGAGATAGCTGACCGACGATTGCGCCACCAGAACAGCGAGCGCGGCGGAGACGGGCACGGTCACCCCGGCCGATATGTCGTTGCAATAGAGGAGATGGTAATTGCCCCCGGTCAATCCGAACAGGGCGAGGAGCGCCGCCAGGCCGCCGGTGACCACCCCGCCGTACAACAGCGCCAAGGATACCAGCAACCCCGCCGTGAAGGTCAGGATCTGCTGCCAGAAAAGATCCTGCCGGAGGCTGTGGCGATGAACATTGTTGGAAAGCATGGCCGACAGCATGGCGGCGTGGATGTTGACGCCGGGCGTCTGGCCGCGGGTCGGGACGGAAGCCCGGACGCCGCCCGCGCCGGCCACCGTAAGGTCGCATATGACGTACTTGTCCCTGAACAATTCCGGGTGCTTGCCGTACAGAACCTCCCAGGCGGGCACGGTCACGAACCCGGAATCCGTGTCGAGCCGGGATACGGACATTTCGCCAAGCTCGTTGAGGGGAATTTCGTACAGCTTCCCATCCCCCCGTTTCACCGCGAGCCCGTCGACGAAGTGGCGTTCGCCGTCGTCCCGTTCGTTCACCGCCTCCGGCAGGACGGTCTTGCGGTCGGACAGCCGGAGAACGTAGCCGTCGCCGCCCTCGGCCAGGCGGAGCATTTCCAGGGGAAGCGCCGATACGAGGCCGGCGTCGCCCGAAACGCCGCCGTCGCGCCGAAGGCGCATGAGCAGCGGGACCGCCTCCACCGCTCCGTTCTCGTCGGGGAAGAGATTGATGAATCCCTCGACCGACATTCCGGGTTTGAAGACGCGGAACAGCGACAGGTTGGCGACCAAACCCCCGGCTTCGCGGAGAAACGCCCGGGCGGGATCGATTTCCCCGCCGTCGGGAAGCCGGGCCGTCACCCGGAAATCGTTCCGGAGTTTTTGCGTCTCGTCCGGATTCCGCCCGCCCGTCAGGTAGACGCCGCTGACCGTGCGCGTTTCGGCGATTCGCCTGGACAGGTACAGGTCGTTGTTCATGAACTCCGGATCGAGATCGAAGGCGGGCTTGTCCGGGTCGAACCCGTAAATCGCGCTGTATATGGACAGGAAGTTGTCGAGCGAGGTGGCGTCGCGCTCGTGCAGCAGCAGATTCAGGCCCACGACCCTGGCATCCTTCATCCCGGCGAGGATGCGGCCGATGTTGCGCCTCGACCATGGCCACGGCCCGATCCGCCGCAGGCTGGTCCCGTCTATGGTGACGACGACCACCTTCGGTTCGCCGGGCGCGGGGTTGGCGCGGGCATGGTAGGAAAAAAAGGAACGCAGCAGCGCGAACGCGCGGTCGTCGGCCGACCTGACCGCGGACGCGAAATCCCCGGACCATTGGCGGAACAGGGATCTGTCGGCCGACTCTTCCCGCCCCTCCGTCCACACGAACAGATTGCGCGTCTGGTTGACGAAAACGAAGTGGTTGACGCCGGCGGCGAAAAGGGTAAGCGCCAAGCCGACCACGAGCGGTCCCAGCGCCTTGCGGTCTGGAAGGCGAAACCGAGCCTTGTTTAGGACGGTGGTCGTTTTGACCCGCCGGGTCGTGCGGTCCATGGGGAGTTATTGTCGCCCCCAACCCGGGTTTTTGCAACGGGAAACCATCCGTCCCGCCGGATTGCGGCGGGGCGGAGCCGACATTCCTGGAAGTGGACCCTTGGTGGAAACCGGGCGGCGGTTGCCCGATTCCCTTTGAAAATCGACTGAAACGCTCCCCGATCCTACTTCGCGGGTTGGGTCTTTTGCGGGCCGAGCCGGGCGGAGTTGCCTTTCCCCAGCTTCGTTTTGTCGCGCTTTCTGTGGTAAATGACGAACTCGACCAGCACCGGCGCGGCGATGAAGATCGACGAGTAGGTGCCGACAAGGATGCCGACGAGCAGGGTGTAGGAGAAGGCCCGGAGCACGTCGCCGCCCAGGACAAGCAGCCCGATCACCACCAGGAGCGTGGTCACGCTGGTGATGAGCGTGCGGGACAGGGTCTGGTTGATGGCCGCGTTGATCGTTTCCTCCGACGGGGCGCTGGAGTCGCCGACTTGCTCGCGGATGCGGTCGAGGACGACGATGGTGTCGTTCAGCGAATAGCCCATAATCGTCAGGATGGCGGCCATGACCGTCAGGTCGATTTGCCCGTTGAGGATGCCCAGCTGGTCGGCGACGGCCAGCGCGCCGACGCAGAACAGGGTGTCGTGAACGAGCGAGATGATGGTGCCCAGGCTGAAGCCGATGCGGAACTGGAACCTGAGCCATACGTACACGAAGATGACGACCACCGAGAAGATCATGGCGAGCACGGCATCCGACTCCATCGCCCTCGCCACGGTGCGGCCGACCGAGGTGAAGCGGGGGAAGGGGTCGGTGAAGTTGATCGTCTTGTTGCGGCGCAATTCCTGGAGCGCCTCGCGGATCGTCCCCTGCATGCCGGCTTCGTCCCGCGCGTTGCCCGCCGCGTCGACGACCGGCACCGCAAGGACGATCGCCAGTTCGCTCACCGCCGCGCCGGCGTCCACGGTGGGATTGACGATCCGGCCGTCCTCCGCCATGGGCGCGCTGCCGGCGGGGCCGACGAAAAGCGGGGTGACGTCCTTTTGGACGGTGAGCAGTTCGAACATTTCCGCCGGCGTCTTCGGATCCTGGACCGAAAGCTTGACCGCGTAGGGCCTGGCGTCCTCCAGCGTCACGTTTTCGGCGGCGCCGACGACGCTGAAGCCGTCCGGAACGAGGTCGAAGGCCTGGCGCAGGGCGGCGCGGAAGTCGTCGGCGGCGAACTTGGCCGTCCCCGCGCGGCGGGCGTCCTCGATCGCGGCGGCGTCGAGCTCGACCAGCTTGCTGCGGACGACGAACTCGGAATATTTTCCGTCGGCGTCGGACTGTCCGTAGGACTGAAGCGAGTCGCGCGCGTCGGGGAAGTCCTTGAGGCGTTCGTCGGCCAGCCGCCGCGCCTCCGCCATGGTGAGGGCGCGGGCGGGCACGATATTGGCGAGCACGCCGCCGGTGAAGTCCTGGCCCAGGTTGCGGTCGCCGCGCCACACGAAGAGGATCATCATCAGCGCGATAACCAGGGCCGATGCGGCCATGACCGGCCGCCTGATCCCGACGAAGTTGAAATTGGTCCGGGTGAACATGCGGCGCAGCCTGAGGTCGGCGATGTACTTGTACTCGACCAGGAAGTCGATCAGCCAGCGGGTGACCACGATGGAGCAGAACATGCTGGCGACGAGGCCGAAGATGAGGGTGAGGGCGAAGCCGCGCACCTGTTCGGTCCCGAAGTGATGCAGCACCAGGGCGGTGATGATGGTGGTCAGGTTCGAGTCGACGATGGTGGTGAACGCCCGCTCGTAGCCGAGCGCGATGGCCCGGGAGAGCGGGTTGCCGCGCTCCCGCTCCTCGCGGATGCTTTCGAAGATGAGCACGTTCGCGTCCACCGCCATGCCGATGGTGAGGACCAGGCCGGCGAAGCCGGAGAGGGTCATGGTCGCCCCGAACATGGCCAGCACCGCCATGATGATGAGGATGTTCAGCACCAGGACCAGGTCGGTGACCAGGCCGGCGACGAGGTAGCAGAGCGCCATGAAGAGGATGACGGCGACGGAGCCGATGACCATCGCGTTGACGCCGGCGCGGATGGAGTCCTCGCCGAGCGTGGCGCCGACGGAGCTGTCGTATTCCTTTTCGATCTTGACCTTGAGCGAACCCGACTTGAGAACGACGTCGAGCTGCTGGGCCGAACGCTGGTCGAAGTTGCCGGTGATCTCGGCGTTGCCGCCGGCGATGCGGGACTGGATGGTGGGTGCCGACTGCAACTGGCCGTCCAGCACGATCGCGAGCTGCTTGTGAAGGTGGCGGGCGGTGATCCGCTCGAACTCGACCGCGCCCTCGGCGTTGAAGGTCAGGAGGACGCGCCACGCCGCGCGGGCGGCGTCCGGCTCGGCGCGGGCGGCGGCGATGTAGTCGCCGCGCAATTCGACGCGCTTTTGCACCAGGTGGAAGGGACGCTGGCGGACGGAACCGTCGGCGACGATTTCGTCGGGCTCCTTGAGCCAATCGAACAGCATGCGCCCGTCGGTGACGCAGGTGCCGTCCTGGGCGACCAGCTCCGGCGGAACCGATTCGAGGGTGTCCTCGTGGATATTGTATTTTTCGCCGGGGAGGTTCATCTGGCGAACGGCGGTGACCAGGCGGCCGAACAGCTCGTCGTTCTCCGAAACCACCACCCGGAACTCGAGCGCGCCCTGTTTTTGAATGACCGCGAGCGCGTCCTCGGCCTGGCTCTGGTCCATTCCCGGAAGCTGGACGAGTATCTTGTCCCTGCCCTGGCGGGTGACCGGGATTTCGGCGAGGCCGCTGTTGTTGAGGCGGCGGCGTACGACGTCGACGGCGTTGTCGAGGTCCCGGTCGATCTGTTCGCGTTCGCTCGCAAACCTGGCTTCGGCGGCGGCAAGCTGCTCCTGCTCTTCGCGCATCGCGCCCGCGTCGCCGGCCGCCCTGGCGGTTTCGAGCCTGGCGTTCGCCTCGTCGATTTCCCGCTGGATGCGGCTCACCCGCGCCGGGTCGAGGCGCAGGGCGAGGCGGATTTCAGTGCCGCCGCGCAGGTCGAGGCCAAGATTGAAGGGCAGGCGTTCCGGCCAGCGCCTGGGGTCGGCGGCGACGTCGGCGTACAGTCTTTTCGCGTCCTCCAGGCCTTTTTTGAGCTGCGGAAGGGCCTGATCGTGGGGCGTGAACCGTTCCTTCTGGGCGATCTCGCGCTCCAGCCGGAGGATCCGCTTTTTGAGCGGCGTATTGGTCAGCTCCAAAACGCAGATGACGGTAAGCCCCGCCGCCACGAGCAACTTCGACAGCGTAACCTTGCTCTTGAGCATGAGGACGATGGCGCCGATCACCATGAGCGCGACCGCCGCGATTTGCGAGTAGAATACGTTGAACATGCCTCGGACTCCCGCTTACGACGTCAGGATTGCAGGGGCGCCTGGACCTGTCCCGGCGCCGGGTAAAAACCGGATGCCTATTTTTCCGCCTCTTTTGCGCCATCCGCGCCGGCTTCCCGCTCTTCGCCCGGACGGGGAAGGATGCGGAAAATGGCCTGCCGGTCGAAAGTCAAGGTCAAGTCGGACTTGGCGTCCGGCTTGACGGTCACGGTATCGTCGGTGAAGGCGACCACCGTGCCGTGCAGGCGGCCGATGGTGACCAGCCGGTCGCCCTTGAGGAGGGTGTTTTTGCGTTCCTTTTCCTTTTGCTCCGCCTGCCGCTGGGCTTTCCGCTTTTTATTGGTGAGCAGCCACCAAACCCACATGCCGATCGCGGCGTACAACAGCCAGTTGTTCCAGATGCCGGACGCGGGCTGTTCCGCCTGCTCGGCCCGGTCCTCGGCGGGTTCGGCCTGAACCGGCTGCGCGCCTTCGGCGACGGAGGTGGTTTGCCCTTGCGTGATGACCGCCGGGACGGCTTCCGAATTGTCTGCCATGATGATCCTCGCAAAAACCATTCGCGGGCTGCGGCAATCAGGGATATTCCGCCGAACCGGACGCGAATGGCCGGGGAGGGCCGGTTCGGATTACGGATTTTCGGGGCGCAAAACACAGGCGCGCCATCCCCAGGAAGGCGCGACAGAATGTCGTATCATACCCGGGCGGGATTGCTTACGCAAGAGGATTATGCCCCGCGCAAAATGAAAAATTTCACGGCCGTCCCGCACGCATTGCCGATTGAAGCGCCGCGTCAATCCCGGTAACGCTTCGATGTTGAAATCCCGATTCATTCCCGCTACAATGCGGTGACTTTTGGAGGAAATCAATCCGCTTTTCGACGACAGGGAAGGCCGCGCCGTTTGGGACGATGAAAAGTCCCACTGGCGGTTCGCCGTTGTCGATGCGGGATAATTGGGAGCTGCGGTGACGTTGCAAAAACCGCCGTACACCATCACGGAAAAAGCCGCCGATTGCCTGGCGAAAATCGTTGAAACCGTAACCCGGCTCGAATTCGGAACCGGATTCGGGCGCGATATCCGGCTCCACCGGGAAAACCGCGTGCGGACTATCCACTCGTCCCTTGCCATCGAGGGCAATTCCCTGACCCTTGACGAAGTAACCGCCGTGATCGGGGGAAAGGCAGTCGCCGGAAAGAGGGCGGACATCAGGGAAGTGAAGAACGCCTACGAAGCCTACGACATGATCATGACCTTCGACCCCTACGCCATCCGTGATTTCCTGAGCGCGCACCGGCTGATGACGGGCGGGCTGATCAAGGAAGCCGGCGCGTTCCGCGGTGGCGACGTTGGCGTGTTTGACGGCGGCAGGGCGGTTCATATCGGCGCGCGTCCGCGGTTTGTCCGGCGGTTGATGGAAGAACTGTTCGGGTGGGCGAAGGAATCGGAACTGCACCCGGTGCTGAAAAGCGCGATTCTGCATTATGAGATCGAAACCATCCACCCGTTCGCGGACGGCAACGGGCGTATGGGGCGGTTGTGGCAAACGCTTCTGCTTGCACAATGGAAGACGATTTTTGCATGGATACCCATGGAAACCGTCTTGTATCAAAACAGGGCGCAATACTATCTGGCGATTGAGGAGGCGAGGAAAGCGAACGATTCCGGCGTGTTCATCGAGTTTACGCTTTCCGCGCTTCGCGACAGCATTCTGCTCCAGGAAAAGCGCCAAGTCGGGCACGGAGACAAGCGCCAAGTCGAACTCTCCGCCATCGGGCTTGCCGTACTGAAAGCGCTCGGGGAAAAGTGCCTTTCGCGCAAGGAACTCTTTGCCGCGATCGGGATGCAAGGCGATTCGCGTTCTTTTAAACGCAACGTCGCGCCGCTTTTGACCGCTGGCTGGATCGAAATGACCGTGCCCGGCAAGCCGACCAGCAGGCTGCAAAAGTACCGGCTGACCGACAAGGGCAAGGCGCAGGTCGGAACCGCGGCCGAATGAAATTCCAACCCGGCGCCCTACCGGCGCGCGGCGAATTTGCGCGCGGCCCAGGCGGCCAGCTCTTCCCTTCCGATTTTGGCGTTGTGGCGGATGTCGGTGGGGAAACCGGGATGGAATAGGATGTCGCCTATTCCCGCCGTCACCGGGTTTTTGCGGCCCAGCTCCAGCAATTCCCGTCCAAGCCGGTTTTCATGGCCCGGCGTCATCCTGTCTTTCGGCTCGACGATCATAACCGGCTTTTTGCCCCCAGCCGGGAGAGGCACTCCCACCAGGGCGCTCCGGAACACCTCCGGATGCTGGTTGAACACCCCTTCGCAGCAGACGGTGAACAGCGTTTCCGTTCCCGTCTCCACCCGATGCGATTTCCGCCCGCAGAACCAGAGCCTTCCCTGCGGGTCGCGGTAGCCGATATCGCCCATGCGATGCCAGAATTTCCCGCCATCCGTTATTTTCGCCAGGCGATCGGCTTCGGGAAGTCCGTGATAATGGCGCGACGCATGGTCGGCCTGAACGGCGATCTCCCCCTTTTCGCCTTCCGGAACCGGCAGCCGCTCGGACCATTCCCCTATGGGGCCGTCCGCAATGCCGATGATTTCAACCCGCACGCCCGGCGCCGGCCTGCCGACGCAAACGCCCCGGCCCCTGGACGTCTCGGCGCCGGCGCCGGAAAGGATCTCGGCGCCGGCGATATTGGCCACCGGCATGCATTCGGTCGCGCCGTAGGGCGTGTAGGTCGCGCCGCCCTCCGGCAGGACGCCGGAGAGCAGCCGCGCGTGAACCGCCGCCGGCGCCGGCGCGCCCGCCATCACCACGCGCTTCAGGGAACGGAATGTCCGCCCCTCCCGCGCCGCGTAGGACGAGACGCGGCTCCACAACGCGGGGGAACCGAAGGAGAAGGTGCACCCCAGCCGGTTCGCCGCGTCGATGATGTTTTGCGGCATGGCCCGGCCGGGGCGGACGGGATTCATGTCCGGCACGACGGCGGTCATGCCCAGGGCGATGGAAAAAAGCGAAAACCCCGGGAAGGTGGCCGCATCCACGTCGACCTCGCGGTCGATCGCGAAAGCGTCGGCGATCAGGTCGATCTGGCGGTTTAACTCGGCATGGCCGTACTCCACGCCTTTCGCGGGCCCGGTGCTGCCGGTGGTGAAGAGAATGGCCGCCAGATCGCCGGGGGCGGGTTGGCGTATCGCGAACGGGGCGTCGGCGAAGCGTTTGAATCGCTCCCAGCTTTCGCCGCCCCAGAACCAGCGCCGGCCGACGGTCACCCTGTGCCGGAGATTCGGAAAATAGCGGGGGAAAAGCACGCGCGCGGCGTGCGCCGGGGGCGCCCCGATCATCGCGCCGGGATCGACGGCGCGCACGCATTCGAGGAGCCGCCGGCCGCCCATTCCCGGATCGATGAGCACCGGGACCGCCCCGCACTTGAACAGTCCGAAGACGCAGGAGAAAAACGCGAACGAGGGGCGGACCGCGACCAGGGTCTTGACGCCCGGGCCGACGCCCATTCGCGCCAAGCCGCGCGCGACGGCGTCCGAGTCGCGCTCCAGCTCGCCGAAGGTCATGGCGACGGAGGAGAAGACGCCGTCCTCGCCCGGACCGCGGGTCATGACCGCCGCCGGTTTGTCCGGCGTGGCGCGGGCGTTGTCGCGAATGCGGCCGGCGACGTTGCGAACCGCCATTCAATCCTCCCCGAAGCCGGAAAGATCGGGCGGCCGCCCGCCGTCCGCCGCCTCCGCGCGGGCGCGGCGGATGAATTCCGCGGCGGCGGGAAAGTCCGGCTCGAAATTCCCGATCACGGCGCCGGCTTTTGCAGGAATTCCTTGATCCGCCTGAGAATGCCCGGACCCATATCCTCGAGAACCCAATGCCCGGCATTCTTGTATTCGTCGACCTCGGCCCCGGGGAACGCGTTCTTCCACAGGTTGAGGAAAAACGGCGTAAAGCACCAGTCGTCCATGCCCCACTGGATCAGCAGGGGAACGTGGCCCAGCGCCGATTTCAGTCCGCCCTCGATCCGCCCCAGCAATTCCCGGGTCGGACCGTTTTCGAGCGGAATGTCCCTGACGAAGCCCTGAATGCCGACGCGGTTTTTCCAGGAGTTGTACGGCATGAGATAAAATTTCTTCACCAGCGGCGAAAGCGGCTTGACGGCGCAGCGTTCCGTCGCCGTACTGGCGAAAAGATTGAGGCGGCGGATCATATACTCGCCGATGACCGGCCAGCGGCACATCCTGATGTTCTTCGGCATGTCGCCCGCGGTGAATACCGAGGAATTGAGCACCACCAAGCGCTTGATGCGCTCCGGATGGCGTTCGATATAGCCGATCCCGATCGGGCCGCCCCAATCATGCACGATCATGTTTATCTTCCCGCCCCGCCAGGAGGCGGGCGGCAATGTTTCCTCGAGCCAGGATTCCAGATTCGCGATGTGCTGTCCGAGCATATACGGATAATGGGCGGGCTTTTGCGAAAACCCGCAACCCATGTGGTCCGGAACCAGGCAGCGGTGGCTTGCGCGCAGGCCGCGCACCAGATTGCGGTAGAAAAACGACCAGGTCGGGTTGCCGTGGACCATCACCACCGGTTCGCCCTCGCCCTCGTCGAAATAGTGGTAGCTGTATTGCCCGAGGGAATGCAGCCGCGATTCGAAGGGGTACATGGCCTTGAACTGCGGGTCCTTGAGGCGGCGGAAGGGGATGCCGATCTTCGTCACCCAGTGCCGCCGGTCGATGGTCCCGCGCAATTTCTCGTTTACCGACCTGAGGTTTTCCCGTTCGTCTTCGCTCATGCCCCGATCTCTACCATTCCAGGCCCAGCATCATGCTCGAAAGCCCGCTGCCGATCCCCAAAAGCGCGACCTTGTCGCCCGGCTTCACCGGCTTTTCGCGCAAGCCCAGCGCGAACGCGCCCGGCAAGGCGGAGGACCCGGTGTTGCCCATGAAGGACACGGTCGGAAAATCGCGTTCGGCCGAAAGCTCCAGCGCCGACAGGGTCGACTTCGAGTGCGCCTTCCCGACCTGGTGCGTGAACAGGTGGGCGGGGGTGGCGTTGTCCCATCCCAACGCGAGTTTCGTTTTGTTCCAGGTGCGGGCGGCGAGCGCGCACCCGGCGTGCAACAGCCCCTCGCTGTCGGTATGCATCAGCGGTCCGTCCGGCGTCATGTTTTTCGGATCCGCCTTGCACAGTTGGTTGCCGGAAGAGTCGGTGCCCACCGCCCCGCCGAGCAGCCGCCGCTCCGACGGCGCGCCGTCGCCCCGGGCGAGAACCACCGCCGTCGCCGCCGATCCTATGGTGAGGCTGGCGAACTGCAGCTTGAGACGCCGCCGGTCGGGTTTGCGCCGCGCCAGCAGATCTTTTATCGTCGCTTCGTATAGCGGTTCCGCGACCTCCCCGGACACCGCCATGCCCGCTTCGATGTGGCCGGCCTCGATCATCGCGCTGATCTGGGCCATGGCGTTCAGCACGCCGAGACAGGCGTTCGAAAGGTCGAAAATCGCCGCGCCCTCGTCCAGTCCCAGCATCTCGTGCACCAGGGAGGCGGTGGCGGGTTCGAGAAAATCGCGGCACACCGAGGCGTGAACCAGGCAGCCGATAGCCGCGGGATCAACGCCGGATTCCTCGAGCGCCAGCTTCCCCGCCCGGGCGGCGACCTCCGACGACCTGGTTCCGGGATTCCAAAAGCGGCGTTCCCGGATGCCGGTCATCAGCTCCAGGCGGCCGGTTGAAAGTTTTAACCGGTCGTAGACCGGCGCCAGCCTGGCCTCTATTTCCTCGGAGGCGACGACCCGGGGGGGCTTGACCAAAACCGCGCTTTTGACGACAACGTTATGGAACAGCAATTTCACTCCCGTCCGCCTTCGTTCCGCCCTCCCCGAATTCGGCCGCCGCCTCGACGTCCTCCACGGCGCCCCGGTCCGGCTTGACCGGCTGGCGGCCGTACAGGTCCACCAGGTCGCGCAAGCCCGTCCAGGACGCTTCCGCCAACTGTTCGTCCGTCAAGCGCCATCGCCATTGACCCGCCCCGAGTCCGGGGCGGTTCATCCGCGCGGAATTGGGGAGGTTGAGCACGTCCTGCATAAGGAGGACGGCCGTGTCCGCCACCGAACCGAGCGCCAGCCGCATAAGGTCCCAGGGCATGCTCGATCCGTCCCGGCCCAGGTAGCGCCGCGCCCGGTCGCGCTCGAGGTCGATGACCTCGCGCGACAGGTGGGCGTAATCCCCGCCCTCGGCGTCGTACCAGCCCCGGGTGGTGTCGTTGTCGTGGGTGGCGACGTAGCATACGCAATTGCGTTCATAGCTGTGCGGCAGATAGGCTTCCGCGCCTTCGCCGAACGCGAAGTGCAACACCTTCATGCCTGGCAGGCCGTTGTCTAGGCGCAGCCGGTTCACGCCGGGGGTTATGACCCCGAGATCCTCGGCCAGAATGGGCAGATCCTCTCCCAGGCCGCGCTTGAGCGCATCGAAAAATTTCTGTCCCGGTCCGCGAATCCATTTGCCGTTTATCGCCGTCGTCTCGCCCTTGGGCACCGCCCAGTACGCCTCGAAACCCCGGAAATGGTCGATGCGAAGCATGTCCACCAGGGACAGCGCGGCCCGGATGCGCTTCAGCCACCAAGCGAATCCGTCCGCCTCCAGCGCCCGCCAGTCGTACAGCGGATTGCCCCACAGCTGGCCGGAGACGGAGAAGTAGTCCGGGGGCACGCCGGCCATGAAAGCGGCCCGCCCGTCCCCGTCGAGCTGGAAAAACTCCGGGGCCGCCCAGACGTCGGCGGAATCGTGCGCGCAATAGATGGGCACGTCGCCGAGAAACTTGACGCGCCGCTCCCCGGCGTATTTTCGCAGCTCCCGCCATTGGCGGAAGAAGAGATGCTGGCGGAACTTTTCCCGGCGCACGTCGCGGGCGAGCAGCTTGCCGTATTCGCGGAGCGCCCCGGGCCGGTGAAGACGAAGATCGATGTCCTCCCATTCGTACCACGCCATGCCGTTGAAGAAGTTCCTGGCGGCGGCGAAAAGCGCGTAGTCGTCAAGCCAGGCTTTCTCCGCCTCGACGAAAAGGTCGAAATCCCCGGCGAACTGCACGGAAGAACGACCGGCATCGAAGTTTTCCAGCGCCGTGTCGAGCAGGCGGTCCTTGAAGGCGGCCACCGCCGCGAAATCCACCTGGTCGGCATTCCCGGGCGCTCCGTCGCAAGCGTCCGGCCCCAGGAGGCGCTCCTCCATGAGGCGCTCCGGGGAAACGAGGAGCGGGTTGCCGGCGAAACTGGAAAGCGACTGGTAGGGGCTGTTCGATCCGCCGGTCGGACCGAGCGGCAGCACCTGCCAGACGCCGATGCCGGCTTTTTCCAGAAAATCGACGAACGCGTACGCGGCCGCGCCGAGATCGCCTATTCCCTGACCGCCGGGAAGGGAGGAGGGATGGAGTATCATGCCGGCCAATCTGGGAAAAGCCATGTATTTCGTCTCCCCGCGGTCGCCCCGGAACACCCTCCGCATGGCGCGAATTCAACCGGTATGCGCGCCGCGCCCGCCGCCGAACGCCGCCCCGGGTGCGCGATCGCCGACTATCCGTTCTTCTTGTATACGTTCAGTCCGACCTTCTCCTCGCGGTTTTCGATTGCCTGGTTGCCCTCGGTGGAAGCGATGATGATGGTTTTCCCGGACGACGACGGCCCGAATTCCTTGGTCAAATCGACCTTGATGGTGAGAATATCGCCTGCCACAGACATTTCGACGTTCTTCATGCTGCTTCCTCCAATTTAAAATATCCTTACGCCGGAAACGGGATCGCGCCGCCGGCCCCGGAGCAAAACATACTCCTTCGCGCAATGGTTGTAAAGGGGAATACTCCGGCCGCGATCGCCGCACCGCCGTCCCCCGGATGCAAGACCTTCCGGGAAAGGATGCCGCCTCTCCGTCTTTTCCCGGGAAAGGCGCCGCCCGGCGCGACTTTCCGCTTGGCGGCGCCCCTACAACTCCCGCGCCGCCGCCGCCGACAGCGGCGAGCGTTCCGCGCGCCGGAGGAGGATATGCCCGAACAGGTCGAGGTGTTTCATGCGGTCGACGGTATAGGTCAGCCCATTGGACGAAGCGTCCAGGTAGGGATTGTCAATCTGCGACGGGTCGCCGGTCAGAACTATTTTCGTGCCCTCCCCGGCGCGGCTGATGATCGTCTTGACCTCGTGCGGGGTAAGGTTTTGCGCCTCGTCCACTACGATGTACTGCTTGGCGATGGATCTGCCCCGGATATAGGTGAGCGCCTCGAGTTCGACCAGGTCGTCGTCAAACAGCTCCCGCACCTTTCTGTCGGCGGCCTTCCCCATGGCGTGCTTGCCGCCGCCCGGGCCGGTCTGCATGAGAAAGGACAGGTTGTCGAAAACCGGCTGCATCCAGTGCGCCATTTTCTTGTCCTTGCTCCCCGGCAGGTATCCAATATCCTTCCCCATGGGAATGACCGGTCTCGTCACCAGCATTTTCTCGTAATCGTACGGAAGCTTGCCGTCGCCCTTCCGCGCCGTCTCGTCGAGGCGAATCGCTTCCAGGCCGGCGGCCAGGGCGAGAAGCGTCTTGCCCGTCCCCGCGCCGCCCACCAAGGTGACCAGGCTCACCGCCGGATCGAGCAGCAGTTGCAGCGCCATGCGCTGTTCCGCGCTGCGACCGGCGATTCCGTGGGCCCGCTCCCGGTTCTTGTTGATTTTGACGATCCCATTCCGGCCCGAGGCGCGGCCGATGGCGCTTTGGCTTTGGTTTTCGCCGGCGGTGAGAACCACGAATTCGTTGGGCTGCAGATCAAGCCCGGGCAGCGACAACTCCCCGTCCGCATAGAAATGGTCTATCGCCCCGCCCGCGCCGCGAAGCTCCCGGAAGCCGGGATAGAGTTCGTCCGCCTCGACGCGGTCGGCTTTCCAGTCCTGGGGTTCAATGTCGACCATGGACGCCTTGATCCTGAGATTGAGGTCCTTGGTGACGAGAATCACTTTTTCGCCGCCGCGCGCGAGATGGACCGCGGCGCGGAGAATACGGTTGTCCGGAACGTCGACGCGCAGCTCGACCGGCGTTTCAAGATCGGTCTCCGGCAACACCATCAGCTTCCCGCCGGCGTGGTTCGGTATGCCCTGCACCAGGCTTATGGGTTCGCGGTTCTCGTTTCGCGCGTACGCCTCCTCCTCCTCCCGCAGACCGTCCAGGTAGCGGATCGCCGCGCGGGCGTTCCTGCCCAATTCATCCGACTTGGTCTTGAAGCGGTCGAGCTCCTCGATCACCGTCATCGGAAGCGCCACCACGTTGTCCGCGAACGCTTCCAGCGCGAAGCGGGTGTGCAGGAGTATGTTGGTGTCGATAACGAAGTATTTTTGCATTGCCTTTCCCTCCGGATCGCGAAGCGCTCATCGCGTCTTAACCACGGCGGCCGCTTCCGCGGGACAGCTCCGCCGGCCCGCGGCCGAGCGCCTTCCCGACGACCCGTCCCCCGCCGGTCGCCGTCGCCCGCCTGCCGGTCAAGAATTTCCCGTCCCGCATTGACTTGCCTCCACTTTACGGAATAATTCAGCTCATGAACCGAAAACCGGCCGCCGGCGGGAACACGGCGTCCCGGCGTCCGCCGGGCGTTTTTCGCCGCCGGAATCGCCGAAGCCAGTATACTCCGCATCCCGGGCGCGACGCAAACGCTTAAACGGCCGGGGCGCGGGTGTTGGTACATTAGGGGCGGACCGCCGCCGACAGGAGCCATCCTTGAACCTCAAAAACAAACGCCGACTTTTGATCACCGCCGCGCTTCCCTACGCCAACGGCCGCCTGCATATCGGGCATATCGCCGGCGCGTATCTGCCCGCCGACATAGCGGTCCGCTACCTCCGCCTGGCGGGCAAGGAAGCGCACTTCATCTGCGGGTCCGACGAAAACGGCGCGCCCATCCCCTTCAGCGCGCTCAAGGAGAACGTCGATCCCCAGGCCATCATCGACCGCTACACGGCGCTGATCGAACAGGCGTTCACCGGCTTGAACATCGAATTCTCCATCTACGGGCGCACCCATACGCCGCGCCACACCAAGGTGGCGCAGGACTTTTTCCTCCAACTCCACGATCACGGCTATGTGGTCAAGCGGAGCGCCGACCAGGTGTACTGCGCGGTTTGCGAACGCTTTCTCCCCGACCGCTACATCGAGGGGAAATGCCATTATTCCGATTGCGGCGCGCCGGGCGCGCGCGGCGACCAGTGCGAAAAGTGCGGCCGCCCCATCGACGCCACCAAGCTCATCGACCCCGAATGCATGGTCTGCAAAACGCTTGGCCGCGAATCCCGCCGTCACATCGAAGTGCGCTCCACCGTCCACTGGCATTTCCGCCTGGACAATTTCGCCGACCGGCTGCGCGAATATCTGGATTCGCATCCCGAATGGCGCGAAGCGGTGAAGCGTTTCTCCTACGGCCTGATCGAGCAGGGCCTGCGCGAGCGCGCCATCACCCGCGACATGGAATGGGGCATTCCGGTGCCGCTTCCGGACGGCAAGGGCAAGGTGCTGTATGTTTGGTTCGACGCTCCCATCGGCTACATCACCTTTTCCCAGGAGTATTTCGCGGCGCACGGCAATCCCGGCGGCTGGAGGGACTTTTGGCACAACCCGGAAAACGGATTGCTGCATTTCATCGGCAAGGACAATACGGTTTTCCACACCGTCATTTTTCCCGGCATGCTGCTGGCGCACGGCGAGTACCGCTTGCCCGACGCGGTGGTGGTCAACGAGTTCCTCAACCTGGAGGGCGAAAAGATCTCGACCAGCCGCGACTACGCGGTCTGGGTGGACGAATACCTCAAGGCTTTCAAGCCCGACCCGCTGCGCTATTATCTCACCGCCATCGCCCCCGAAAGCGCGGACGCCGATTTCTCCTGGAAACAATTCCAGCGGCACAACAACGGCGAACTCGCCGACAACCTCGGCAATTTCATCCAGCGCAACCTCGCCTTCTGCAAGAAATACTTCGACGGCAGGACGCCGGAGATCGATAAGCCCACCGACGCCGGCCGCGGGGTTCTCGCCGAAATCGAGGCCGCCCGCCGGGAAATGGCGGAACTGTTCGAAGACTTCCGCTTCAAGGCGGCGCTCGAACGCCTAATGCGCCTGTCCCAGCGCGGCAATCAGTATTTCGCCGAGGAGGAACCCTGGAAAACCCGCAAGACCGACATGGCCGCCTGTGCCCGCACCATGCACGTGGGGATGAAGGTGGTGGAGGCGCTTTCCGTATTCATGGCGCCGTTCATGCCGGCGACCGCCCTGCGACTGCGCGAATTCCTCAACCTGCCGCCCCTCACCCACGGCGACTGGACCGCGCCGAGCCGTTTTTCCGGCGGCGAGATGCTGGGCGACGCGGAAGTGCTGTTCCCTAAATTCGACGATTCGGTCATCGCGCCGCATATCGCCGCGTTGAAGAAAAAACTGGCCGGACTGGATTCATGAAAGGCAGCCATGCGCAAAGTTTTTATTTCCCCGTCGATGATGTGCGCCAACTTTCTCGATCTCAAGACGGATCTTGACGTCTTGGCCGGCTCGGGCGTCGAACTGCTGCATATCGACATTATGGACGGACATTACGTGCCGAATTTCACCCTCGGACCGGATTACTGCCGGGCGCTCGCCTTAGACGGCCGCATTCCCCTGGATATCCATTTGATGGTGGAAAACGTGGATTTGTTTATCGAACGCTTTGCCGGATTCGGCGGCGGATACCTGTCCTTTCATCCGGAGACGCAATATCATCCGCAGCGCACGCTGCAACTTATAGCGCAAAGCGGCATGCATCCGGGCATCGGCATAGCGCCGTTTCATACCATTGAACAGGCGAAGCCGCTTCTCCCCTTCGTGAAGCTGGCCTGCATCATGACCGTCAATCCCGGATACGCGGGACAGAAGCTTATTCCCGGAACAATGGAAAAAATTTCCGAGCTTCGGGATTGGCGCAAAAAGATGGGGCTGGATTTCATAATCGAGGTTGACGGCAATGTAAGTTGGGAAAACATCCCCAGGATGGTGGAGGCCGGCGCCGACGCGCTTGTCGCCGGCACCAGTTCGTTGTTCAAAAAGGACGAACCGCTGGGGGGCAATATCGCGCGCATGCGCGAGTTGATCGCTAGACACGCGTAAAATTGATTTTTGGAGAAAATCAATCACTACACCATATCGATAAGCACCGCATCGGCAACGGGGTAGCTTTGTTTTGTCAGGCGGAGAAACCGCCTGCCGGCTTGAATGCGCCACTCCAACCCGCCCGCACCCAATAAATATGGAAGTTCTTTATAATAAAGATGTTCTAGGCAAATACCCGTTCTTTCCCCGAACTCCGCCGCGTCGATCCCTGCGGATAGGCGCAGCCAGAACACGGCGGTCTCCCTCGCTTTTTCATCCGCTTCCAGCGTTTCAGACCCTTCGACAGGCGAATCGCCGGAGGTTATTCTTCGGACATATTCGGCGGCGTCGGAAACATTCCAATACCTCGCGCCCAGCAGATGCGAATGCGCCGCGACGCCGACTCCGATATATTCTCCTCCTTTCCAGGCATTGACATTATGGCGGCATTCGAACCCCGGCGGCGAGTAATTGCTGATTTCATAATGGCCGAAACCATGGTCGCCGAGAAAGCGTTCCGTCACATCCCAGAATTTCCTTGCTTCGCGGTCGGATTGCGGCGGAATTGCCTTTGCTTTCAGAGCGCGGGTCAATTCGCTCCCCGGGAGGCGCATCAACTCATAACAGGAGAGATGCGTGGTTCCCGAATCGACGGCTATGGCGAGATCGGCGAGCAGCATCGACGCGGTTTGCCCGGGCCAGCCCGCGATAAGGTCCATATTGACGGAATGAAAGCCCCGCGCCGCGGCGGCCGCGACTCGGCGCTGCGCGGTGACCGGATCGTGCGGTCTCCCCAGGAGCTTGACGCCGAAGTGGGAAAACGTCTGTACCCCGATCGACACTCTGGTTACGCCGTTGTCTGAAAACAAGCGCAGTTTTTCTTCGGTCGCGGACTCGGGATTCGCTTCGATGGAAACTTCCTTCGCCCAGCCGAGCGGCAGCATTTTCAACAATGATTCAAGTTGCCGCACCGAAAGCGACGACGGGGTGCCGCCGCCGATGAAGATGGTGGAAAATCGCCGTTCCGTCAACGGCTGCGCATTCAGTTCCATACGCAGCGCTTCAAGATAGCGGTCGGCGAAATCGTGATCATAGATATTGCTGACAAAACCGCAATAACGGCACCGCGAGGCGCAAAAAGGAATATGCACATACAGGCCAAGGGAATCGGCGTTCATTTTTTCCGGCCAAGTTGGAACTTGATGCGAAGAAGCGAGGTTTTTGCCGGCCAAGCGTCGCGAAGATCCCTGAGAAGCGGGTCGTGGTGAAATTGGCGAAGTTCCTGAAACAGCGTCGCGCTTGAAACTTCAACCGTTAGCGCGCCGCGAGAGAAGGAAATGATTTGACTTTCGGCCGCTATTTCGAAGCCTACCAGTCGGCGCCATAATTCCTTGATATCCTGCAACTCGGCGATTTTTTTGGAGTTGAACTGTTTAGTCTCTTTTTTGACCCACGTGGCCGCCAGTTCCGGCCTAGCTTTTTTTCTGGTTATAACTATGCTTTTTCCACCTTTTTCCATGGCGGAATGGATTATCCTGGCGGTTTTTCCGCGCTCCATATCGCCGCGTCGAACCGCCATTTCCATAAACCAACGACGCCATTCGACGTCCGGCTCGTCCAAGACGTTTTTTGGGAACGCGGATTTTTTCGCCTTGCCGAAAAAGTCCGCGGGAGGATTGGATACCGTCTTCCGCCCAGGTTTTTTCATGGTCGCATCGGAAGTCTGCTTTTAAAGGAAATCGGGCCAACCGCCGCCCGATTTCCTTTAAAGATTCAACCGCTTTCGTTTCAATGAATTGTTATTTCGTCAACTCGATCCGAACCCGTGACGTTGCAAAAAAAGCGTAGTTGAAACGAACGCCCCGAAACTTTGAAGGAAATCAAACGGCGTTTGTTTGATTTCATTCAAAAGCCCCCATCGGAAGCTAGCGATTGATCGGCATGATGACGTACAGATAATCCACGGCATCGATGCGCGCGGGGCTTTCCGAATCTTTGTATTGAAGATCGACGCTTTCATTTTCATGAATTTTAAGCAAATCAACCAGGAATTGATAATTGAATTTTATCTCGCCGCCGCCGCCATGGACTTCGGCGTCCAAGGTAATTACGCCTTCGCCGTTTTCGCTTTTAGCGGATAAAGTCACTGCTCCGGGGGTGATTAGGAATTGGATGGAGCGGGTTTCCTCGGAAGCCATCAAGCCGACGCTATGAAGGCTTTTCAGCATTTCTTCCCTATTCACCTTGAAATGATTTTCGCTTTTGGCCGGTACGACGTCCGCATAACGCGGGAACATGCCTTCCACACGCCGGACCGCCAACGTCGCGTTGGGCGTACGGGCCAAGAGATCGTTGGGCGTGATGTTGATTTCGACCACATCCCGGCCGGAGGCAAGACGCGAAAGAATCGCCATGCCTTTTGTAAGTATAATTCCCTCGAAAGCGCTGTCGTCGGGATTCCTTATTTTCTTTTTTACCAGCGCCAGGCGGTGGGTATCGGAAGCCACGAATTCGCAATGATTGTCATGCACGTTCATATAAATGCCGTTCAGGGCATAGCGGGTATCACCCTTGGCGGTGGCGAAAATCGTCTTTTTCACCGCGTCGACGAAATCGTCGCCATGGATGAAAACGGCGTTTTCTTCCTTGAATTCTGGTATTGTCGGATAATCGATGACGTCGGCGCCGGGCATCTGGAAACGGCCATATTTATTTCTGATGGTCAGCTTCAGGTCATCGACCTCTATTTTCAAGTCATCGCCGCCAATTCCCCGTACTATGGCGTTCAATCTTGAAGCGGGAAGCAGCACCGGCGCCGGTTCCTTGAGGTCGGAGACATCGAGCCGGACGCGAAGGCTTATTTCCAGGTCGGTGGCCGATAAGAAAATGTCGCCGTCGTCTCCGCCCCGCAAGAGGAGATTTTGCAGAACCATTCTGGCGGAACGTTCCGGGACGATGGAACTGATCAGTGACAACGCGTCTGAAAATGCCGCCTTGTTTACCGTAAATTCCATATAATAAATCTCCTTCCCACCGTAATGGTTACGGAGCAACATGGATCGATGGGTTGTTGCCCTTTCGCCCCATTTTACCCGGCTTTTACATACAAGGCAATATTACTACTTGAAAAAACAATGATAATAATAATAATGAAGCGACGATTTGTTTGGATAGAGGTAACTAATTGGAAAATATGCATGAAGGCAAAAATATAGAGTGTTGTTTCATTGTTGGATTGTTGAAATGGTTGAAATTGGCATCGGCTGTATGAATCCGGTCTACAAAGAGTCAACGAACTACAAACCATAATTCAACAAGAATTCGACAAGCGATGATGTTTCACGTGAAACAACCGGTTGATTTTATTAAAGGTTGCATGGTGTGGACTTTTGACGGAGATAAAACGTGCGTCTCATAAAAACCCTCGTCTTGCCGCTTATCCTTGCCTGTACCGCCGTGCCGGCACTGGAGCGAGGATTTTCCTGGACTTACGCGCCGGCACAGGGCGACAACATCCGCGCGGAGTTGGCGGCTTTTCCCTTGAGCAAATACCTGGAGGTTTGCCAAGTCAGTAGGCCGGATGTGGTAAATGAAGTGAAATCGTTGCTTGCGGACGGGAAATATTACCGAAAGCGGATTGTCGACCAAAAGGGGAAAGGGACGCTGCTCACCATCTATGTCGATAGTGATAATATACTGCACATAGTCACTTTCCGCGACGAAACCTGCCCTGATTGCAAGGGAACGGGTAAAAGAGCCGAACTCTTCGGCGGCGCAATTCCCACCGGTATAACACGAAACGTCGCCGTCAGGTTCAAATGCCTGAAATGCAATGGCGAAGGAGTTCTCAAAAACTATACAAATGAACGCTTCTTTACATTGTCCCCCGAAGATTACGAGGATGTGGAAAGCGCCAGACGCTATTTCGCGCTCAGGGCATACTCCGACGCTCCTCCCCTGACTCGGCAATGGGTGGAAAGACTGGCATCGCCCAATCCGCGGGAGCGGCTCGCCGCATGTCAATGGCTTGACCAAAATTATGTGCGGACTGGAATGTTTTTTCAGGATATCATGCCAATGCTGAGCAAGGCGCGATATCACGAAACCAATGAAAAACGAAAAATGCTGGTCTGGCAGTTTTGGGCGGGCAAGGATGTCCCGAACGAAAGAAAGCGCTATTATTACCGCATCTATGCCGATGCGAAGACGGGGAAGGTGGCGCGCAAGGGATTTTTTTCGGAAAAGTGAATGCGGAGGAGATTGGTTTCAGCCCGCTCCGGCATTGTCGCGGTCGTCTTGGAACAAGACAAAAGGCAAGCCTTTCCGGAGGACGCCATGACCGACGCAAAGACGCCTATGCGTATTCTTTATTTGGCGGGAGGCAATCACGTCATCGGCGGCGGGGCGACCGTTCGGGACGCGATGTTTGTGCGCGGCTTGCGGAACATCGGCCATGACGTTCTCGCGCTTTCCGTCCTCGGCGCCGTCCGGGTGGATGGCGCCGAAGACGATTCACGTCTTTTCGATACGCTCAACAGCGGAAGAATTACCAGATATTTTCCCCACCTTTCGCGTCTTTTGACGACGCTGTCCTCCCTTTGGCGCAGACCGCGGCCAGTGCGCAACCTCACTTCCTTCGCCGTGGGAGGGTATATTGATCGCGCCGGGCCGGCGGCGGTGGCGATGCTTGCCGGGCGCGACAAACGACTGCGCGGCGATTTTGTAAAATGCATGGCATTCCTCGGCGGAAATCCTCCCCGCCCCGACGTTGTCGTGTTGTCCACGCCGATGTTGTCCGCGTTGGTGGAGCCGTTGCGCGCCAATCTCGAATGTCCCGTCGTATGCCTTACCCAGGGGGCGGATCGCACAATAGAATCGCTCGAGGATCCGTTTCGTTCCGATGCGCGGAAATTGATCCGCAAAAACGCGCGCCACCTTTCGCTGGCCGTGGCGACTAGCAGGCATTTCGCCATCAGGGCCACGGAATTCATGGCGCTCCCGGCGGCGAAAGTTAAAGTCGTCCCGCCGGGCGTCGACGCGTCGGCGCTGGACAATCCTTCGCCGCGAGCGCGCCGGCCGTTCGTCATCGGATTTCACGACAGCATCTGCCGCGAAAAAGGTCTCGACACACTTGTCGACGCGCTCGATCATTTGGTAAAGAACGGTCGGCGGGATCCGCTGTTATGGATTGCGGGGCGGATTGCCGATCCGCGGTATTGGCAAAGGATCAAGCGGCGTCTGGAATCGCCGCTGCTCAGCGGGAAATTCAAGTTTTTCGGCGAACTCGGGGCTAGGGCGAGAAGGGAATTTCTCGCCGGACTCAGCGTTTTCGTCGTCGCCTCGCGCGAACCCGAATCAAAGGGGACGGTTATTCTGGAGGCGATGGCGCTGGGCGTTCCGCTGATCGGCCCGTCGTCCGGAATAATCGCGGAAATTTTCCAGTATGTCAACGGCGGCTTGCTGGTGTCCTCGGACGCGCCGGTTTGGATGTACGCCCAAGCGCTCGAGTTGCTGGATTCAATGCCGGAAACGGCGGATAATCTCGGGAAAAACGCCGCCAGAGGCGTCGCGGAACATTTTTCCATAGAGCGGGCCGCCAACCGGCTGTCGGCCCTGTTGGCCGGAACGGCGCGCTGCCCGCTGGCGCCAAAAGTCGGACACAAGGAGATGGCATGAAATTTCGCAATTGCCTGGTCGCGGCGGCGGCGCTGGCGCTGATTGTCCTGACCGGCCTGAATTTCAAACCCAAGCCTCCGGGCGGACCGGCGAAACCGACCGGCGCGACGAACGCGCCGGAGCCGGCTTCCCCCGAACTTGCGCCCGCGGCGGCTTCCCATGAACTTGCGCCGGAGTCGGTCGATGAGCTGGCGATTTCATCGCCCGGCGGCGTGACGGCGGTGAAGCTCCGGAAAGTGGAAGGCGCCTGGCGGGTGGCCACGCTCGAAGAGTCGCCCGCCGATGAATCGAGGATGGAGCGATTGCTTGCCGACGTATTCGCCGCCTTCGCCGCTCCGCGAATCGCCGGCGGCGTGAATTTGTCCCAAGCCGGGTTGTCCGAAAACCAGGGCGTGACCGTCGTCGTCCGGGACAGCCGGATGGATCGGGAAAAGGCTTTGCGCGTGGGGCTTTCGCCAACGGAAAATCCGGGTGAAACATACGTCATGGCGGCGGACGGAAGCGTCTCGCTCGTCCGATCCGACCTCAGGGGCGATTTGGGATTGCGGGAAAACATCCCCTCCCCCCCCCTCGACGCCGAATATTTGCGGCGGCGAACGGCTTTCACCGCCGCTCTCGGCGACGTGACCAAGATAGATTTCGAGGATGGACGGCAAAAGTTGGTTCTCCAAAAAACCGGCGAGATATGGAAGCTCGCGGAAGGCGGCCCGAAAGACGGACAAGACGGTCTGAATGCGGCGGCGGTGCGCGCTTGGGTCAAGGCGCTGTCCTGGTTTATCCCGGGGGAGCTCGCCCTTCCCGGATCGTTGCCCGCGCAGGTTGTCGCCGGACAAAGCGGAATCACCGTTCATCTCGCGGACGGATCCGCGGCGACATTATCCGCCGGCATCACCGAGTCCGGTTCCATATTAGCCCGCGCCTCGTCCACCCCCGGCCTCGTCTACCGCATGCCGGAATGGCGGTTTGAACGGTATTTCCGGCGTTTTTTCGACATCTTTCCCGGCTCCGATCCCCGCTTCAAAGCCGGGGAAGTCCGTTTCGCCGATTTGCGCCGCGACGGCGGCAGCGTGAAATTCGCGCTTCGGGACGGAACCTGGTCGGCGGTCGGATTTTCCTTTCCCCTCCGCTTGGCCGAGGTGCGTAGATGGGTCGCCGCCGTCTCGAGGTGGCTGCCGGGCGATTTTGTGCAAAATCCCCAAGCGGCGCGCATTCCCCAGGACGCCCCGACGGTGGAAATCATTCTCGCCTCCGGCGAGGTGCGGCAATACCGGCTCGGCGGCGAAACCGCCGATGGCGGGCGGCATGTTCTGGTGGACGGCGCGGATTTGTTCGTGACGGACGGCGAAACCGCCGCCGCGTTGTTTCCGCGGGCGGCGAGGCTGTTTTATCTGGGCGCGCTGTTCCTCGACGTCGACCCGGATCATATCGCCGAGGCGTTCATATCCAGGGACGGCATGGATCGGGCGCGCATCTGGCGCGACGAATCCGGCGCCGTCAACATCGGAATCGGGGACGCCGTCTCGGCGCTGAAATCCGAAGCGGCGAAAACTTGGCTGGACAACCTCCTCCATTGGCGAATAACCGGGATCTATGAAGGCGCCGCACAGGTGTTCGACGCGCCGAAAGCAACCATACGATTTATCGTCGACGGCGTGGAGCGGAGTCTGGTTCTTGGGTCGCCGGCGGATGGCGAATATCCGGCGCTGCGGGACAATCGCGACGCCTATCTCGTGGACGGCGGCGAGGTCGACGCCTGGTTGGCGGCATTGCGCGACGCCCTGCCGTCGCCGTCAGCCGCGCCGGCCGCCGATCCGGCCGCGCCGCGCGACGACGCTTCGGAGGCGGCGCCGGATCCGGGAGCAATCGACGCGGCAAGGCCGGTCGCGCCGGAATCGCCGGAACCCGGGGAAGGCACGCGGCATCCCGAACCGGAAAACCTTGCGATCGAAACCGAAACCGAAACTGGAATCGAAACTGAAACTGAAACCGCTGCCGACGCCGGTCAGCCAATCCCTTTTTCCGGGGCGACGCCGCCTGCGGCGGGAGCGACAGTTTATAATATTGATGCGGAAACGGATCGGGAACACGATGTCGCATCCGAAGCGGAACCGCAGGCGGCAAAACCTCAGTTGATGGAATCGGGACGCTGAATCGGGGGTGCAGTGATGGGCGACATAAACCAGGATGATATCGATAAACTGTTGGCCGATGCCGTAGGCGGCGGCTACTCCGGAGCGACGGAACGGGCGCCGGAAGCGGCGGAACCCGCGACGCCTCCCGAAGCGGGCGGGGCGGTTGGACAGGACGATATCGACGCGCTGTTCGCGTCGCTTGGCGATTCGTCCTCCGACGCGCCCGCGGCGCCTTCTCCCCCCCCGGAGCCCGGCAAGCCCCAGGCCGAATCCACCGACGAAATGGGAATTGCGGATCAGGACGCCATCGACGCGCTGTTCGCATCCATAGGTTCGATGGAACAGCCGGCCGAAGCTCCCGCTCCCGAACCTGAACCGGAAGGGCAAATCCAGGCCGCCCCGCCGAAGGCGGAAGCGGCCGCGCCGGTCCCCGAACCGGTGCGGGAGGAAACCATAACCGATCACTCCGATCTCGCCGCGCTTATCGATTCGCTCGATGCGGATGCGGAAAAGGAAATCAGCGGCGCCGGGTCCGCCTCGTCGCGGGACGAGGACGAGGACGGCCTGAACGAATTGCTTTCCGCCATCGCGGACAAAACCCCTCCGCCGCCCGGGACGCCGCCCGCGGCCGCGAGCGACACCGTGCGCGTCGATACGGTGGATATGGACGAATTGCTGCGCCAGATCAGCTCGGCTGCGCCGCCGGAGGCGGAACTGCCGTCGGCCAAGCGTCCGCAGCCGGAGCTCTCTTCGGGCGGCCCTTCGGAAGGGCCGGACGCCACCGCCGTTTTGCCCAAACCCATTTTCCCCGAACCCGCTTCGGCCGCAGCTTCCGTTCCCGGCCAGGCGCCCGTTTCCGCGGCCATGCCGCCCCTTGCGCCCCAGGCGGCCGCGCTTCCGCATCCGGCCGTGCCGGAAAACATGGCGATCATGGCCGGCGCCGGGGAAGTGGAAAGCATGGCCGGTCAGATTTCCGGCATGATCGGGCAGCTTGCGGAAAAGGCGCAGCGGTATATGCAGGCCTGGATCGCCTCCGACGCGGAAGCCAAGAACCTGCGCTCGCGCTTGTTGGCCGAGGAAAGGTTGCTGGCGACTCTGGGCAGCGAAAAGGACGCGTTCAACGCGGAAGCGGGGCGGCTTCGCGCCAGCCTCGCCAAGGCGGAAGGGGAGAAGCTCGCCGTCGAGGAGGCGCGCCGCAACGGGGAGTCCTCGCTGCAGGCCCGCATCCGCGAAGTGGAATCCAGGGCGGCGATACTCGATTCCGAGGTCGAATCGCTGAAGGTCGAGCTGACCCGCACCCGCACCCAGGCGACCGGCGTCGATATCGAAAGCCGGCGCGCCAGGTTCGAGGCGGAACGCCTCAGGAACGAGGTGGAGGCGGAGCGGATGGAGCGCCTGCGGATGCAGCGGGCGCTGGAAAACCGCGAAAAGGAGTTCCAGGCCGTGCAGGCCCAGGCCGCCGGACAGGCGTCCTCGCTGTTCATCGACGAGCTGCACCGCTTGGTACGCAGGCTGGAAAGCGAGCTTGACGCCCGGACCTCGGGGGCGCACGAGGCGCTGCACCAGCTTGACCGGCTCGACCTTCCGGAAAGCATGGTTCCCGTCGCCGCCAATCTGCGCGCCGCGCTCATGCGTGCGATCGGCTCCGGCGCGGACGACGCCGACGATGCGATCAAGTCGCTGGGCCGCGAGGCGGCGCGGGTGCAGGGACCGCAGGCGCTGGATCCCGGCAAGCCGGAAATGCTGTCCTTCGAGACCGCGCTTTCCACCTACAATCTCGGATCCGCCCTGGACGTCGCCGGAGCGCTGTTGCGCGAGTTCAAGACGACGCCGGGCGGGCTTATGCGCCGCGTTTATCAATGCCCCGCCCTCCGCCGGCCGGAGGTTGCGGAACATCTTCTCAACCTCGCGCGGCTGCTCGAAGGTTTGCGCACGGTTCAGGAATCCGCCGACCGCACCCGCGGCCGCGAAAGCGCCGAATCCGAGGTGTTCTACGTGCAAATGTTCGATTTTCTCCACAACCTGGTGCGGCTCAAGATCGTGACCCGGCTGTCGGGGGACCCTTGGCGGCTGTTCCTCGATCTGCGCGGCCGCTTCAGCTTCGTCACTTCCGACAAGCAATGGGCCGAATACCGCGACGGCGTGCTCAATTCCGCGAAAGCAGATTCGTGAAACCGAAAGCGGATGGAAATTCGGAAATCGCCGTCGCCGGCGAAAACGGCGCGATCCTGGCCCGTCTCGACCTCGACCGCGCCCGGCGTTGCGGCGCGCCCGAAGCCGTCTTCGCCCTGCGCAAGACGCCAGCCGAGACCGCCGCCATCGTCAAGGCGCTGGTCGCCAGGCAGGGGCACGCCCTGGTGACCCGCGCCGACGCGGAAACCATCGCCATGCTCAAAAAGGCCTGGAAAAAGATCGCCATAGCGCCGCACGCGGGCGCCGCGCTGGTGGGGACGCCGCCGAAAAAGCGCAAAAGCGCCGGGTGGACGGCGATCGCCGCCGCCGGTACCTCCGATCTGCCCGTCGTCGAGGAAACCGCCATCACCCTCGACGCCCTCGGCCTGGAGTCCCGCGTCTTTACCGATATCGGCATCGCCGGCATCCACCGGCTGTTCAACCGGCTTGAGGAACTGGCGGCGGCGTCGGTGGTGATCGTCGTCGCCGGGATGGAAGGCGCGCTTCCGAGCGTGGTCGCCGGGCTCGTCGCCGCGCCGGTCGTCGCCGTGCCCACCTCGGTGGGCTACGGCGCGTCCTTCGGCGGCGTCGCCGCCTTGCTGGGGATGCTCAACACCTGCGCGCCGGGAGTCGCCGTCGTCAACATCGACAACGGCTTCGGCGCCGCCGTCGCCGCCGCGCGCATGCTCGCCGTCCGCGAATGAGGACTTTTCACCCGCATCAGCGGCGACCGGAGAGGCGGACTTTGCGGGCGGTGTAGGATTCGTAGGTTTTTCTCGCCGGCCGGTAATCGCCGTCGAACATGGACGAGCTGATGACGTAGTCGGCGGTCGAGCGCGTGCACGCGACCACGATATTGGCGATGGTGGAGATGCGGATCAGCGCCTTGATGTCGACGTCGTGGGGCTGCATGGACATCGGGTCGGTAAAGAAAATGAGGATATCGAGCTGTTCGGACGCGATGACCGCCCCCATCTGCTGATCGCCGCCCAGCGGGCCGGATTTGAAGATGGTGATGTCGAGTCCCTCCTCGCCGCATTCCTCGATCAACACGTCCCTGACCAGTTTCCCGGTGGTGCCGGTGCAATACAGCTTGTGCGGCGCAAGCTTGCCCGCGTTGAAGCGCGCCCATTCCGTCATATCCCGCTTGCAGGCGTCGTGGGCGATCAGGCCGATTCTCTTCGGTGCAAGGTTGCAACCCATTCTTTTCTCCATACCGTGTCTTGTGGAAAGCGAATCCGGCCGCCCCGCGCCCGCAACCGTCAGGAAAACGGAATTGCGTCTTTTTCAAGCGCGGCGGTATAATTGAAGTTTTGCCAATTGGGCCTTCACACCGCCGAAGGTCCAATTGGTAAAAATCTTAATCCTTGCGGCGCAAGCGTTTTTGCTTTTTGCAAAACCTGAAGCCGCGCCGGCGGCCGTTGCGGTTAATCTGTCGTTTCGGGGCGGATATCCCGCGCGGAAAGACCGATTGGGGCGGGAGGCGGATATTCCCCAAAGCCTGGACCGAGGTTTTACTGAAATATGGCGAGTGAAAACAAACCGCATCCGCGGGGCAAGACGGTCGCGGAGTCTGAAACCGTCCAGTTCCAGGTGGTCATGCCGCCGCATCTCAACGGCTACGGCAAGCTGTTCGGCGGCCAATTGGCGGTGTGGATCGATACCGTCGCCGGCATTGTCGCGCGCCGCCATTGCGGCGGGAAAATCACCACCGCCGCCATCGACAATCTCCGCTTCCACGAACCGGTGGCGCAGAACGAAATGCTGGTTCTCCACGGAAGGATGACCCATGTCGGGAGAACGTCCATGGAGGTTCGCGTCGAAAGCCGGGTCGAGGATTCGTCCGGGAACCGGCGTTTGATCAATACCGCGTTCGTCATCCAGGTCGCTCTCGACGGGAACGACCGGCCGACCCCGGTTCCGCCGCTTATCCTCGAAACGGACGAGGAAAGGGAAGCGTTTGCGCGGGGCGAAAAGCGCAGGCGATTCCGCAAGCTGCAAAACGCGTATTTTTAAAAGGGAATCGGGAGTAAACTTTTGGAGAAAATCAAACAAACCGCCGTTTGATTCTCTCCAAAGTTTCTTGGGTTTACATTTTGCGTCGGGAATTATTGCAAGGTCGGCGCTATCGCCCGACCTGACGAAAAATCAA
>JAISXA010000098.1 GCA_031270685.1 Planctomycetota bacterium
AAGAATACCTTGAGCTCAGGATAAAATCGCTACATGAAGTCAAACTGAGACTCGTGGGATGGAAGTGATGCCGCCTTTCGGGAGCGCCCATCCCCGAAGAAACCGGATGAGCCCAAAAACCCCAACCCATGACTCTTCCCGCGAAACCATGCGCATGACGCGCCAAAAAACTCCCGGAATGACTCGATGAATGTTCAAAAAATAAGAATTCTCGAATTTTTTAATCGTTTAGAGGACTTTTGGAGAAAATCAAACAAACCGCCGTTTGATTTCTTTCAAAAATCCACGGCACGGTTGCCTTCCCAAAGGGTCTGCCAAATTCGTCTGTCCAGTTGGATATGTATTATTATCCCATGTTCAAAGACTTGGTTTTAAGCATAAAAATATGGTGATTTGGCGCCTTGGACATCGCCGGTGCGTTGGCGGATGTTGCGGGTTTTTAAAAAAACTTCTTGACAACGTTGTCAAAGGAGATATATTCTGGTTGTCAAGACAGATCGGCGGCGGTCTTTTTTTTAAAACAACCCTAGACAACGTTGTCAAGGCGTACCGATGAGCGCGAAGAAAGGCAACCCCAGCATCAAGGACGTCGCCCGGGTGGCCGGCGTGTCGTTCAAGACCGTCTCCCGGGTGCTGAACCGCGATCCCGGCGTCAGCGGCGGGTTGCGCGCGCGGGTCGAGCGGGCGGTGCGCGAGGTCGGCTACGTCGCCAACGCCGGCGCCCGCGCCATGCGCTCCGGAAAATCGGGCGTCGTCGGCTTCATCTCCGACGTCATCGCCACCACTCCCCACTCCTACGAAATCGTCAAGGGCGTGCAGGACGGCCTCGCCAAACGCGGGTTTTCCATGCTTATCGCCAACACCGAAAACGATCCGGCCCGCGAGGCCGGGCAGCTCTCGATGTTTTTGGAAAACCGGGTCGAGGGCGTCATCTACGCCAGCATGTACCACCGCGAGGTGACGGCGCCGGACCTGCCGGCGGAGGTGGGACTGGTCATGCTCAACTGTTTCGATTCCCTGTCCCGTTATCCCGCCGTCGTGCCCGACGACGAGCAGATCGGGCGCCTGGCCGCCGAGCATCTAATATCCATCGGCCACCGCAAAATAGCGTACATGACCCTGGTCAAGGATATAGTGGCGACGCCGCTCCGGGCTAAAGGATTCCGGGATGCGGCGAAAGCCGCGGGGATCCCGGCGACGGATGCGCGGATGCGCGAGTCGGTCCGCCGGAACGCACGGGGAGAGGAAATATCCCGCGCCGCCGACATGGTCAAGGCGCTTTTCGCCTCCGCCGATCCGCCTACCGCGATTCTCGCCGGCAACGACCCCGAGGCCATGCGGATCGTCGCGGCGCTGCACCGCCTGAAACTGCGCATTCCCGGCGACGTGTCGGTCCTTGGCATAGACGACTACCGGCTCATCTGCGAGCGCCTCGATCCACCCCTGTCCTCCATCGGCCTGCCCTATCGCGAAATGGGCGTGCGCGCGGTGGAGCGACTGTTCGGCGCCGATCCCGGAGCCGAACTTGTCGAACGGATGCCCGGACCGTTGGCGGTGCGCGAATCCACCGCGCCGCCTTTGCGGCCGTAAACCCTAAACGGGCGGACCACCGCCCGAACATGTGAAGCGATCGCCCATTTTTTTCAGGCGCCCCCCAAACTCCGGTCTCTCCGGCCGGGCGTGAATGGATTTTGCGCCCGCAGTCCCGCACGGCCCGGGACGCCGGTGAAAGGTGCGCCCCAACTTTTCGGAGGACGAACATGCGTGGATTGCGGAATGGTCTTTTGGCGGCGGCGTTGGCGATGGTTGGTTTCGCGGCGTCGGCCGGGGAAGCGCTCAAGGTGTGGCATCACGGCGGCAGGGTGCAGGCGGAACGCGAGACGATCGAGGGCATTCTCCGGGAATGGTCGCGGCTGAACCCCGATTATCCCGCCGAGTACGTGCTGCTTCCCGAAGGCGCGTACAACGAACAGGTCCAGGCCGCCGCCCTCGCCAACCGGCTGCCCGACCTTCTCGATTTCGACGCCTCGAACTACGCCAATTACGCCTGGGCCGGGTACCTCGAACCGCTCAACCGGTATTATCCGCCCGAATTCTTCGAACGCTTCCTGCCCTCCATCCTCGAGCAGGGCTTGTACGCTCCCGATGGGCAATATTATTCGCTCGGATGGTTCGACTCCGGCACCGGCATGTGGATAAACCGCCCGGCGCTCGAAAAGGCCGGCATCCGCATTCCCAAGGGCGTTGACGACCCGTGGTCGCGCGAGGAATTCGAGGACGCGCTCGCCAGGCTGAAGGCCGCCGGCTTCGACTATCCCCTCGATCTCAAGCTCAACTACGGCAAGGGCGAGTCCTTCTGTTACGGCTTCGGCCCCATCATCCAGTCGTTCGGCGCGGACATCATCGACCGCGAAACCTGGATCGCCGCGGGAACCCTCGACTCCGACGCCGCCGTCGAGGCCATGACCATGGTTCAGAACTGGGTCAGGAACGGCTACGTCGTACCCGCTTCCCTCGGCGACGACGCTTTCTACGGATCGCGCAAGGCCGCGATCTGCTATACCGGAATGTGGATGTGGACTCCCCACCGCGAAAACCTCGGCGACGCGCTCGGCCTCGTGACCATGCCCAACTTCAAGGAGCGCCAAGTCAGCGCCACCGGATCCTGGTGCTGGGGCGTCACCACCGCTTCCAGGCACAAGGAAAAGGTCGCCGAATTGCTCGCGTTCATGATGCGGGACGAATACGTGCTCCTCACCGCCAACGTTTCCGGCGCCATACCCTCCACCATGGCCGCCGCCGCCCAATCGGAATTGTACAAGAAGGACGGCCCGATGCACGTCCTCATCAAGCAGCTCGAGGACGGCCTGGGCGTTCCGCGCCCCAACCATCCCGGCTATCCCGCGATCACCGCCGCCGTCGCGCAGGCCGTCGCCGACATCGTGGACGGTCGCGACGTGCGGGAAGCGCTTTCCGAAGCCGCCGCCGCCATAGACATGGACATCGAGGACAACCAGGGCTATCCGCCGTTCGGCGACCGGTGAGCACGGCCGAAAACGGCATGGAGAGGACATCATGACCATCAAACGCGGCGGGGAGGGATGGAGCGCCTGGAGCATCATGGCGCCCGCGCTCCTTCTTATCCTCGTTTTCATCGCGGCGCCGTTCGTGCTGGCGATCGCCCTGTCTTTCACCGACCAGCGCCTGGTTCCCAACCCGCGGCTCGCAACCCGTTTCGTCTGCTTGTTGAATTACGAAAGAATCGTCGGCGACAACGGTTTTCTCCAGGCGTTCAAGAACACCGCCCTGTTCGCCGTCGCCGTCACTCCGCTCCAGTCCGGGATCGCCCTGGCGATGGCGATGCTGGTGAACGCGCGCCTGCCCGCGAGAAACGTTCTTCGCGGCGTCTATTTCCTGCCCACCGTCGTTCCGATGGTCGTGGTGTCCATCGCCTGGGCTTGCCTGTTCCGCCTGGACGGATTTTTCAACCAGCTCCTGTCGTTCGTCACCTTCGGCGCGGCCGGTCCGGTGGACTGGCTGCAGAACGAGAGCACGGCGCTCCCGTCCATCATCGCGCTTTCCGCATGGCAGGGGTTCGGCTTCCAGATGGTAATCTATCTCGCGGGGTTGCAAAGCATCAATCCGGAATTGTACGAGGCGGCCCGAATCGAAGGGGCGGGCCGCTGGGGCGAATTCCGGCACATCACCATGCCGGGCCTGAGAAACACGCATATTTTCGTTCTCGTCACCACCACCATCGCCGCCTTCAAACTGTTCACCCAGGTTCACGTGCTCACCCAGGGCGGCCCGCGGGGGTCGACCAACACCGTGACCCGCTACCTGTACGAAATCGGCTTCTCGCGCGGCAGGGTCGGCCAGGCGGCGGCGGTGGCGGTGGTGTTCTTCATCGTCGTCTTCGCCGTCAGCATGGCGCAGCGGCTGCTTCTCAAAGAGGACCGGGAGGGCCGTTCATGAAAACGACGACGGAAAAAACGTTGCTGGCCGCCATCGCCATCGTCATGTTGCTGGCGGTTCTCGGACCGCTGTGGCTGCTGATCGCCAGTTCCCTCAAGAGCGACGAAAACCAGATCATGCTCGATTTCGGCAGCCTCAGGGCGTTCTGGGTGGCGCTGTCCGGGATCAGTCTCGCGAACTATCGCGAGGTGATCGGGGACCCGCACGCGCCGGTGCTGCTGTTCCTGCGCAATTCGTTCGCCGTCATCACCGGCATCGTCTTTTTCGGGGTGTTCGTGAACTCCCTCTGCGCTTACGCCCTCGCGCGGCTCAAGTTTCGCGGCCGGGGCGCGATCCTCGCGGTGACAGTGTCGCTGATCATCATCCCGGCCGAGGCGTTGGCGGTCCCGCTGCTCCTGCTCGTCAATCGCCTGGATCTGCTCGACACCCTGACGGTGCAGATCATCCCTTTCATCGCGCACCCGTTTTCCATTTACCTTTTCTACCAGTTTTTCGCCAAGCTGCCCAGGGAACTGGACGAGGCGGCGCTCGTCGAGGGCGCGAGCCCGCTCCAGATATACTGGAAGGTAATCATGCCCCTGTCCCTGCCGACCGTCTCGACGGTGGCGATCCTCCAAAGCCTCGAATACTGGAACAGCTACCTGTGGCCGCTCATGGCGACCCGCGATACCGGCGTCCGGCCCGTGGCGCTGGCGCTGGCGTCGTTTTTCAGCACGCCGCCGCCGATCTGGGGCAACCTCATGGCGTTCTCCGTAATTATCTCGCTGCCCATACTCGTCATCTACCTCGCCTTCCAGCGCTGGTTCATCCAGTCCGTGGTCGGAAGCGCGGTGAAAGGGTAAGGGACTGAACGTGGACTTTTGGAGAAAATCAAACAAACCGCCGTTTGATTCTCTCCAAAGTTTCTTGGGTTTACATTTTGCGTCGGGAATTATTGCAAGGTCGGCGGTATTGCCCGACCTGACGAAAAATCAACCAATTGGTCCGTAAGCGGTAACATCTTTGGAGGAAATCGGGCGGTGGTTGGCCCGATTTCCTCCAAAAGTCCACTAAGTGGATTTTTGAAGAAAATCAATCGAACCTCCGATTGATTTTCTTCAAAGTTTCAGAACGTTCGTCTCAGCGCTGCTTTTTTTGCGACGTCGCTGGTTCGGGTCGAGTTGACGAAAAAACAACCCATTGAAACGAAAGCGGTTGAATCATTAAAGGAAATCGGGCGGCGGTTGGCCCGATTTCCTTTAATGGTCGACTGTAACGGATTACGGAATCGGCGCTCCGATGAACGCATGAGGAAATGCATTGACGCCTTGCGTTTATATAAGGGAAAACATCACTATGGCGCACGAAAGCAAATGCATGGTCCAGGGCTGCGACAACCGGGTTCATGCCAAAGGGTACTGTCGCAAACATTATGGACAGATTTGGCGAAAGGGAAAGATTTACACCCAAAAGGAAGCGGCGGGAGCGAAAAATAGCGGGCAAAAGACCCAGCACCGCGACGACACCGATCGCATGCGCGCCTTGGAGAGGGAGCTTCGTCGAGCGGAAATGATGTACAAGAATGTCATCGGGTTCGAAGGAAGGCTGAAGTGGCGGCGTGAAATCGTCGAGGTGAAGAAGGAGATGATCCGCCTCGGCATGCCTATCCCCGCGTCCGAACCGGTGTTGCAACCAACGATGAGCTACGCCAGCAACTTCTAGTCGACTTTTAAAGGAAATCGGGCCAACCGCCGCCCGATTTCCTTTAAAGATTAAACCGCTTTCGTTTCAATGGGTTGTTTTTTCGTCAACTCGATCCAAACCGGCGGCGGTGCAAAAAAAACGGTTCTGAAACGGACGCCCTGAAACTTAGAAGGAAATCAATCGGCGGTTCGATTGATTTCCTTCAAAAGTCCGCTTACAGCGGGGACTCGCAAACAAGTTTCGGAAACACCGGCTTGAGCGCCTCGTAGACCGCCAGGAAGTTTTCCTTTCGGCGGCGGTATGTGGGCTGGTTTTCAACGATCGGGGCGAGCCGGTCCACGATTTTGATAAACCTGTCCGCTGCCGACAGGTCGGGGAATATCCCGGCGCCGACGCCGGCCACAATGGCCGCGCCGATAGAGGTCGCCTCTTCCAGGTAGTTCGGCAATAGCACGTCGAGGTCGTAGACGTCGGCGAGAATTTGCCTCCACAGCCCGCCCTTCGCCCCGCCGCCGATAACCGGCATTTCCTTCAATTCCCCGCCCATTTCGCGGAAGATGTCCACGGTGATTGAAAGATTGTACGCCACGCCCTCGAGCACGGAACGGACCAGGTCGGCGCGGCCGTTGGCCATTCCCATGCCGACAAAAGCGGCGCGGGCCAGGGGATCCCAGTGCGGGGTCCGCTCGCCGAGGAGGTAGGGCAGGAATAAGACTCCGTTCGCGCCGGGCGGCGATTCGGCGGCGAGCGCGTCCAGCAATTCGTAGACGTTCCGCCCCTTTTCCTCCGCTTCGAGCGATTCGGCGCGGCATATCTCGTCGCGGAGCCAGGAATACGCGCCCCCGGCCACCTGCATGATGCCCATGGGGTTGAACACGCCCGGGGCAGCGTGGGCGAAGGTTATGGTGCGCATTTTCGGATCGTACACCGGTTCGTCGGCGGCCGCGGCGATCCACGAGGAAGAGCCGATGTAGTTGTAGATCGCGCCGGGTTTGACGCAGCCGACGCCGACGCTGGCGCACACGCCGTCGGCCGCCCCGGTCATGACCGGAATGCCGGGCCGCAGCCCGAGCGCTTCCGCCGCCGCGCGGGTCAATTCGCCAAGCACGGCGGTAGAGGGCGCGATCTCCGGAAGCAGCTCCCCGTCCAGGCCGGCCGCGTCGAGCATTTTCCCCGACCAGGATCCGGAAAGGAGGTCGTACAGGTTGGTGCCGGACGCGTCGGTGGGATCGGTCGCGATCTTGCCGGTCAGGCGGAAATTCAGGTAATCCTTGGCGTTGACGAGTTTGTGGGTGTTTCGATAAATATCGGGCTGGTTTTCCTTGACCCACATGTACTTCGCCGCGCAGTAGGAGGCGCTCGGCCGGTTGCCGCTGATTTTGTAGATTTCCCATTCCCCGGCCCGCTCGGTGAACCGTTCCGCCTGGGCGGTGGAGCGCTGGTCGCAGTACAGGATATGCTTGCGGAGGGGAACGCCGTTTCCGTCGACGCACAGGCAACCCATCATCATGCCGCTCGCGGCGATGGCGGACACCCGGTCGGCTCCGTGCCGACCGCACAATTCCCTCGTCGCGGCGCATGCGGCCCGCCACCAGTCCTCCGGGTCCTGCTCGGCCCGGCCGCCAGGCGAAAACTCCGACGGATAGGAATGGGCGGCGCTTTCCAGAAGCTCCCCGTTTTCACAAAACAGCGAAGCCTTGATCCCGGAGGTCCCAAGGTCGTGGGCGAGAATCAATCGTTCCATGGCGATCTCTCTTGGCATGCGGAAGCGGTCGCCGTAATCGCATGGCGCAATTACGGACAAAGGCTAGGTCAACGCGGCCTTGGCCTTGGCGACGACAAGCTGAAACGCTTCGGGCTCGTGGATCGCGAGTTCGGACAGGGTCTTGCGGTCAAGTTCGATCCTGGCCTTGGCGACGCCCTCGATGAAGCGGCTGTAGGACATGCCGGCCTGGCGAACGGCGGCGGAGATGCGGGTGATCCACAGGCGGCGGAAGTCGCCTTTGCGCTTGCGGCGGTCGCAGGTCGCCCTCGCCTCGGCCTTGATCACGGCGCCCTGGGCGATGCGGCGCAGTTTGCTGCGGCCGCCGACATACCCTTTGGCCTTCTTCATGGCGGCCATACGCTTTTTATGTTGCGCTACGCCGGTCAGTGATCGGGACATTGATTGCTCCTTCGTATTTGAGCGCCACGCCGCACCGGATTCGGTGCACCGGGCGTAGCGAGCGAAATCGCCTCGAATGCGTCTTTCCGCGACCGGCGCGAACCGGCCTCACCTCCCCTTTCCCGCTAAATCAGTCCCAAACCGGCGCGGATCTGCTTCACCGCCTGTTTTTCCAGTGGGCGGATCTTCGCCAACCGGCGCTTTTGCGCCGGGGACTTCCTGACGCGCTTGTGGCGGCCGCCGGCCCCCTTGGCCATCACCTTTCCGTTCACCGTGACCCGGACGCGATTAACCAATCCCTTGCATGGTTTCTGTTTCGGCATTCTCTGTCCTTTCCGCTTGCCGCTCCCGCCCGCGGGCGGGGATGTTTGGAATCTGAAAACCGTCTCAGTCGTCGTCTTCCCCGTCATCCTCGATGTCGGCATCCTCTTCATCGCTCTTGGGGAGGATACGGGTGATGCGCTCCAGATTGCGCTCGGCCTCTTCCTCGGCCTTGCGGCGGGCTTCCTCCGCCTTCTTCCGCTCCTCCTCCTTCTCGCGCGCCGCGAGAAGCTGCTTGAGGTTGGGCAGCGGAGCGAGGGTCATCGTCATCTTCTTGCCGTCCTTGCGGGGGCGGCTGTCCATCTTCGCCACGTCCGAAAGCGGTTTCGCGAACTGCTCGAGAAGCAGAGCCTCGCCGAGGTCGGCGTGGGAGTGCTCGCGGGAGCGGAACATCATGGTGAACAGCACCCGGTTTCCGCCTTCGATAAATTGCCTCGCCTTGTTGCGCTTGATGGCCACGTCGTGGGCTTCGATGCGGAACGACTTGATCCTGAGCTGCTTCAGTTCCGAAGCCTGATGCTTGCGCTTCTGCTCGTGCTCGCGTTTGGCCATCTGGTACTTGTATTTGCCGAAATCCATGATTCGGCAAACCGGAGGCTGCGCGGTGGGCGAAATCTCGACCAAGTCCAGTTCCGCCGTCCTCGCCCGCTCCTGGGCCGCGCCCAGACTCACGATCCCTATCGGTTCGCCATCCTCCCCGATCAGTCTTACCTGGTCCGCGCGGATCTGCTCGTTAAGCCTGAGTTCCCTTTTGCCTCCGCTGGTCATTGAGCCTCCCTGTCGGCCTCCCGCGCCGTCGAACCCGCCGTGTTCGCCCGGTTGAGGAAGACCACCCTGATTCCCCTCCCCGCGGACCGCGTCCGCGCGCGCGCGGACGCCTGCCCGGATCGAACTATCGCTGGCCGTCGACCGCCTTCGGCGGCAAGCGCCTCCCGGCGTTCTCCGCGACCAACTCCTCGATGACGGCGTCGATTTTTTCCATGCCCCGATCGCCCACCAGGCGCCGGCGCACCGAGGCGCAGTCGCTCCCGCGTTCCTTTTCGCCGACGACGAGAAGGACCGGGATCTTCCGCAATTCGCCTTCGCGGATTTTCGCGCCGATTTTGTCGCCGCGTTCGTCAATGTCCGCCCGCAGGCCGCGGGCGCGAAGTTTGGCGAGTATTTCCCGTCCATACGGAATGGACGCGTCGGTGACCGGAAGAACCCGAACCTGTTGCGGAGCGAGCCAGAGCGGGAAATCGCCGCCGAAATGCTCGACCAAACCGCCGACGAACCGTTCCATGGAACCGAGAACGGTGCGGTGCAGCATCACCACCTTGTGGCGCTCGTTGTCCGCGCCGACGTATTCGACGTTGAAGCGTTCCGGCAGGTTGAAATCGAGCTGGGTGGTCGGTCCCTGCCACTCGCGGCCCAGCGCGTCCACCAGCTTGATGTCGATCTTCGGGCCATAGAAGACGCCGCCGCCGGCGTCGACTTCGTAGGGCAGGCCGCGCTTTTCGAGCACCGCCTCAAGGGCGCGCTCCGCCATTTCCCACTGGCCGTCGCTGCCGATGGATTTGGCCGGGCGGGTGGCGAGAAAAGCCTTGTACTCGTAGCCGAAGACCTTCATCATGTGTTCCATAAGGTCGAGAACGCGGTTGATCTCGCTTTCCGTCTGCTCGGGGGTGCAGAAAATGTGCGAATCGTCCTGGGTGAAGCCGCGCACCCGAAGCATGCCGTGGAGCGTGCCGGACGGCTCGTAGCGATAGACGGTGCCGAGTTCGCACCACCGGAGCGGAAGGTCGCGATAGCTGTGCACGCCGGAATTGTAGATAAGGATATGCCCGGGGCAGTTCATCGGCTTGACCCGGTAGGGCTGGCCGTCGATGTCCATGGGGCTGTACATCATGTCGCCGTAATTCTGGAGATGCCCCGAACGCCGGTAGACCGCTTCCGAGGCGATGTGCGGGGTGTAAAGGAACTGGTAGCCGCGCTTGAGGTGCTCCTCTTTCCAGAATTCCTCGACCTGGTGGCGGATCATCGCGCCGTTCGGATGCCAGAGGATGAGGCCGGGGCCGATGTCCTGCTCGGTGGAGAAGAGGGAGAGTTGCCTGCCGAGATGGCGGTGGTCGCGCTTTTTCGCCGCTTCCAGCTTTTCGAGGTGCTGGTCGAGCTCCTCGCGGGTCGGGAAGGCGGTGCCGTAGACGCGGGTCAGTTGATGGTTGGCGGCGTCGCCGTGCCAGTACGCGCCGGCGAGGCTCATGACCTTCACCGCGCCGATCCTGCCGGTGGACGGGACATGCGGACCGCGGCAGAGATCGGAAAACTTGCCCTGCTCGTAGAAGCTGATGACGTCGCCGTCGGCGCGGGCGATGTTGTCCAGCTTGTACTCGTCGCCGGCGTATTGTTTTTCCGCCTCGGCGCGGGTGAGTTCGCGCCGCACGAAGGGACGGTCCGCCTTGACGATCTTCCGCATCGCCTTTTCGATCGTCGGGAGATCGCCTTCCGTGATGGCGACCGGCGAATCGACGTCGTAATAGAAGCCGTCCTCGACCGCCGGGCCGTATGCGAACTTGGCGCCGGGGAACAATTCGAGGATCGCTTCCGCAAGCACGTGGGCGGCGGAATGACGGATCTGGGCGAGGCCCTCCGGGGTGTCTGAGGCGACGAAGCGGACCGTCGCGTCATGGTCGAGGACGAAGGAAAGGTCGCGCATCGCTCCGTCGACCTCGGCGGTGAGGGCGCGCTTCGCGAGATCTCCGGAAACCTTCTCCGCGACAGCGGATAACGCCGAAGGCCGCTCCATGGCGACGGACTTGCCGTCCGGCAGGGTAACATGAATCATATCCGGCCCCTTTGCTAAAAACCTGCCCCGGCGAAAAGCGGGGCGCGGCGAACGGGGCAAGGATATGGTTTTCGGGAAGCCGATACCCGGCTTCCCGGCAAGGGAATGGGCGTCCATCCCCGGACCGAATCGCTTGCACCCTTTTTCGCGGCCTTGGCGCTCCGCTGTTCAACCCGGGGAAGGGAGGGCGCTCCCACTCCGGGCGGCGTTAAACCGACAAGCTGAAATCCGCTTGCGCCGGCGAGTGAACTATGGTGGGCGACACTGGGTTCGAACCAGTGACCCCCAGCTTGTCGAGCTGGTGCTCTAGCCAACTGAGCTAGTCGCCCTTTTCAAAAACTCGCGGATAGTCGACTTTTAAAGGAAATCGGGCCAACCGCCGCCCGATTTCCTTTAAAAATTCAACCGCTTTCGCTTCAATGGGTTGTTTTTTCGTCAACTCGACCCAAACCCGCGACATTGCAAAAAAGCGAAGCTGAAACGAACGCCCCGAAACTTTGAAGGAAATCAAACAGCGGTTTGTTTGATTTCCTTCAAAAGTCCACGGATATCCCCGTCCCGGAATATCCGTGCGAGATATATAATACATTTCGTCAAATGTTTGTCAAGGGATTCTTGCGCGTCGCCCGGTTTTTTTAACGGTGCCTGCGCATGGAAATCTCCCTTGAGCGGTTCCAGGAGATGGTTTGTTTGATTTTCTCCAAAAGCCCACTCGAAAGTCCGCATAAATACTTGCCAACAGGAGGCCGGCGTGTACAATACGGCGAAGGTTGACGGCGCGCCGGCCGAGCGGTTGGTCGGGAAGCGAAAAGGCGAAACTAGGCGATGAGCGGCCTGTTCACATGGGTGAGCGTTTCCCTCGGAATGCTGTTCGCGGCGTTTCTCTGGTTCGCGTATCTGATCAGGATCGTCTTCAACGACGAGGTGGTGCGGGAAAAGCGCCGCAGAAGGATGCGGGCGCGGGAGCTCGAGCGCCGCAGGATCGAGGATGCGGCGAGGAAGAGGCGGGATCGGCGGGGGAAGTGATAACCGGCCCCGGCGAAGGCTTGCCGGGCGGGATGACGGCGTGCGAGGTTCATCATGACGGCGGAAGCGCTTGAAAACGGGCTCGCGCCCTTGCCCCAAAGGGACGCCGGAACGCACAAGGGGCAGTGCGGCCGAATCCTGGTTATAGCCGGTTCCGTGGGCATGAGCGGCGCCGGTTGCATGGCGGCGAAAAGCGCCATGCGTTCGGGCGCCGGAGTCGTGCTCTGGGCGGTGCCTAAATCCCTCAATCCCGTCGCCGAGACGATGTCCCTTGAAGTCATGACGCTGCCGATTCCGGAGACCCAGTCCGGGGCTCCGGGCATGGAGGCGCGTGAAATCCTCGTCGAGGCCGCCCGCGAGACCGATTGCGTCATCCTCGGTCCCGGATTGCCGGTGGCGGGCGAGACCGGCGAATTGATGCGGCTGCTCATACCCGAGATATTCCCCGCCTTGATTCTCGACGGCGGCGCGCTGTCCGCCGTCGGCGACGACGTCATGACCATCCGCAAGCGCCAGGGCGCGACCATCATCACCCCGCACCCGGGCGAGATGGCCAGGCTCACCGGAAAAACCGTGCGCCAGGTGCAGGAAAAGCGCCGCGATTTCGCGGTGAAATACGCGAAATTCTCCGGGGCCGTCGTCGCCCTCAAGGGTTCGCGCACCCTGGTGGCCGACGCCGCCGGCGTCTACGAGAACGACAGCGGCAACCCGGGCATGGCCACCGCCGGTTCCGGCGACGTCCTCTGCGGGGTGATCGCCGCGCTGGTCGGGCAGGGGCTCAAGCCCGGCGCGGCCGCCCGGTTGGGGGTCCACCTCCACGGGCTTGCCGGCGATATCGCTCTTGCGGAAAAGGGCGTGCACGGCCTTATCGCGTCCGACATGATCGAGCGCCTCCCCGCCGCCTTCCTGCGCTACGCCTCCCGTTCCGGGGGCGGCGCATGATCGTCGAAGTGCGGCATTCGGCGGGGGAGGCTGGTCCCGTTCCCGACGCGGTCATGGTCGAATGGCTGGTCGCCATCGGCGATACGGTGCGCGCGGACGACGATCTGTACCGTTACGAGGTGGACAAGGCGGTCGTCGCCCGCAAGGCGGGAATCGGGGGCGTCCTTCGGCGCATCCTGGCGGCGGAGGGCGAACGCCTCCGGCCGAACGATGCGGTCGCGTTGTTGACCGAAAGCGCGGACGATCCCCTCCCGGACGCGCCGGGAAAAGGTTCCCCTTCGCCCGCCGACGACGGGACCGAGTTCGACTGGTCGGAGATCGACGTTCGCGGCGCCGCCCCGGAGCCGCTCGGCGGCGCGCGCTCGGTGATCGCCCGGCGCATGGCCATGTCGAAGCGCTTCATACCCGCCTTCCATCTCACCTCGGTCGTCGACATGACAGCCTGCGGCGAACTGCGGCTGACCCTGAAAAGCGGGGGAAAAAAGGCGACCTTCAACGACATGGCGATCAGGGCCTGCGCGCTGGCGTTGCGCAAAAATCCCCGGCTGCTCGGCGTTTTCCTGCGCGGGGCGTTCCAGCCGCGGGACGCGGTGAACATCGGCTTCGCCGCGGCGCTGCCGGACGACGGGCTGGTGGTGCCGGTGGTGAGAAACGCGGACCGGAAGAGCCTCGTGGAGGTCGCGGCCGAGACGCGGGCGCTCGCCGCCAGGGCCAGGCGCGGGGAACTGCGCCCGGAGGACTGCTCGGGCGGCGTGTTCAGCGTGTCCTACCTGGGCGGGTACGAGGTGGACGAATTCACCGCCATCGTCAACCCGGGCGAAGCGGCCATCCTCGCGGTCGGCAAGGTGCGGGACGCGCCGGCGGTGATGGACGGCGCCATCGTCGTCCGGCCGCGCGCGAAGATCACGCTGTCCGCCGATCACCGCACCATAGACGGAGCGCTCGCCGCCCGCTTCACCGGCGACGTCAAGGCGCTTCTCGAGCGTCCGGTGGAATTATAAGGCCCACAATGTGAAAAGGCGGACTGTCCGTGGACAGTTCGCCCGGTTTCTACGTTGTTGCTTTAAGTGGACTTTTGGAGAAAATCGGGCCAACCACCGCTCGATTTCCTCCAAAGCTGTTACTGCTTACGGGCCAATGGGTTGATTTTTCGCCCTGTCGGGCGATAGCGCCGACCTTGCAATAATTCCCGACACAAAATGTAAACCCAAGAAACTTTGGAGAGAATCAAACGGCGGTTTGTTTGATTCTCTCCAAAAGTCCACTAAGTGTGCGGAAATAAATAAAGTTTACGCTTCCGCGAGAAAAAGCATTGAGCAAACTGCAAACCATGCGCGCCGGCGTAAACGTTGTTTTTTTACACGTCCTAAGGGGAAACCGTCATGAGCGAGATGCCGTACCGCCAGTGGGGAGCCGATATCGAGGAGGGCGCCCTCAAGCAAATGGAAAACGCCCGCGCCCTGCCGGTAACGGCGGCGGCGGCGCTGATGCCGGACGCGCACCAAGGTTACGGCCTGCCCATCGGCGGCGTCCTGGCGACCGACAACGCGGTCATTCCCTATGCGGTGGGCATGGACATCGCCTGCCGGATGAAGCTGACCGTTCTCGACCTGCCGGTTTCCGCCTTGACCGGCCAGGCGGAAAAGCTGAGGAACGCCTTGCTGCGCGAGACCGTCTTCGGCGTCGGATCGAAAATGCGCCGCAGGTGCGAACATCCGGTGCTGGACGAGGACTGGACCGTTTCACCCGTCGTCCTTCAGAACAAGAACAAGGCCTGGGACCAACTCGGTACCTCCGGATCGGGGAACCATTTCGTCGAATTCGGCGTATTGACGCTGGAGCGGCCGGCGCGCTTGTGGAGCGATCCCGGGAAAGCCGGTCGCCACGGCGGCGAACTGCCGGCGGGCGAATATTTGGCGCTGCTTTCGCATTCCGGCTCCAGGGGGACGGGCGGCGCGATCGCCACCCACTACTCCCGGCTTGCCGCCACCATGCATCCGGAGTTGCCGCCGGAGCAAAAGCGCCTGGCCTGGTTTGAGCTTGATTCGCGGGAAGGGCGCGAATACTGGGATTCCATGCTGTTGATGGGCAAGTATTCCGCCGCCTGCCACGAGCTGATTCACCGCGCCATCGCCGGGAATCTCAAGGCCGACGTTTTGGCCGATGTGGAAAACCACCACAATTTCGCATGGAAGGAAACGCACTTCGGCCGGGACGTGGTGGTGCACCGCAAGGGCGCGACGCCGGCACCGGCCGGCGTGCTGGGCGTAATTCCCGGCACGATGGGGACGCCGGGTTATGTCGTTCGCGGCAAGGGAAACGCCGAAGCGCTCGCTTCCGCCGCCCATGGCGCAGGACGTTGCATGAGCCGCAAGGCGGCGCGCCAGCGTTTCACGAAAAACGACATGAAGGCCTTCCTTGCCGGGCGCGGCGTCACCCTCCTTTCCGCCGGCGTCGACGAATGCCCCTTGGCGTACAAGGATATCGACGAGGTCATGCGCCAACAGCGGGATTTGGTGGAGGTGGTCGCGCGATTCGTCCCGAGGATCGTCCGCATGTGCGGTACTGGAGAACGCGGAGAGGATTGATGCGACCGAAGATCTCGCGACGACTCGCTCCTCCGGACGCGGCTGTCCTTGGAGTGTACTTTTAAAGAAAATCGGGCGTTAGACGCCGCCGCCGCGTCAGCGGCGGGTCGACACGCGGCGCATGAGGTTTTCGGCGGCGCGCCAACCGTCGAGGGCGGAAGTCATGATGCCGCCAGCGTAACCCGACCCCTCCCCGGCGGGGAAAAGTCCGCCTATGACTGTGGATTCGCCGTAATTCGTACGGAGTATCCGCACCGGACTGCTGGTTCTCGTTTCCACGCCATAGAGGAGGACGGCGTCCGGATCGACGCGCCGGAGCTTTCCGAGAAGTTCGGGAAGGACTATCCTGAGCGTGAAAACGATTTCTTCCGGCAGCAGGCGCGAGAGATTGGCCGCGGCCGCGCGGTCGACGCCGCGCCGTTCTGGAATGTCCCCGCGCCTCCCAGCCAGGAAGTCCGCGAGCCGGGAGGCGGGAACCGCATAATCGCCCCCGGGCGCGCCCGCGGCGAAGCTTTCCTTTTCCCAGCGACGTTGAAAGGAAACGCCGGAGAGGGCGGGCGGGACATCCGTCCCGGACGCTTCGAAATCCGCCGCCGTCACCGGCACGAGGAACGCCGCGTTGCCCCAATCGCCGGCGCGCGCGTGATAGCTCATCCCGTTCACCGCCAGGCAGCCCGGTTCCGACGCGCACGGAATGACCATGCCTCCGGGGCACATGCAGAAGGTATAGCAGGCCCGTTCGTCCCCGCGGGGCGGGCGGGATATCCGGAAGGACGCGGCGAATCCCCCGTTGGTCCGGTCGCCCCGCTGGGAGGCGTTGATCGCGTCCTGGGGCATTTCCATGCGGAGGCCGACGGCGAACGGCTTCGGCTCGAGCGCCGCGCCGACTCCGGAGAGGAGGGAGTAGACGTCCCTGGCGCTATGGCCGGTGGCGAGCACGCAGAACGAGGTTTCGACCGTCTCCCCACCCGAGGGGGAGTCGAGGCCGATTCCCCGCAACCGCCCCTTTTCGAGCAGCAGGTCGGAGAGGCGTCGGCGGAAACGCGTTTCCCCTCCCAAGTCGGCGATCATCTCCGTCAACCGCGTCACCAGCGGCTCGAGCAGGTCGCTGCCGATATGGGGTTCGGCATCGACCAGCACGCTTTCCGGCGCGCCGGCGCGGATCAGTTCGGAAAGAACCTCGCACCGGCCCTCCCGATCCTTGTGCCGCGTATTGAGCTTCCCGTCCGAGAACAACCCGGAACCGCCGGCCCCGAAAAGCACATTCGATTCCGGGTCGAGCGTTCCGGACCGCCAGAAGGCGGCGACTTGCGTCCGGCGATCCCCGGCGGGGTCGCCCCGTTCGACGAGGATCGGTTTCCACCCTTCGCGGGCAAGGCGCAGCGCGGCGAATAAGCCGGCCGGTCCGGCGCCGACCACCACCGGGCGGTTGGCGGAACGCCGGGAATCGGGCGGCGAAAACGCTTCCCCCGACGGGCGAAGCGTTCGCGGCTCCGGAGTCAGGTCCAAACCGGACATGGCCAATATTCTCTTGCGCCACGAAAGGGGCATCGCCAGGCGCAGCTGGTAGACCCACAGCGGCCTTTTGTTGCGGCGGCGCGCGTCCCGGGAGCGGCGCACCGGCCGGCAGTCGAGTATATCCCTTGTTTCGCAGCCGAGTCGGCGCGCGGCGCGGGCGACCAGTTCCGTCTCCGGAAGTCCCTCGGGAAGCGTCACCCCCCGAAGGATGAAAGCGAAAGTTTTGCCCACTCCCCGATCTCCGGACCTTTACCGGCTGGTGATGCCATAGTAGCGGAGGGCGTCGACGATCCGGCTGTGAATGACGGCCGGTTGCGCCATCCCCCCCCGCTGGTCGCCGCAATCGATGACCGCCAGTTCGGTCGGGCGCTCCCGCGCGAAATCCAGGAACGCTTGCCGCGCCTTCTCCTGATAACCTTCCCGCGTTTCATGGATATCCTTCCCGCCGCGAAGATATTCCCGGTCGCCGCCCGCCCGCCCGCCGGCGACGGTTCTTAGGGAAAACGCGAGCGGAGCGTCCAGAAACAGCGACAAATCGGGGCGGGGCAAGGCGTGATGAACATATTCCAATTCCTCGATCCACCGCGCCAGCGACGAACGCGCCGCGGCGTCTGGAATTCTGGCGCATTGATAGGCTATATTGGAATGAACGTAGCGGTCGACGATCACCGTCGTCGCCGCCGCGAGCCGCGAGCGCAGATCGGCGGCCGCCTCGCGCCGATCCAGGGCGTAGAGCAGGGCGGCCAGTTTCGGCGCGACGGAATCGAGTTCACCGTATTCGCCGCGCAGGTATGCGGCGATCATTTCGCCATACGGCTTGACGTCGGTGCGCGGGAAATGCGTCGTCCAGGTCTGGCGTCCGTTGCGTTGGAAAAACTCGGCCAGCAGCCGCAGCTGCAGCGATTTGCCCGCGCCGTCCACGCCTTCGAGGGAAAGGAAGGTTCCGGTCCAGCCCATTCTACGCCTCCGCCAGTTGTGGACTTTTGGAAAAAAACGCTCCACGGCGCCCGGCCGGCCTCAGGGCCGATACGCCAGCGGTTCGCACAGCGCCCTAAGGTTTTCCGCGGGGGTTCCGGAGGGTATTTCGCAGCCCGCGTTCACGAAATACGGATTGCCCGCCTCGCGGTACGCCCGCTCCAGCTTTCGGCGGATCGACTTTGGATCGCCGAACAGCACGTCGTTGGCGGGATCGAGGTTTCCGGTGAGAATCGTCCCCGCCGGCATGATCCGCCGCGCCTTTTCAAGGCTCACCATGTGGTCGCAATCGAGAACCTGCGGCGCGACGTCGGCCAAGCCGGGCAGGAGCGCGGTAATGTCGCCGCAAATGTGGATTTTCACCTGGCGGCCCATGGCCTTCACCGCGTCGACGATCCGCTTTTCGCGCGGCTGGATGAGTTCCTCGTAAATCGCCGGGCCAACTTGGCTGGCGATGGCGTCCCCCATGCCGATCATGTCGGCTCCGGCCTCCACTTGGGCGCGCGCGAAATTGATCGCGGTTTCGGTCGCGATATCCATGAGCTCGCAGGCGTAGTCCTCGTCGTCGATGAGGTCGACGAGGAAGGGTTCGGCGTTGCGCAGGTCGGTCGCCTCGGCGGCGGGACCTTCCACCCAGCCGAGGATGGAATAGTCGCTTGCGATTCTTTTCAGCTTTTCCACCGCGCGAACCCGGTCGAGCATCCGCTCCGACCTGAGCGGATCCGGCTTGAGCAGCCGGTCGAGGTCGGGATCGTCCTCCAGGGGATGCTTGACGCAGCGCGGCACGCCGTCGACCACGAATTGGATTTCCGCGCCGAATCCTTGCGTCTCCCGGTAAGGATCGGATATGACGCTGACCTGGTCGTAGCCGAAATCGACGGCGGTCCTATACGTCGCCTCGACCAGCGTGTTGAAGTCCGAAGCGAACGCGCCGTAATTGGATCCGATATACTCCGCGCCGAAGCGCATGAGGATGGGCGTGCGGGCGACAAAGTCGGTGGGCGTTCCGTCAAGGGCGAGCAGAATGCGTTCCCGGCCGGTCATGTCTTCTCCTCGATCGTCTGCCGAAAGAAATACGCCTTCGCGGACGCGCGGCGCCGGCGTCCGCCCGGGTGCATTGTAGCGCGCGACGGATCGCGGGCAATGCCGAAAAACCGGGGCGGGGAGGAATCAAGTTTTTCGCCGTCCGGCCGATAATTGAAGCAAGGGCGGGGGTTCGCCCGGGGAGGAGGGTGCCGTGGACAAATTGGTCTTTTTCGTCAATCAGGGAGAGAACGGCTGTTTCATGGCCCATGGACTTGATTGGGCCGTGTACACCGAGGCCGCGAACTGGGAACAACTCCGCGAAAATATCGTCGCAACCGTCGCCCGGGATTTCCGCGAGGACGAACGGCCGGCGTTCATCGACCTGGCTTTCGCCGACGGACGAAAAGTTTCGGTAAGCGCCTGACGCGGCTTTCACCATTTCCTTCAAAAGGCGGCTTCAAGCGCAATTGCCTGTTCATCCTTCTCCGCCGATCGTTTCCACCACAATGTCCCGGTTGGTGTAAATGCATATTTCACCCGCTATGGTCAGGGCGCTTTTCACAATCTCCCCGGCCGAAAGGCCGGTATGCGCCATGAGCGCCCGCGCCGCCGCAGTGGCGTAGCCGCCGCCGGAACCGATGGCGATGACGTCGTCGTCGGGTTCGATGACGTCGCCGCCGCCGCCGATAAGCAGAAGTTTTTCATGGTCGACGGCGATGATGCTGCTTTCAAGCCTGCGCAACACCCGGTCGGTCCGCCATTCCTTGGCCATTTCGATGGCGGCGCGCAGCACATTGTTATGGTATTCGGACAGTTTTTTCTCGAACCGCTCGAGCAGGGCGAACGCGTCGGCCGCCGAACCGGCGAAGCCGACCTTTACCTTTCCGTCGGCGAGCGAACGTATCTTTCTCGCCGTGCCCTTGAACATCATCTGTCCCAAAGTCACCTGCCCGTCGCCGCCGATCGCGACCTTGCCGTCGCGCCTGACGGCGAGGATGGTGGTGCCGCGAAAGCGATTTCCCTCTTTGCCCATTTCAGCCCTTTCGCGCGGTTTGGCGCCCATAGGACAAACATTATGCCCAAATCCGGAGTAAAACGCCACAACTTTACTTTTCGTTGACTTTTGAAAGTCGACTTTCCGGTTCCCGCCGCTATAATAGCTTCCATTCCGGGCGATTAGCTCAGTTGGTTGGAGCGCTTGCCTTACAAGCAAGAGGCCGCCGGTTCGAGTCCAGCATCGCCCACCAGCTTAAGATCTGGAGTTTTGCGAATTGGGCATTCAAACCGCCGAATGCCCAATTTGCGACAATCACAATCCTTGCGGCGCAGGCGTTTTAGATTTTTGCCAAACGGCGATTGGCGGTTTAATCGCCGTTTGGCGAGACTTCGGCTTCAAAGGGCTATTCCGGGGATCAGTTTATAGCCGGAAAACGGCGCGGTGTCGAAGCGGGTGTTGAATGACGCCGGTGATCCTGGACGCGTGGGCGTTGCCGGCTATCGCTCTTTCCCGCGATGATTGCTTCACTCCGAAAGTCCACAGAAAGAATATTGCAAAAAATTGGAGAATATTGCAAAGAAAAGGAGTATGCTGTCGTTGCAATTGAACTTTTGCGAATTGGGCCTTCAAACCTCCGAATACCCAATTTGTAAAAATGGCAACCCTTGCGGCACAGGCGAAATTCAGGTTTTCCAGTTTTGGGAAAAACCTTCCGAGAATGAATGGACGGGCATGGCGGACGAAGTGGGGTCGACGGGGACGTTGCCGGATGGATTGCGGGAGTTCCTGGCCTATCACCGGCGGATGCTGATTCTTTTGACTGCGGTTTCGGCCTCCGTCTCGCTGGGACTTCTCCTTCTCGCGCACGGCGATTACGCCCTGTTCGGCGGGTTTGTCGCCGGCGCGTCGGCGCAATTGCTCAAGTTCGGAATCCTGGACGTCGGCGTCGTCAAAAGCATGGCGGACCACCAGGGGGACGCGCCGATGCGGCAGGTGAAGTCCCGCTACGGGACGCTGGCGCTTTTTGCGGTCGCGATTATCGTGACCATAAAATTCGGATTCAACGTCTGGGCTTTCGCGGCCGGCGTTGTTTTACCGCGGGTGATTTTCCTCGCCGACACGTTCTTGAGACCGAACTTATTCGCGAAATCCCGTTCTTCCTTCACGGTGGAGAAGGGGAAGGATGCATAGAGGGGAGGTCATGTCGCGGATGGGGAAGAAGGCGGCGCCGGCGGCATTGGTCCTCCTGTTGGCGGGATGCGGTCCGGCTCACGCCGGGATGCGCAATCCCCCCTCGCTCGTTCTCTGGGGCATGTCGTTCAATCATGCCACCATCATCCATTGCGCCATAGCCGCCGCCGCCGCGTATATTCTCGTCCGCCTGCTCGCCGTCAATCTTTCACGCGATCATCCGCGCCGCGGGCAAGTCGTCCTCGAAACTATCGTGGATACCTTCCTCGTCCTCGCCCGTCAAACCATCGGTCCCAAACGGGGGGGATGGTATCTTCCCTATATCGGATCGCTCTTCCTCTTTCTCTTCGCCTGCAACATGATGAGCCTTTTCCCGGTCCCGAACCTGCATTTCGGGGGCGAGACCTTCAACGATTACAACAACAACGGGTTGTACGATCCGGGCGAACCCTTCATCGATATGAACGGCGACGGCGTCCACAACCCCGGATTTCAGTTCCCCGCCTTCGAGGAACCGACCACCGACTTGACTCTGCCCTTGACCCTCGCCGTAATTTTCGTCGTCATTCTGGGACACGGATCGGGGATACGCTTCCACGGCGTTCGTGGGTATCTCAAGGAGTATTTCAGCCCCGGCGGACTGATAGGCATAGGGATGTTCCCCCTCAACGTGGTCGGGAAGCTCGCCGAGCTTATTTCCATAAGCTTCCGTATCTTCGGCAACATTTTCGGCGGCGCCATCATCATGTCGACCGTTTCGGGGCTTCTGCATTATTTCGTCGCGCCCCTGGGCATGTATGGCTATTTCAGCGTCTTCTGCGGCGTCATCCAGGCTTTCGTGTTCACCATGCTCGCCACCACTTACATCTCAATGGAGGCGGCGGAGGATCCCGATCCGGGGCATGGCGACGCCTGACATAATATATGCGCCCGCCCATCCGGATTCGGCCGGGCGGGATTGGAGAAAGCATGGGCATCGCAAACGTGGCGGCTCTCATCGCCTGCGCGCTGGCAATGGGCCTTGGCGCCCTTGGCGCCGGCCTGGGCTTGGGCAACGTGGCCAGGGCGTCGCTCCGCTCCATGGCCAGGCAGCCCGCCAAGGATCCGGAATTCTTCCGGTACATGCTGGTCGGCCAAGCCATCACGGAAACTCCGGCGATCTTCGCCCTGGTCGTATCCTTCCTTTTGTATTTCGCGGGGGGCAGGGCGCTAGAGGCGCCCAACTCGCCCGCGCAGTCCCTGATGTTCCTTTCGGCGGGCCTGTGCATGGGGATCGGCGCGCTCGGTTCGGGGATCGGCTCGGGGCTGGTCGCGAAAGAGGCCCTGGAAGGCATGTCCCGCTATCCGTCGAGCCAGGGGCAACTGGCCATACTCATGATGATCGGACAGGCGTGGACGCAAACCGGCGGCATCTTCGCGCTGGTGATTTCCCTGTTCATGCTCAACGGCGGCGGCTTCAATCAGTTGTCCGGCGCCAACGACCCCCTGTTGTGGGGGAGCATTCCGATTTCCGCCGGCGAGATACTCGGCATCGCCCGTTTCGCCGGCGCCGGGATCGCCATGGGGTTCGGCGCCGTCGGCTCGTCGGTGGGAATCGCCTATATCGGATGTTCGGCGTGCAGGTCGCTGGCCGACGTTCCGGAGGCGGGCCAAAGGATAAAATCCGCCTATTTCATCGGTTCGGCGACCGCGCAGTCGCCGAGCGTCTTCGCGTTGATAATCGCCCTGATCCTCCTGATCCGCGGATAGCCGCGGCGCGGGGCGGGGCATGGAGGAGAAAAGTAATGAACGAGGAAACGGTAAGGCTTCTGATCGGGCCGATCACACAGGCGTTCGCCTTGCTCGGCGCCGGATTCTGTATGGGATTCGGCTCGCTCGGACCCGGTTTGGGCGAGGGATACGCGGCCGGCAAGGCATGCGAGGCGGTCGCCCGCAGGCCCGAGGAATATTCCCAGATTTTCAGGACCATGCTTGTCGGCCAGGCGGTGACCGAGTCCACCGCGATCTACTCGCTGGTGGTCGCGCTCATCCTGGCCTTCCATTGATGAACAAGACGGGGCGGCAGCGTGCGTAGAGTTTTCATCGCCTTCGGATTCGTCGCGTTTCTGGCGTATTGCTGGGCTTCGGTGGCGTATCAGAATCAGGTTCAGGTTCCCCGGTATCGGCTGGTCTCCGTCGACATCCTTGGGGAAGGAAGGACCAGGATCCAATGGGACGCCGACCGTCAGGCGCAGTTCCAGCGTCTGATGCGCCTTGAAAACGCCAAATACCAGCTTCCCGAGGACGCCCGGGCGTCCTCCCCTTCCGGCAGCGGGGACGACGGCCAGGGCGGTTTCATTTCGCCCGGGCGCCCGCTCGATTCGGATGACTACAGCCGCATGATCGCCCGACTCGGCCCGTATGACGGCCTGGTCATGGAGCTTCGGGACACGTCGGCCATCCACGCCCTGGCGGCCAGGGATTATCTGTTGCGGGACCCGGTGATTCGCCCGGGAAGCCCTCCCGACGCGGCTCCGCTGTTCAATTCCGCCTTGCCGGTCGACAAGGACCTGATCGACGCGCTCCTGGAGAATGGAATCGACGCCGTGACCGTCACCGGCCGCGCGCCCCCGGTCGACTTCGAAGCCGGCACCTCGCTTATGGTCGCCGTCATCTTTCTCACCTTGACGGCCGCGTTGAAACCGGTGTTGTGGGATCCGTTCCGGACCATGCTCGACAAGCGCCGCCGCGAACTCCAGGCCGGAATCGAGGCCGCCCGCCTCAACCAGGTCGAGGAGGCCAGGCTCGAGGAGGCGACAAGGAACGCCAACGCCAAATTGTTTCACGACATCGATGTCTTGCGCGCCAGTCAACAAGGCGAAATAACCCGGCTGGCGGACGAAATAGTCAGGGACGCGCATAACGAGGAGAAACAGGCCAAGCTGGACGGACTGCGTCGCCTCGGCGATTCCGCAGATGCCGCGGAAAAATTGTTGCACGGCGATATCCCCGGACTCGCCGAGGCGATCGCCGAAGCCCTGACGCCATCGGGCGCGGCAGGTGATGACGAAAAACCGGATTGATACCGGGATACGGGCGGGAAGGCGCCGGACATGGCTGACCAATCAGGATCGTTCAGGTCAATAAACGCGTCGCGGCGATCCGTGACCATCCGCAGGGCGAAGGAGGAGGACGCTAAACGCGTCGGGGCCAGTTCCAATTCCCTGCTTCAGCCTCAACCCGGCGAAACCGGGATCGTCGCCAAGGCCGCCCCTCCCCGAAAACCCACCATTACAACCGAATCCGTCGGTCCGGGCCAAAGCCAGCGCAGGGTGTCGGGGCACACCGTGGTCGTCCAGCGCCCGGGAAGCGCCTCCAGGGTCATGGTATCCTCGCGGGCGACTGGCCGCATGCCGTCCGTCCGCGTGACCGGCGGCGACACGATCATCCGTTACGCGACCGGCGAATTGGTGGTGAAGCGGAGCAACCGCAGGGCGGTCTGGCGGAAGCGCGTCATTTTGACCTATGTGGGTTGTTATGCGGCGGCGTTCGCCTTGTACCTTTACTATATCCTGACCGGAACCTTCTCGGTGACCCCGGCGGAGTATTTTTCCAAGGCGTTCGCGAAACGGCGCGGCGAGAACGTCCAGGACCTCGAACAAGCCGCGATGGCGGTCATGCGCGGCAACCGGACCCCGGCGGAGGTGAGGATGGCGCAGGAGCTGGTCTTTCATGACGAGCACAACGACACGATCAGGATCCAGGCCGGGGATCGTTTGACGCTGTTGACCGCCGCCAAGCTGGGACAGGCGATCATCAGGGACAACGAACGCGGGGAGTCGAAGCGCGTGTTCGACAAGCCGTTTCGCCTCTACCGGGAGACGTATCTCACCAACATGGATTGGCCTTTCTGGTTGGCGGTCTTGAACGCATTCGGCTTTTTTCTTGTCCTGGGATTGTTTCTATGGCGACCGGGGCGCAACTACCTGGGCGCGCAAGGCAAAAAGACGGCGGCATCCCTCCGCGAGGCGCGCCTGGCGCTCGAAAAATCCGACGCGATACGGGAAGGCTACCGGCGGCTGTCCTCCGACATCGAGGAGCGCGGTGAAAACATGCGCGATGCCGTCCTGAGACAAGCGGCAAAAGACCAAAAAAAGACGTTGCAGGAGGCCGGTCGCAAGGCCGGAAGCATCAAGGGCGAGATTGGTTCACTTCTGGACCGGGAGGAGATCCGCGCCGCGTCCAAACTTGGAGCCGACGCCGCCAATGTCGCATGCCGCATGGCCGGGAGCATTCTGGAAAAAAGGTTGGGGCGCACCGAACACGATCTGGCGATTGAGGAATTGATCGCCGACATCGCCGCGTACCGCGCCGCCGCGCCGGCCTGACCGAACGGCGGGCGGCGCCGGATTTTTGCCAAGGGGTGGATGGTTCCATGCCGCAAGAAGACATCATCGCCGCCCGATACGCCCGCGGTCTGGCCGAACAGGCCGCCGGCGAGAATCGTATGGATGCGGTCCGACACGACCTCGAACTTCTCGTTGCGCTTCTCGACCGGGAGGGAACCAATCCGGCGGCCGGCGATTTCGCCGCCTTCCTCGCATCGCCGGCCGTTCCAATGAACAACAGGCGGAGGGCGGCCGCCGCCATCATGGAGAAGTGCGGCGCCGATCCGTTGGTTGCCGATTTTCTTGGCGTCCTCGTCCGGCATCGGCGCGTCGACCTCGTTTCCCGCATTTACCCCGCCTTCTGCGAGGCGGCGGACGCGCTGACCGGCGAGCGAACCGCTGTCGTCCGCACCGCCATGCCCCTGACGGGGGACCAAGAATCGCGCCTGGCGGCGGCTCTGGCCTCGGCGCTCGGCGTCCGCGTCCGGGTGCGGCAGGTGGTCGATCCCGGCCTGCTGGCGGGCGCCAAGGTGTCGATCGGGGATCGCTCCTTCGACGGTTCGATACGGGGAAAACTGGACCGGCTGCGGCGTACGCTCGCCGGGCGTTTTGAAAACGACGCGGCCGACGCCGGGAATCGGCGGCGATGAATTGACGCGGCGACGCGCGACGCTTGCATGATTGAAAGAGACCGGAGATGCGACAAAAACTCAGCCCAGTCGAAATATCCTCCCTGATCCGCGGCGAAATCGCCAAATTCGAAGGCGGCGCGGCGATATCCGACGCCGGCGTGGTTCTTCAGAATGGCGACGGAATCGCCAGGGTGCATGGCCTGGAAGAAACGAAGGCGGGGGAACTGCTCGAGTTTCCCGGCGGCGTCATCGGAATCGCGCTTAATCTCGAGGAGGACAACATCGGGGCGGTGTTGCTTGGCGATGGAACCCACATCAGGGAGGGCGACCCGGTTAAGCGAACCGACCGCATCGCCCAGATCGGCGTGGGGCCCGGCCTGCTCGGCAGGGTCGTGGATCCGCTTGGCCGCCCCTTGGACGGCAGAGGCGGGATCGCCGCCGACGAGGAACGGCTCATCGAGCGGATCGCCCCGGGCATCGTCAAGCGCCAGCCGGTGACCGAACCGTTGCAAACCGGCCTCAAAGCGGTGGACTCGATCACCCCGATCGGCAGGGGACAGCGCGAACTCATCATCGGCGACCGCCAGACCGGCAAAACCGCCATTGCCGTCGACGCCATTCTCAACCAGAACCGGAATTGGGACGGCGATCCCGGCTCCATAGACGTCATCTGCATTTATGTCGCCATCGGTCAGAAACGCTCGTCGGTGGCGAGGATCATCGAGACGCTTCGCCGGGAAAACGCACTTGGCTACACGGTCGTCATCTCGGCCACCGCGTCCGATCCGGCTCCGGTCCAGTATCTGGCGCCGTACGCGGGAGTAAGCGTCGGCGAATATTTCATGGCCCGGGGAAGGCATGTTCTGATCGTGTACGACGATTTGTCCAAACACGCCTGGGCGTACCGGGAGATGTCACTGCTGCTGCGCCGTCCTCCCGGGCGGGAAGCGTATCCCGGCGACGTCTTCTATCTCCATTCCCGCCTTTTGGAGCGGGCGGCGAAACTGGCCGAGGAATACGTGATCGGACCGGACGACGGCCCCGACACGATCGACCGTACCGCGATCAAGAATGGAAAAATCTACGTGGGCGTTCCGGGGCAATGGGAAATCGACCAAATCACGGCGCGCGACACCAGCCTGAAACGGGTCAGGATCAGGGGCAGCGGTGGGTCCATCACCGCCCTGCCCATCATCGAAACGCAGGCAGGGGACGTCTCGGCCTATATCCCCACCAACGTCATCTCCATCACCGACGGCCAGATATTTCTCGAGGCCGACCTTTTCTATTCCGGAGTGCGCCCGGCGGTCAACGTGGGCTTATCCGTGTCCAGAGTCGGCGGATCCGCGCAGATCAAGGCCATGCGCAACGTGACCGGGTCGCTCAAGCTCGACCTGGCGCAGTATCGCGAACTGGCCGCGTTCGCGCAGTTCGGTTCCGACCTGGACGCGGTGACCCAGCGTCAGCTCGCAAGAGGCGAACGCCTCATGGAGCTTCTGAAACAGCAACAATATTCGCCCCTGCCCATCTCCGAACAGGTGGCGATCATCTTCGCCGGGACGCACGGGTTCCTCGACGACCTGGAGTTGCCGAGGATTTCGGCGTTCGAGAAATTCCTCGTCAAGCGCCTGAACGCCGACTACAAGGAAATCCTCGACCGGATCGCGACGACGGGCGATCTCGACCGGCATTCCGAATGGGAGCTTTCCGAGGCGTTGCACCGCATAACCGAGGTTTTCAAGAATCCGTCCCTGGCCGCCGAGGCGGCGGACCGGGATGCCGGCGGGACGGCGCTGCGGCGCGGGAAAAACTGATGGAGACCTGCATCCCCCATGCAAACCCAGGACATTAAACGCCGCATCCGGTCGGTGAAAAGTACGCGGCAAATAACCAGCGCCATGAAGTTCGTGGCGACGGCCAAACTGCGATCCGCGCAGAAACGGATGCAGTCCATGCGGCCATACGCCGAGGCGGTCGAATACCTCATGAAGAGCATGGCTGGGGATCTGACCGATGAGGGGCATCCCGTTTTCCAGAGGCGGCTCGTTATCCGCCGCGCCGCGTATGTGGTCGTCGCCGGCGACCGGGGGCTGTGCGGAGGGTTCAACGCCACCATTCTCAAGGCGATCATCGAATACGTCGGCGCGCGCAAGGAGACCGAACCGTTGTTCTTCGTGATCGGCAAGCAGACGATCGCCCGGTTTCGCAAAACCCGGTACAAGATCGTGCGCGCCTATCACGATGTCTTCGAGAAGCTTTCCTATGTTCTCGCCGGAGAAATCTGCGACAAACTCATGACCATGTTTTCGTCGGACGGAGAGGATCGCATCGACGAAGCGTATGTCGTGTACAACGAATTCGCGTCGATGCTGACCCAGCGCCCGGTCATTCGCAAACTCCTGCCTCTCGACCTGAATGAGCCCGCCGCGGCCGGCAAAAAACCGCCCGGCCCGGCCGCCGGGATGCGCGACGATCAGATTCTCGAGGAAATCGTTCTGGAGGAGGCTCCGGACGACATTTTCGACGAAGACGAGGCGGAGGAGGAGATGCTTGCCGAGCAGGGCGAGGAGGAGGCGCTTGCCGAAACCCCTCCCCCGCGCCTCATTTACGAATTCTACCCCGAAATGGGGGAAACGGCGGACAAGCTGGCGGCGCGGTTCGTGGCGACGGAATTGTACCGGGGCATGCTGGACAGCTACGCCGCCGAACTCGCCGCCCGAATGAACGCCATGGACAACGCGGCCGCCAACGCGGACGAGATGATTTCCAACCTCACCCTGGATCTCAATCGCGCCCGCCAGGCCGGCATCACCCTGGATCTGCTCGACATCGTCGGCGGCGCGAACGCACTTGGGTAGCACGGAGAACGGGATGATACAAAAGAATGCGAAATATGGCCGGATCAAACAAGTTTCCGGCCCGGTCGTGGATGTGGAATTCGATTCCGGCGGCCTGCCGGCCATTCACAACGCACTCAAGGTCGAGTCCGACGGAGCCTCCGGCAGGCTGATCCTGGAGGTGGCGCAGCATATCGGCGAGAGAACCGCGCGTTGCGTAGCCATGTCCGGCACCGACGGACTTACCCGCGCCATGCCGGTCCTGGACACCGGCGGCCCCATTATGACCCCGGTCGGATCGGAGGTGCTCGGCCGCATCCTCAACGTCGTCGGCGATCCCATCGACGAGCATGGCCCCGTCGAGGCGAAGAAATACTACCCCATCCACCGACCGGCGCCGTCGTTCGAGGAACAGGAACCGGCCACGGAACTTCTCGAAACCGGCATCAAGGTGATCGATCTGTTACAGCCGATCCCCAAGGGCGGCAAGGTCGGGTTGTTCGGCGGGGCCGGCGTGGGCAAGACCGTGATCATGAAGGAGCTGATCCGCTCCATCGCCACCGAGCACGGGGGGCGCTCCATCGTAGCGGGCGTCGGAGAGAGAACGCGCGAAGGGAACGACCTGTGGATCGAGATGATGGAGGCGGATGTCATGTCAAAGACCGCCCTCGTCTACGGCCAGATGAACGAACCGCCCGGCGCGCGGTTGCGGGTCTCCCTCACCGCCATGTCGATCGCCGAATATTTCCGCGACGAGGAGGGGATGGACGTCCTCATCTTCATCGACAACATCTTTCGTTTCGTGCAGGCGGGTTCGGAGGTGTCCGCGCTTCTCGGCCGCATGCCGTCCGCCGTGGGTTACCAACCCACCCTCGCGACCGAGATGGGCAGCCTTCAAGAGCGCATCACCTCGACGAAGAAGGGCTCCATCACTTCCATTCAGGCGGTCTATGTCCCGGCCGACGACTACACCGATCCCGCTCCCGCGACCTGCTTCGCGCACCTTGACGTCATTACCGCCCTATCCCGGCAGATCTCCAGCCTCGGCATCTACCCGGCCGTCGATCCGCTCGGGTCGTCGTCCACCATTCTCGATCCGAGAGTGGTCGGCGAACGCCACTACCGGGTCGCGACCGAGGTCAAGCGCGTTTTGCAGAAGTACAAGGATCTGCAGGACATTATCGCCATCCTCGGAATGGACGAGCTGTCCGACGATGACAAGCGGACGGTCGCCAAGGCGCGAAAGATCCAGCGATTCCTCTCCCAGCCGTTCTTTGTCGCCGAACAGTTCACCGGGATGCGGGGACGGTACGTCAAGATAGCCGACTCGGTCGAGGGATTCGACCAGATTCTCAATGGCGCTGCGGACGACATGCCGGAGCAGGCGTTCATGTATGTGGGCGATTTCGGCGATGCGGCCGACAAGGCGAAGACCCTGGCTCCGTAGCGAGCCTTCGACACGGGCAAAGGGATGCAATATGGTTGCCCAACCCCGGCAAACGTCCATGATTTTCAAGTGCGCCGCTGGCGTATCATGTCAAGGGGATTGACTTCTTTCAGGAGAGCATCGGGTGGCCCGTAAAACTTCCCCTTCTCTGCCGCGGGTTCGCAGAGGAGATTTGCGTTGTTGCGTTCTTACGCCGGATCGCGGGCGCGTCTACGACGAATTCGTGGACTCGGTCGAGGTGCACACGACGGCCGGGAGGTTGGAGATTTTTCACCGCTTCGAACCCACCATCGCCCCCTTGCGCATCGGCGTCGCGAAGGCGAAAGGCAACGACGGTTCGGTGGCCGCTCTCGCGATCCACGGCGGGTACATGAACATGAACGGCAAGGTTCTGCTGATTCTCGCCGACTCCGCCGAACTCGGCGACGAGATCAACCTCGAACGCGCTCAAAAGGCGCTGGACCGGGCAAGGGAATTGTTGGCGAAAGTGACGTCGGACCACGCCGATTCGGTAGAAATAGACATCGACCGCGCCAAGCTGGCTATCACCCGCGCCTTGACCAGGCTCAATATCGCCCGCGAAGCGCCATATCCGAACCACGACCGGACCCGAGACCGAGAGGTCTTTTGAAGAGAATCGGTTTCACTCCGGCGCCGAGGACAGCGGAGCGCCGCCTCTCCCATCGGGGGAAAAGACTCGCGCTTCCCGCGCAATTCCTCCTCCAACCTCCGTCGCATCCATTCCCGCCCCTCGGATAAAACCTCCTCCTCGAGCGCGCGCAAGTCTCCCCTGTCGCATTTTTATCGCCAGCCGACGCTGAAATGTTTGCTGGCGGTGCGCTCTCCGTGAAAATTGACCGCCTCGAAAACCACCTTGTACGCGCCGTAGTCGTAGTCCTCGACGTCGATTTCCTTCCAGTATGATCCTTTCTTTATATGCTCGTTGCGGCTGTTGACGGCGGTCCGCAC
>JAISXA010000120.1 GCA_031270685.1 Planctomycetota bacterium
TGGTCCAGACGACGCGTTTCCCCTCGCGGCGCCAGGCCGCCGCCTCGCCGGCCACGGTATCCAAATCCACGACTTTTTCCATGCCGCCCCATTCGTGGACTTTTGGAGAAAATCAAACAAACCGTCGTTTGCTTCTCTCCAAAGTTTCCCGGGGTTACATTTTCCGCCGGGAATTATTTCCTGGTCGGCGCTATCACCCGACCTGATGAAAAATCAACCCGCCATAAATTGAGCCAATTGCTGGTTTTTTCTGAAAGGATTTGACAACAACCGATAAATGCATTAAACGGGCATCTCTCCCGGTGGACTTTTGAAGGAAATCAAACGGCGGTTTGTTTGATTTCCTTCAAAAGTTCACCAGTCAGGGACGTATGGATCAATGGGGGATGGTAAATCATGAAGGGCGGCGACGATTCGGCGATGACGAGGCGGGATTTTCTTCGGTGGGCTGCTGCTGTTGCGGCGGCGGCGGCATTGCCGGGATGCGAACCCGTCCAGCCAGCATATGTTCCGGAAACGAAACCTTCTCGCAAGGTTACGGCCTACGCTTTTTCGCCCGCTTCTCCCGAACCCTCCCCGGAGACCTACGTCCAGCCGCAATATGTCCGACCGGAACCCGCCGCCTACCAGGCGCAGCCGACCCCCGCCCCGCAGCCGGTGGTCAGGGCCGCGCCGCCGGTCGCCTCCGGCGGCAGGGTGAGCGCCATGTCCCGCAATTCATGGGGCGCCACGCCGGCGACTCCCGGCAAGATGAAGGCGATGAACGGCGTCACCAGAATCACCATCCATCACGAGGGCAGCGGCAAAGGGAACCTCGACGCCAATCCCGCCCAGGTCGCGGCGACGCTTCGGCTGATTCAGCAGCAACACCGGAAACGCATGGGCGCCGGAGACATCGGCTACCATTTCATTGTCGACCGCACCGGCGCCATCTGGCAAGGCCGCGATTGGCAATACCAGGGCGCGCATGTTTCCGGAGCGAATTCCCACAACATCGGGGTGATGCTGCTGGGGAACTTCGAATTCCAGCAGCCAACCCCGGCGCAGATCGCTTCCCTCAGGCGCGTCACCGTATCGCTTATGCGCAAATACGGGCTGTCCTGCAAGGACATTTACGGCCACTCCGACCTCAGCAACACCCAGTGCCCCGGCAAGCACCTCAAACCGTACGTCAACGCGATGCGGAAGGGCGCGGTATAGCCGGAAGCGGACCGATTCTTCACCCTGTTTTTCCCTTCCCTTGCCCTTCTCTTTCGGATAAAATTGAAGTTTCGCAACGTGGCGATTAAACCGCCAATCGCCACGTTGCGAAAATCGAAAACGCTTGCGCCGCAAGGATCGTGATTTTTACCAATTGGGTATTCGGCGGTTTGAATGCCCAATTGGCAAAACCCCAGTTATTATGATTGGCAACCGCGATGCTTAACGGTTTTCTTCTGTTTCCCGGTCAAGGCGCGCAGGTCGTCGGCATGGCCAAGGACGCCTATGATGCGGGAGGCCACGCCGTCGCCCTCTTCGAGGAGGCTTCGGAAATCCTCGGTTTCGACCTCGCCAGAATGACGTTTGATATGGACGAGGCCACTCTCGCCAAGACTGAAAACTGCCAACCCGCGCTGCTGGTCGCGTCGATGGCTTTGCTGGACGCGCTTCGCGAGCGCCGGCATTTGAAGATTTCCGGCGCGGCCGGCCTGTCCCTCGGCGAATACACCGCCCTCACCGCGGTGGAAACGGTGGACTTCGCGGACGCGGTCCGCCTGGTGCGCCGGCGGGGCGAATTGATGGCGGCGTCGGCGCGCGGCGAAAACACGGGCATGGCCTCGGTGATGGGGCTCGAGGCGCCGGCGGTCGAGGAGGTGTGCGCGGACATCACCGCCTCCGGCGCGGGAAAGGTGTACCCCGCCAACTACAATTGCCCCGGGCAAGTGGCGATCTCCGGAGATGCGCCGGGACTCGAACTTGCCGAAAAGCGGCTCAAGGACGCCGGGGCGAAACGGGTCATGAAGCTAAACGTCACGGGCGCCTTCCATTCGCCGTTTATGGCCAGGGCGCGGGAAGGGTTGGAGAAGACGCTCGCGGACACCCCCTTCCGCCGGCCAATGGCGAAATTCGTCAACAACGCCGATGCCAAGATGCTGGTGGATCCGGAGGAAATCCGCGATTCGCTGGCGCGGCAACTGACTTCCCCGGTGCGGTGGGATCAGAGCGCGAGGCTCATCGTCGGCGGCGGCGACCAGCAGTTCTTCGAGATCGGTCCCGGCAAGGTGTTGACCGGATTGATGCGGCGCATCGCGCCGGAGGCGCTGGTCATTCCGCTCAACTCCCTCGCGGATATCGAGGCGCTGCCCGATTGACCGGCGGCGCGGGTTTAATATGCAAGGAGATTTCATGCGCGGCGAAAACGCTATCATCACCGGCGGCGCGCGCGGCATCGGCGAATCCATCGCCAGGCTGCTCGCGAAAATGGGCGCCGCCGTCATCATCTGGGACGTGCTGGAAGACCAGGCCAAGGCCGCCGCCGCCGCGATCGCCAAGGATATCGGCGTCAAAACCCTCGGAAGCGCCGTGGATGTGACCAAGGCGGCGTCGGTCGACACGGCTCTCGACGCGGCAATGAAGGAATTCGGGAAGATCGATATCCTCGTCAACAATGCCGGCGTCACCCGCGATGGCCTGCTCATCCGCATGAAGGAGGAGGATTGGGATCTGGTGCTCGCCATCAACCTCAAGGGGGTATGGATCTGCACCAAGGCGGTCGGCAAGGTCATGCTCAAGGCGAGAAAGGGCGCTATCGTCAACATCGCCTCGGTGGTCGGCGTCATGGGCAACGCCGGGCAGGCGAATTACTCTGCGTCCAAGGCGGGGGTGATCGGCTTGACCAAGACCTCCGCCCGCGAATTCGCGCAACGAGGCGTCAGGGTCAATGCGGTCGCGCCCGGCTACATCCGCACCGCCATGACCGACAAACTCTCGGACGAGCAGCGCGGCCGTCTCCGGAACATGATTCCCATGGGGGACCTGGGAACCCCGGACGATGTCGCCGACGCAGTCGCCTTCCTCGCCTCCGACGCGGCGAAATACATTACCGGCCAGACATTGAACATTGACGGCGGCATGGTCATGTAGCGTTCCCCGGTTTTCTTTTCGGAAAAGTTCTTGTATTTTTTCCCCGATTTCGTTTTGATATGGTAGATTCGTCTTCATGCGCGGCGCCGCCGTTGGCATGAAGGGATTGTTTGTCAAAGGGCCGACGGCGGCGCACCGCCGCGCGGACGTGATTAAATCAAGGTTTAGAAGGGAATACGGCATGAGCATGAACCGCGACGAAATCAAGGAAAAGGTCATAGACATCACCTGTGAACAGCTGAAAATCACCAGCCGCGACCAGATCAAGGACGATTCGGCCTTTGTCGAGGACCTGGGCGCCGACTCCTTGGACATCGCCGAGCTGGTCATGGAATTCGAGGACGAATTCGACCTTGAAATTCCCGAAAACGAACAAGGCATCCGTACCATCAACGCCGCCGTGGATTTCATCGCCGGCAAGGTCAACGACTGAGAGGGGCGTTCGAACCCGTAAAGGGTTTGTCCCCCGCGCCTCGCGGAACGCCGGATCAGAGGCCGACGGCCCTTCGCGGCGCTTGGCGACGACCCCTCCGGCCGAGTTCCGCCGGAATCGACGCTGTTCCATGGTCAGGGACGGGTTTGCCTCGGGACGGCAAGAAAGGAATACGCGGATGCCCGACGCTTCAAAGCGCCGAGTCGTCGTTACCGGAATGGGATGCGTCACTCCGGTCGGCAATGATATGGATTCCGCCTGGAAGGCGATTGTCGCCGGCGAATCCGGGGCCGACGTCATCACCCTCTTCGATCATTCCGCTTTCGACGTTCATTTCGCCAACGAAGTTAAAAATTTCGAAGCCACCAAATTCATGGACCCTAAGGAAGCGAAGCGCGCCGACCGGTTCGTGCACTTCGCCTTGGCGGCCACTCGCATGGCCTTCGAGCAATCCGGCCTGCTGGGGTGCAAATTCGACTCCGAGCGCGCGGGATGCGTCTACGGCTCGGGCATCGGCGGGATCATGTCGATCGAAGAGCAGTATATGCGCTATGTCAAGAAAGGTCCGCGCCGCATAAGCCCATTCACCATTCCGCTGCTGATGATCAACGCCGCTCCCGGCCAGATCGCCATCGATTTCGGGCTTCGCGGCATAAATTACGGAACCGTGTCGGCCTGTTCCAGCGCCACCCACGCCATCGGGCTCGCCCTGCGGCACATTCAGCGCGATGAGGCCGACATCATCGTCACCGGCGGCTCCGAAGCCGCCATCTCCATTCTCGGGCTCGGGGCGTTCGCGACCATGGGCGCGCTTTCGACCCGCAACGACGATCCCAAGACCTCCTCCCGTCCCTTCGACAAGGACCGGGACGGGTTCGTCATCGGCGAAGGGGCCGGCACCGTCATTTGCGAGGAACTGGAGCACGCGAAGCGGCGCGGCGCGTTCATCCACGCCGAGATTCTGGGATACGGCTTCACCGACGACGCGTACCACATCACCGCTCCCGAGGAAACCGGCGACGGCGCCGCGCGCGCCTTCTCCAAGGCGATTTCGGATTCCGGCCTGACTCCGGACGACATCGACTACATCAACGCCCATGGCACCTCGACCCTGTACAACGACCGCACCGAAGCGCTGGCGATCAAGAAGGTGTTCGGTTCCGAGCCAAAACCGGCGGTGAGCTCCACCAAGGGCCACACCGGGCACCTGCTCGGCGCCGCCGGCGCGATTGAGGCTATTTTCACCGTCCTCGCCATCAGGAACGGGATCGTGCCGCCGACCATCAACCATTTTACCGACGACCCCGAGTGCGATATCGACGTCACCCCGAACACGCCGAAGCAACGCGACATTCGTTACGCGCTTTCGAACAACCTCGGCTTCGGCGGCCATAACGCCGCCATCTGCTTCGGCAGAAGCCTGGATTAGGGATTCGGGCCCGGGCCAGGCCAGCCATAGAGAATTTCCCGCAGTTGACCCGCCCGCCGCGATCGAAACGGCGGGCGGCGGCGCTGGAAGAAGATTAATGAAGACTTATTTCGCGGTTCCTCCGGCATGGGATCGCCGGCGAAACCGCTCCCGCGAAAGGAGAACCGATGCTTGATTATTTCCTGACCGAAGAGCAGCGGATGATGGTGGAGACGGCGAAGGAAATCGCCGAAAAGAAGATCGTCCCGGTCCGCGCCGAATACGACGAAAACCAAACCTTCCCCAACGACGTGTTCAAGGTCATCGCCGACGCCGATCTCACCGGCGTGTACATCCCGGAGGAATACGGCGGCTGTGCCGGCGACACTCCCATCATGAACATGTGCCTAGTCACCGAGGAGCTCTCCAAGGCCTGCGGCGGCATCTCCCTCGCCTTCGCCGGCAGCGCCCTCGGCGCGCTCCCGGTCATCCTCTCCGGCTCCGACGAACAGAAGAAACGCTGGCTGCCCAGGGTCGCTTCCGGGACCCTGGCCGCCTTCGGCATCACCGAGTCCGACGCCGGCTCCGACGCGGCCTCCATGCGCACAACCGCCGTCAAGGACGGCGGCGACTACATCGTCAACGGCTCGAAAATGTTCATCACCAACGGCGGCGAGGCCGAGCTTTATTCGATCTTCGCCATGACCGACAAGAACAAGGGCGCGCGCGGCTGCTCCTGCTTCGTGCTCGAAAAGGGCATGCCCGGCTTCGAGTTCGGCAAGAAGGAGGACAAGATGGGCATCCGCGCCTCCGCGACCCGCGAACTCGTCTTCCAGGATTGCCGCGTTCCCGCCGGGAACATGCTCGGCCGCGAAGGCTCCGGATTCATGACCGCGATGAAGACCTTCGACAACTCCCGCCCCGGCGTCGGCTCCCAGGCGCTCGGCATCGCCGCCGGCGCGCTCGAGCTCGCGGTCGACTACGCCCGCCAGCGCAAGCAGTTCGGCCGGCCGATCATCGCCAATCAGGGTTTGCAGTGGATGCTCGCCGACATGGCGATGCAGGTCGAGGCCGCCCGGGCGCTCATCTACGCCACCGCCCGCTGGATCGACTCCGGCGCCAAGCGCCCCACCGGACCCTCCGCCATGGCGAAGTGCTTTGCCTCCGACGTGGCGATGAAGGTCGCCATCGACGCGATCCAGATTTTCGGCGGGGTCGGCTTCACCAAGGAATACCCGATAGAGAAATACGCGCGCGACGCCAAGATCACCCAGATCTACGAGGGCACCAATCAAATCCAGCGCGACGAGATCGCCCTCGCGCTCATCAAGGAAGCGGCGCGGAAATAAGAATAAAAGAGGAGCGAAACGTGCACATCGCAGTCTGCATCAAACAGGTCCCCGACACCACCGAGGTCAGGATCAATCCCGAGACCAACACCCTGGTGCGCGAAGGGGTGAAGTCGATCGTCAATCCCTTCGACGCCTACGCGATCGAGGAGGGCGTGCGCATCAGGGAGCGCCTCGGCGAAGGCAAGGTGACGGTGGTGACTATGGGCCCGCCCCAGGCGGATTCCGCGCTTCGCGAAGCCATTGCGGTGGGAGCGGACGAGGCGGTGCTGTTGTGCGGCCGCGCCTTCGCCGGCGCGGACACCTGGGCCACCAGCCTGACACTGGCGCTGGCGATGAGGAAGCTCCGCCCCGACGTCGTCCTCGCCGGCAAGCAGGCGATCGACGGCGACACCGCGCAGGTGGGGCCCGGCATCTCGTGCCACCTGGACTGGCCGCAGGCCTGCTATGTCTCGAAGATCCGGGACATCCGGAAGGGCGAGGCGATCGTCGAATGTCTGATGGAGACCGGCAAGGAGGTGCTGGCGGTCGAGCTTCCCGCCGTCCTCACCGTCGTCAAGGAGATCAATGAGCCGCGACTGCCTTCGTTCAAGGGCAAGCTGCGCGCCAGGAAGGCGGTGATCGCCGTTTGGGACGACCAGGCGATCGGAGCCGATCCGGAAAAGATCGGCCTCAAGGGTTCCCCCACCGCGGTCAACCGCATTTTCAGCCCACCCCGTCGCGGCGGCGGCGAGATGATCGCGGCCGCATCCGCGGGCGACGCGGCGAAGCTCCTGGTGGCGAAGATCAAGGAGCTGCGGATCGCGTAGAACCGCCGCGGCGCCTGAACGAACGGATGACTTTTGATCCGATCTTTTACCAATTGGGCATTCAAAACACCGAATGCCCAATTGGTAAAAATCGCACCCCTTGCGGCACATGCGTTTTTGATTTTTGCAAAGTGGCGATTGGCGGTTTAATCGCCACTTTGCAAAACTTCAGGTTGAACTCGGCCAAGGATATGTACATGTCGGACAACGCGCTTCTCGTCAATCCTGAAAAATGCGTCGGCTGCCAGGTCTGCCTCAAGGCGTGCCCCTTCGGCGCGCTCGAAATGGCCGGCAAGCTCGCCGTCGTCAACGCCAACTGCGCCTTCTGCGGCGCCTGCCCCCCCGCCTGCAAGTTCGGGGCCATCACCCTGGTCAAGGCGGAAAAGGAGGCCGGCGTCAACCTCACCGACTACCAGGGCGTATGGGTGTTCGGCGAGCAGATAGACGGCGTGGTGCAGGGCGTCGTCCACGAGTTGATCGGCAAGGGCCGCGAACTCGCGGACAAGCTGGGCGTGCCGCTTTCCGTGCTCGTGCTCGGCCACGGCATGGACGGGCAGTGCCGGGATCTCCTCGCGTATCCCGTCGACCAGGTCATCCAGGTTGACGATCCCGAACTCGAGCACTACGCGAGCGAACCCTACGCGCGGGTCGTGTCCGACCTCATCGCCAGGCGCAAGCCGGAGATCTTCCTCGCCGGCGCGACCGCCATCGGCCGCGGCTTCCTCGCGCGCGTCGCGGTCGCGGTCCATACCGGCCTCACCGCCGACTGCACCGGACTCGACATCACGGAAGACCGACTGCTGCTCCAGACCCGTCCCGCCTTCGGCGGCAACATCATGGCCTCCATCCTTTGCGCCAGGCGCCGCCCGCAGATGTCCACCGTCCGCCACAAGGTCATGCCGGCGGCCGCGAAGGACGGCGGGCGCGGGGGCGGGATCGAGAAACTGGGCGCGGACGGCAAACTGCTGGCCTCGCGCACCAAGCGCCTCGGCTGGCTGCCCGAGCTTTCGGAAACGGTCAACCTCGTGGAGGCGGACATCATCGTCTCCGGAGGGCGCGGCCTGGGCAGGCCCGAGTCGTTTCGGATGCTGGAAAAACTCGCCAAGCTCCTGGGCGGCGCGGTGGGATCGTCGCGGGCTGCGGTCGACTCCGGCTGGATGCCCTACAGCCACCAGGTGGGCCAGACCGGCAAGACGGTCCAGCCCAAGCTGTACATCGCCTGCGGCATCTCCGGCGCGGTGCAGCACCTTGTCGGCATGCAAAGCTCCGACCGCATCATCGCCATCAACAAGGACAAGGACGCGCCCATCTTCGGCGTCGCCACCTACGGCGTGGCCGGCGACGTCTTCGAGGTCGTTCCGGCGATGATCCGGGAGCTGGGCGGGGAACCCTGAAGCGGCGGTTTGAACCTGGTTCCGAAGAGCGGCAAAGCATACCAAACTCAACAAAGGAACTTCAATAGTATATTTAGATTATGTAGAGCGCTAGGACTGCGGTTTCTTCTTCCCGTGCAGCAGGTTGACCTTGCTCTTGTTCCGCGCGTGGCGAAGCATGTAGAAGACGGCCTGATGCAAATGAACGCCAAGGTCCACCACCCGGTGGACTGGGCTGCCGCAGGGAAGAGCGATTTTGTACATCAGGCGCACCCGCGATCTGTCCTTCGCCCGCGACAGGAAAAACCCGCCGCGCGCGGACAAGTCGATTATCCGGACCCGATCCCCGTCCAGCAGGAAATTGCGGTAGTTCAGATCCCCCATGGCCAGGCCGTGGTCATGGAGGACGGATAAGGCGTCCGCGACCTGGTCGGCGTGAAGCGAGCATTCCCGGCGATCGGCGAAAGGCGTGCCGGGAAGGTAGTCGAGCACGAGGAACGTCTCACGGCACAGCCCGTTTTCCACGCGCTCGGCGACGAGATGGATATCCTGGACGACGTCGCAGCCGGCGGCGACCGCGCGGTTCACCTTGGGCATCAACCGCGAATAGTACGGCCCGCGCAGCAATTCGCCGAGCCGCTTTTCCCACCTCCGCATCGCTGTCCGGTCCCATTTCAGGACCAGCCTCCTGCCGAAGGCCTCCACGAGGCGCACGCTTCTTCCGGGATGCTCGGCAAGAGTCGAGCCGACCGCCTCGCCCGCGCGAAGGCGTTCGACCAGCGAGAGGTAGTCGTTGCCGTCGCGTTTCTGGTGGACGCGAAAACCGCCCCAGGCGAGGACGTCTATGGGCGGGGTTGCCTGGCGTTGGGGTTTTGCGCGCATATGCTCCGGTTCCGGATTTCCTTAAAAGTCGACTGCCAGCCATTCATTATTGACTCCGGAACGCATAAAGCAACAATGGTATGTTTGATTTCCTTCAAAAGTCCACTTTCGGAGGATGATTATGGAAAAAACGTTTGCTGCACGCTTGTTGTGCCTGGGCGCCCTTTTATTGTCCGGGTGTTGCGAGAAACCCTGCGTTGGACCGGCAGTCATGCCCGCCACGGCGTGCATGCCGGTCCGCGAACCGGCCTCCGCGATGATCGCGGAGGCGTCGACGCCGGCATCCGCTCCAGCGGAGAAAGCAACGGCAATGGTTGCCGAAGCCGATCTGCTCCACCGCCGGTTCACGCTCATTTCCCTGGACGGCGAGGAAATCGTCGCGAAAAACCGGGAACGACAGCCGGCCATCGAGTTTCTCGAGGGGATGCGGATCGCGGGAAGCGGCTGCAACCGTTTCATCGCCCCCGGCAAGCTGGAGAACGGCGTCCTAGTCGCCGCCGCGCCGTTTGCCGCCACGATGATGATGTGCATGGAACCCGAACTGAACCGCCTGGACCAGGTCGTCCCGGCCATGCTCGAGGCTGGCGCGCGGGTGGAACTCGCCGGCGGCGCCCTGATCCTTTCCGGCGGCGGGCATACGCTGGTGTACAAGGCAAGCGATTGGGTGCGTTGAGGTGGACTTTTGGAGGAAATCGGGCGGCGGTTGGCCCGATTTCCTCCAAAAGCCCACTTGAGGTCTTCAAAAGAAATACGCGCCCTTTTTTGCGCTTGCAATGCGGTTTTCTCCGTGATATCATACCTGTCCCAATGGAGCGCCCGGCTCTTGGAACCGGGCGCGGTTGTTTTTGTCGGCAATCCGGGACGGTCATGAACGCTGTCCGGCCCCTGTACAACGTCAATGATTTTCTCCTGCGCCGGCGGCGCATCATGACGCGGGGTGGATTTTTCGTAGGAGTTGGTTATGAATCCCATCATCAGCGAACTTGAAAAAGATCACTCCAAGCGGGCGATCGACGCCTTCCGCGTCGGCGACACCGTCGATGTGCACGTCCGCATCATCGAAGGCGAGAAGGATCGCATCCAGATCTTCAACGGCGTGGTCATCGCCATGAACAAGGGCGGCATCAACGCCAATTTCACCGTTCGCCGCCTGGTTTCCGGCGAAGGCGTCGAGCGCGTCTTTCCTCTTCACGCCCCGCGCGTGGAAAAGGTCGAGGTCAAGCGCCGCGGCCGCATCCGCCGCGCCAAGCTGTACTACCTGCGCGACCGGGTAGGCAAGGCCACACGCCTGCAAGAGGAGATCCGGCCTTCGCGCTCTCTTGCCAAGGGCAAGAAATAAACTGCCGCCCCGGCGGCGGGAGGTGGAGGCTTTATGCGGTTCCAGAGGCTGACGCTTGTCGTCGCGCTGTCGGCGGTTGCCGGGGCGGCGCGGTCCGAGAATGCGAAAAGTCTTCTTGAACTCGCGGTCGACGCCGACTCTCCGGCATACGTCAAGAAATACGCCCATTCGCGTCTCCGCATGCTTGCCGATGAATCGGCAAGCGTGTTTTTCCCCCATGTGGAAAAAGGCGGACCGAAGGGCGCGCTCTCCGCGCGGCTGTTGGGCGGAGCGTCGTCCGGGGCGGGAGAAGCCGTCCTTCTCGCCGCCGCCTTCGGCGACGACCGGCTCGTCGCCCCGGCCGCCGTCGAATCACTCGCCCGCCTCCATTCCAGAAAATCGGACCGCGAACTCTTCCGCCTTTTGCGCTACGGCGGCCCCGAGCCGGGGGAAACAAGACTCCCCGGCGAGGCGGAGGACTGGCTCGAACTGACTCTGCGCGACGCAGCGTCCCGCTCCAGGTTCCGGGCGATCGTCATGCACGGCCTGTATCTCCGCCACGCCCGCCTGGACGCGGGCGGCGCCCCTGCCCCGATGCCGGACAGCCTGACGCGAAAGATATGGGAATGCCTCGGCGATTCCGACCCCGAGCTGCGATTGTGGTCGGCGCGGGCGGCGGGCGTCTCCGGTTCCGACCTGGCCCCCGAACGGCTGGCGTCGTTCCTCTATTTCGAATCGGTTCCGCGCCTCCTGATCGCCGGCCTGCGGGTCATGGCCGGGCTCCGTCCGCCGGGCCACGGCGGCGCGGTGGAGCGCCATGTCCGGCACGACGACCCGATGGTCGCGCTCGAGGCGCTGGCGACCCTCGACGCGCTCGGATACGAGTACGCCATGTTCCCGCCCGCTCCCGGCCAGGGTTACCGCTGCGTGGCGGCCTTTGTCCGCCATCCCTCGACGGCGGTCCGGCTGCGCGCGCTGGAGATACTCGCCGGCGTCGCCGATCCGCGGTCGGAGGATTACGTCGTCGCCGCGCTGGGAGATCTTTCCGGCCCGGTGCGGATCCTTGCCGCGCGGATCGCGGGCGAAAAAAGATTTCCCAACGCGGCGGGCGAATTGACCATATTGCTCAACGATTCCTGGCCGGCCGTGAGGGGCGAGGCCGCGCGGGCGCTCTCCCGGCTGGGGGTGGTCGGCGTCGCGCCGAGGATGCTCGACGATCTGGAACAGGGCGACCCCGAACAGCGCCGTGAAGCGGCGGGAGCCCTTGGCGACATCGGCGACGCGCGCGCCGTGCGTTACCTACTGGCGGCGCTCGCCGCCGGCGATCCCGAGCTTGCGGCGACGGTTTTGGAGGCGCTGGGAAAACTCGGCGACCGGAGCGCGGGGGAAAAGATTTACGCGCTCATGCGTTCGACGGACGACCCGGCCCTCGCCGACGCCGCTCGGCGCGCGCTGTTCCTCCTGTTCGGCGACGATCCCGGCGATTCGAACCCGAACCGCGAGGCCTGGGCGCGCCGGAACCTTCCGGAGGCGGGGCGATGACCGAAGCTGCGGTTTCCGCACCGCGGGGAAACAAACTCTCGCGCCTGGAATGGCTGCCCCTTCTTGCGCTGCCGGCGCTCGCGGCGGTCCATTTCCTTGGCGCCGAGGGCTCGACCGCCAACCGCCTGGCCTTCTGGGTGGCGCTTGGATTGATTCCCGGCATTGCCTGGCGGCTTTGCGGCCGTCCCTCGTGGCGGGCGCACCGCATCTTTTTCGCGCTCGGACTGCTCGCCTTCATGGCGACCGATTCCCGCCTCCGGCCGGGTCCGGAGGACTTCGCCCGAATCGCCGCCAACTGGCATCTCGTTCTGCCGGGCATGGTTTTCTGCCTCAGCCAACCGCTTTGGGGCGCGTTGCGCCTGCGGCTGCTGCTGCACGATTCCATTGGCGTCGCATCCTTCGGCCAGTGTCTCCGGTTGTGCCTGGCGGGCAATTTCTTCAATATCTTCCTGCCGGGCGCCACCGGCGGCGACTTCTACCGCGTCTACGCGATTTCCGGCGGCCGGCGCCGGGGATTCGGCAAGGCTCTCGCCGCCGTCGCCATAGACCGTTTTCTCGGCTTTCCGCCGCTGATCCTGATCATCCTCGCCGCACTGTCGCTGGACGCCGATTTTTTCAGCGAAAGGCTTTCCGCGCGCCTCGGCGCTTTCATCGCCGCCGCCGCCATGATCGCGTTGATCCTGACCGCCGGGCTGCTCTTCGGCGGAGGCTCCCCCGCCGGCGAATCCGGCGCGGGCGATGCACCCGGCCCGGCGTGGGGAAGGCTTAAACGCATCCACCGGCTTCTCTCGAAAAACATCGCGAGAAAGCGCACCCTACCGCTGGCGTTTCTGTACGGCCTGGCGTCGCATGTCGCGGTGGTCGTCGCCTGCGTGCTGTTCGGGGATGCGGCGGGGGTCAGCGGCGTGCCGCCGTTGCGGCAATTCCTCGTCGTGCCGTTGGCGCTGGCGGTCAACTCCATCCCCGGCGCTCCGGGCGGCATCGGCCAGGGGGAACTCGCCATGGCGACGCTTCTCGAACTCGCCGCGCCCGGTCTCGGCAACGGGCAGTCGGGCGTGTTGGCCATGCTCCTGTTCAGGCTCGGCAATATTGTCGCGGGCATGATCGGCGGCGCCGTATTCGCGGCGGCCGGCGGCGGCTCGCCCTTCGGCGAGGCGCGGAGGCTGCGGCGGTTCGAAGCGGAAACCTGAGATGCCCATCAATCCGGCCAAACCCTTCGATCTCCGGTTTCCGGTCACGCCGAAGCATGACCGCGTCCGTCTCGACCTGTTCGTCAAGGCCATGGTCCCGTCCATGAGCCGGACCCGCATCCAGCGGCGCATCCGCGAAGGCCGGGTCGAGGTGAACGGCGCGCCCCGGGCGGCGAACCGGCGGCTGCTGGACGGCGACGAAGTGCTGCTGCGCTGCAACATCCCGGAGGAGGGCGAGGATGCGGGCAAATACATCCCGCTCGACATTCTCCACGAGGACGGCGACCTCCTGATCGTCAACAAGCAGCCGGGCCTTGTCGTGCATCCGGTGGGAAAGCACCGGCACGACACCTTGCTCAACGCCCTGTATTGGCGGTACAAGGACGTTTTACCCGGGAACGAACCGGTATCCCTCGCCAACCGTCTCGACCAGTTTACCTCCGGCGTCATTCTCGCCGTGAAGAGCGCCGAGGTGAAACGAACCGTCCAGGAGGCTTTCGAAAACCGGATCCCCAGGAAAGAGTATCTGGCGCTTTGCAGGGGCGTGTTTCCCGGGGAGGAGGGGGAGGTGGACCTGCCGCTCGGCCCCGCCGGTGAAAGCGACCATTGCCGCGTCGTGGTGCGGCGCGACGGGATCGGCAAGCCCTCGCTCACCCGCTTCTCGGTCGCGGAGCGCCTGTCCGGCTTCACCCTCGTCCGCCTGACGCCGGTCACCGGAAGGCAGCACCAGCTTCGCGTCCATATGGCCGCGATCGGACATCCCCTTGCCGCCGACGCGCGTTACGGCGGCGGCCACCGCCTGGTCGTCGAACGCCCCGGCGGGGGGACGGTCGCGCTTTCGCGCTATGCGCTCCACGCGGCGAGCCTTTCCTTTCCCCATCCCCGGGACGGGCGGGAGGTGAACGCCGGAGCGCCGTTGGCGGATGATATCCGCGCCATGCTGGACGCGCTCCGGGGCGGCGCGGTCGAGGTCTTCCGCGACAATTGACGCTTCCCCCCGGCGGCTTTATAATGCGCCGCTGCGGACAGGATATTCACCCGCAGCCCGGAGGGGCGGCATTTTGAAAAAGGGTCGCCCCTCCGGAGTTCGGCGACGCCGTTGCGGACGCGGCGCAGCCGCAAGTTTCCGCCTTCCGAATCGTGGTTGCGGCATAACCGTCGGGGGCGGCGGTTTTGAAAGGTGTGGGGTCCATGCATAAGCGCCTGCCGCTGTTCAATCTGCCCAACGCGCTCACTTTGTCGAGATTTTTTCTCGCGCCGGCGATGCTGTGGCTGGTGCTCGCCCTCCGCGATCCGGAGATCGACGCCGGGGCGTGGAAGGCGTCGCTGGCGGCGCTGCTGGTATTGATCCTCACCCTGCTCACCGACCTGTTCGACGGAACGCTGGCGCGGGCGCGGCGCGAGGTCACCACTTTCGGCAAGATCATGGACCCGGTGGCGGACAGCACCTTTTTCATGACCCTGCTGTTCGGACTTTCCGCTTCCCGACGTTTCGGCGCCTCGATCAGCGTCTGGCTGCCGGTCCTGGTCCTGTATCGCGAAATAGCCATCCACATCCTGCGGCGTTACGCCGCCCTCAAGGGCAACGCCATCCCCGCCAGGATGTCGGGCAAGATCAAGATGTTCACCCAGAGCCTGGTCACCGCCGCCTTTTTCCTGCTCGTGGCTGTCCGCGACTGGACCTTCGCCGGCGGCGGGACGGCGATCGGCGAGAGCTTTCTTCGCGGATGCGCCCGGTTCGCCGGCGTCTTCGCCGTCATCGTCAACCTGCTCAGCCTGGTCGAGTATTCGCGGGACGTTCCCGAACTGATCGCCGAGTACGCCCAAACCGATTCCCCGGGCGCGGACGGCAAGCCATGACCGTGCGGACGCCGACCGTCGCGCTCGAGCGCCTTGCCGGCTACGACGACCCGGACGGCGTAGCCGCCGCCGTCCGGAACGCGCTGGGGCCGCTCGGCGGGATGGAGCGCTTCGTCAAGCCGGGCATGCGCGTCGTCATCAAGCCCAACCTCCTTTTCGGCCGCGCGCCCGAACGCGCGCTGAACACGCACCCGGAAATCGTCCGCGCCGTCGGCAAGCTGGTGCGCGAGGCGGGGGCGGGCGAAATCATGATCGGCGACTCGCCCGGCTTCGGCTCCGCCCGAGGCGCCGCGAAAATCTGCGGCATACTCCCGGTCGCGGAAGAGCTGGGCGCGAAGTTCGTCGAGTTCACCCCGGTGGAAAACATCGACCCGAAGCGGGCGTTTCCGCGTCTCGAACTCGCCCGCGAGCTGCTCGCCGCCGACCTGGTCGTCAACCTGCCGAAGATGAAAACCCACGGCCAGATGCTGATGACGCTGGCGGTGAAGAACATGTTCGGCGCGGTCCCGGGAACGCGGAAATTCCAGTGGCATTACCGCGCCGGCAGGGACAAGATCGTCTTCGCCCGCATGCTGAACGACATCGCGCTCGCGGTCAGGCCGGGACTGAGCATTCTCGACGCGGTGCTGTCCATGGACGGCATGGGACCGTCCGCCGGGCGGCCGCGACGCACCGGCTTCATCGCCGCCGCCGACGACCCCTGGGCGCTCGACGCGGCGGTGATGGACGTGCTCGGCCTGGAGCGCACGCTTTTGTTCACGTTGCGGGAGGCGGACGAACGCGGGCTTCGCGGCTGGCGCGACGCCGCCGTCGTCGGCGAACGCCCCGAGGACTTGCGGCCGGGGGAGTGGGACGTTCCGGAACTGGTCGGCGCGCAGATGCACGGAACATTCATCGAAAAACGCCTTCCCGGCGTGGCGAAATGGCTGCGCGCGCGCATCTCTCCGCCGCCCGGCCCGAATTCGCGCTGCATCCGCTGCGGATATTGCGTGGACATCTGCCCGGCCGGGGCGATGCGCATGGAAGCCGGAGTCGTCGTCGACGCGGACGCCTGCATCCGCTGTTATTGCTGTCACGAGCTGTGCCGGTACGACGGCATGGATCTGCCGCGTCCCGGATTGTTGTCGCGGATTCTCGGCTTCGGCGGCTGAGGCGATGAAATTGGAGACTGCCCATGTCCTTTCTCGACCTTGAGGGAAAAAGCATTCTCGTCACCGGCGTGGCGAACAAAAAAAGCGTCGCTTACCACATCGCCCGGGGGTTGCTGGAGGAAGGCGCCGTTCCGGTGTTGGCGGTGCGGGACGAGGCGGCGGTCGCGGCCGCGAAAAAGCTTTTTCCCCCCCTCGACGTTTTCGCCTGCGACGTGGAGAAGGAGGAGGAAATCCGGACGCTTGCGGCGCAAGCGGGGAGAAAGCACCCGCTTTTGCACGGCATGGTCCACTCCATCGCCTTCGCCAACTACCGGGACGGCCTCAAGCCGTTCCACGAGACCCGGCGTGACGATTTCCTCCAGGCGGTGAACATCAGCATGTTCAGCCTGGCGGCCCTGGCGAATGCTTTCAAGGATCTTTTCGCGCGCGAGGCGTCGGTGGTCGCGATTTCCATTTCCCACACCGCCATGGCGGCGGAAAGCTACGGGTACATGGCCCCGATCAAGGCCGCCTTGGACTCCTCCATCGCCTTTCTGGCGAAAAGCTTTTCCCGCTTTTCCGAAATCCGCTTCAACGCGGTCAACGCCGGCCTGCTCAAAACCTCCGCTTCGGCGGGCATTCCCGGCTATCTGGAGAATTACCTGTTCGCGGAAAAAGCCACCTTGCGCAAACGACCCCTGGAAACGCGCGAGGTCGCGGACCTGGCGCTATTCCTCCTCAGCCCGCGCTCCGGCGGAATCAACGCGCAACGTCATGTCGTCGACGCGGGTATGAGCGTTAATTTCTTCGACCGCGAAATAGTGGCGCCTGTCGTCAAAATACGCTGACGCCGTCCACCGGACTTTTGCTTGCATCCGACCCCGTGCCGGACATATCATGCCGGTTCAGGCGCCGCCTTGGCGCGACGGAGCACTTCGCACGGCACATCCACTTGCAGGAAGGGGAGATCCATGAAGGGAAAATCGAGATTCGCGCTTTACCAGGGCAACAGGGGTTTTTTCCCCGCGTCGCTGCAGAAATCCGCGCGCGAGGAGCTGGTCAAAACGCTCGAGGGTCGGGGCCACGAAGTGCTGACCTTCCCGTTCGAGGCCACCAAGTCCGGCGGCGTCGAGACCATCGAGGAAGGACGGCGCTACGCCAGGTTCCTGCACGAGAATCGCGGCAAGTACGACGGCGTCGTCCTCGCCCTGCCCAACTTCGGCGACGAGAACGGGGCGATGGCGGCGTTCGGCGAATGCGACGTCCCCATCTTCATCCAGGCGTATCCCGACGACCTGGACAAGATGGCTCCGGCCACGCGCCGCGACTCCTTCTGCGGCAAGATGTCCATCATGGACGTCTTCGTCCAATGCGGCATAGCCTTCACCGCGCTCAAGCCGCACACCGTTTCGCCCGCCTCCGACGCCTTCAAGGCCAATATCGACTATTTCGACCGCATGTGCCGGGTGGTCCGCGATTTGCGGAATCTCCGCGTCGGCGCCCTGGGCGCGCGCACCACCGCCTTCAAGACGGTGCGCTTCGACGAAATCGCGCTCCAACGGCACGGCGTCACCACGGAAACATACGATCTGTCCGAGCTGTTCGCGCGGGTGAAAAGCCTCAAGGACGATGACGCCCGGGTCAATGACAAGGCCCAGGCGCTGGCCGGTTACGCCAGGTGGGACGGCGTGCCGGACGACGCCAGATTGAACATCGCCAAACTCGGCGTCGCCATCGATGACATGGTCGGGGAGTACGGCCTCGACTGCGTCGCCATTCGTTGCTGGAACGAACTGCAGGAACAGCTCAAGGTGTCCCCCTGCGTGCTCGCGTCGGAAATGAACGAGCGCGGCGTGGCGGCTTCCTGCGAACTCGACGTCGGCAACGCCATCGCCATGCGCGCGCTGCAGTCCGCGTCCGGATCCCCCGCCGCCTGCCTCGACTGGAACAACAACTACGGCGACGATGAAAACAAATGCGTGCTTTTCCACTGCGGTCCGGTGCCGAAGTCGATGCTGACCGACGAGGGCAGGATCGAGGAGCACGCCATCCTCGCGACCACCATGGGCTCTGGATGCACCTTCGGCTGCGACGTCGGCCGCATCAAGCCCGCCGACATGACTTACGGCAGCCTGCTCACCCGCGACGGCGGCATCCAGGTCTTCCTCGGCGAGGCGAGGTTCACCGGCGATCCGATTCCCGCCGATTTCTTCGGCTGCGCCGGGGTCGCCGAATTCCCCGCCATGCAGGAAATGCTGCAGCAGATCGGCTACAGCGGATTCCGCCACCACGTCAGCGTCACCACCGGCCGCCACCTGGCGCCGACGGCCGAGGCGATGGCGAAGTATCTCGGCTACAAGGTGATGCTCTTCTGATCCCGGCCGGCCCGAACGGCGCCAATCAACCTGAACGCCGGGCTTGGCGTATCACAAGCCGGGCCGACGACAATGTGTCGTCGGCCCGGCGAGGTTGGTGTTGAACGCTTTCGCGCCGCCGGATCACCGTTTCAGCGCGGCAAGCTGCTGAAGCATCTCGTCGGCGGTGGATATGACCCGGGCGTTGGCCTGGTAGCCGCGCTCGATGGAAATGAGGTTGGTGAACTCTATCGCCAGTTCGGTGTTGGAGCCTTCTAGGTGCTGGGGGATGAGCGTGCCGGCTCCGATCGCGGGAAGGCCGCCGGCGCTTCCGCCGGCGTCGCCGGCGACTCCGATCATGATGTCACCGGACGCGGCGCTGGCGTGAAACAGGGTCCCGCTCGAGCCGATTAGGCCGCTCGGGTTCGGCGTCGTCGCCATCGCGAGTTGGGCGAGAAGTTCGACGACCTGGTTCGAATAGCTGCCGAAAAACCTGCCGTTGTGGTCGATGGAGATGTCCTGGAGGAAGCCGTCCACAAACCCGTCCTGGCTCGTCGCCTCCACGGAAGCGCTCGTGGCAAGGGTTCGGAAATCGGACAGGTCGAAGTTTATGCTTCCTCCGTTCGACGTCCAGGTGGTCAAATCGCCGTGGCCGTTGAAGACAAGCTCCCCCGACGCGCCTTCCGGCGTCGCCTTCCAGCTCCAGACGCTCTCGTTGTCGGCGGTGGAGGTCCGGGTGAAATGCAGCCGCTCCTGGCGCTCCTGCACGCGCCGCACCGCCCGCATCGCGATATCGCCGTTCGCATCCTCCACGCGCTCGAATGCGACGACCTCTTCGAAGACGGAGACGGCGCGCGACAGCGAATCCGTCGCCGCTCCATCGACGGACCAAACCCGCGGGCCGGCGGCCACCGGCGGATCGGCCAGGCTGGTCATTCGCGAGACGTCGATCCTGAAAGAGGACCCGATGTCGAAGGAGACGCTTAATTCGCCGCCGCCCTCGGGATACAGAACCGTTTCGACCGAAGTGGAACCGGGGACGAGTTCGCCGCCGACGATCTGGCCGGCCGCCCGGTTGCGGTCGGGATCGTCGGCGTTCCAGAAACTGACGGCGCCGGAGACGGTGGAGCCATCCGCGGCGGGATAGATCCGGATCGGAGGATCGCCCGGATTCGGCCAGTCCACGGCGCTCATGGTCCAGGACCAGGACGTGGTCAGACCGTCGCCGGATACGACGGGATCGGAAAAAACCATTTCCACCGGAATTTCCTGGAATTCCCCGGACTTGGTCTCGACGCCGTTGCCGGTGCGGGTCACCGGCGCATGGATGCTGGCGCGCACCGTATTCCGGCCTTCCGCCAGGTTGCCGGCAAGCTCGAGGGTGCGCGTCGCCGATCCATTGAAATCGGCGCCCGTGGGATTGGACGGCAACACGCCGCTCAAGGCGGCGTTGCCCGTCGTTTTGCCGGGCAGGTGATCGCCGACGGCGGGAAGAAGGATGTTCGTCGTCGTCGTGCCTGGCGTTACGATCCCGCCCTCCGCCATCCACCCCTGCACAAGGTTGCCGGCGCCCTGGCACAGCAGGCGTCGGTTCGGGTCGATGCTGTGATCAAGATAAAACGAGCCGTCCCTGGTAAGGGCCGCTCCGTAAGGAGTGGATACCAGGAAAAAGCCCTGCCCGTTGACGGCGACGTCGAGATTGCGCCCGGTGCTTTCGGGGGCTCCGGCGCGCCAGTTTGGAGAAATGGCGCCGGTTGTCACGCCCGCGCCCATCGTGGTCGCCCCGACGGCGGCGCGTATGCCGTCCCCGGGGGTTGAACCGGTTAAAACCTGGTTGAAGAGGTTTGTGAACAGGAAATCGTTCGATTTGAATCCGACCGTATTTGAATTGGCGAGATTGTTGCCCGTATTGTCGAGGGCTCGTTGATGGGTGGCGAGACCGGTCCAGGCGGTGTATAAGGCTCGTGAAAGACCCATATCGC
>JAISXA010000254.1 GCA_031270685.1 Planctomycetota bacterium
TTTCGTCAACTCGACCCAAACCTGCGACGTTGCAAAAAAACGCGGCTGAAACGAACGCCCTGAAACTTTGAAGGAAATCAAACAGCGGTTTGTTTGATTTCCTTCAAAAATCCACTTCAGGACCCGCCTGTGGATCCCTTGGGCGCGCCCTTCTGTTCCAGCGCGACGGTGATGAATTCGAGCACGTTTTCGAGCGGAACATCGTCCTCGACCGAATGCGCCGGGGACAGAATAAAGCCGCCGTCGCGGCCGGCCGCCAGCAACCGTTCCGTTTCGTTTCGCACGTCCGTCCGCGAGCCGTAGGGAAGCGTGCGTTGCGTCGAAAGGCCGCCGTGAAACGCCAGCCTGCCCCGATATCGCTTCAGCAGCGCGAATACATCCATCACTTCGGGCTGGAATGGATTGAAGCAGTCCAGGCCGATTCCCACCAGGTCGTCGAACAGTTCGTCCACCTTTCCGCAGGAATGGATCATCACCTTCTTGCCGGCATCCTTCACCCTGCCGTACATGCGTTGGAGAACCGGCTTGACGAATTCCCGCCACAACGCCGGGCCCATCTGGAGTCCGGTCTGCATCCCCCAGTCGTCGCCAAAGTAGACGGCATCAATGTCGTATTTGAGCGCCTCGTCCACCTGCGCCAAATTGTAGTCGCAGATGGCGTCGAAAAGATCGCGTACGAATTCCGGATTCTCCAAGAAATCCGCCATCAGGTTTTCCATGCCGCGAAGCGTCCACGCCCGCTCGTAAAGGGAAAACCCGAGGCGGAACACCCGCCAACGGTCGGGGTAGCGGGCGAGAAGTTCTGGAATGTCCTGAAAAAACCGCGCGTCCGCGGGGTCGGGGAAGGAATACCCGGAAAGCGTCGGTTCCTTGAGCGTGGTGGCGACCACCACGCCTATGTCCTTGTCCACTCTGCGGTCCCAGACGACTCCGAATACATCGCGGAAATGGTCGTCGCCCAAATCCTCAAAAAAGCCGATATCGCTTCCAAGGCCGACGAAATGGTTCTGTATGCCCTCGTCCATCGCTTGGCGCGACCCGTAGCGGCGCAACAGGGCATCCTCGACTTCGACCGTAAAACTGTAATGCCACGGCACATAGGGCGGCTTTTGGCCTTCCAGCGCCAAGCGGACGACTTCCCTTTTTTCCATATCGCGATCTCCGGACGGTTGGCTGCGCGAAGCCGTCGACAACGGCGAAACACGGCGAAACATTGGCGTTTTACAACGTTCCCCCGAAACAGATGGACATGCTGCACTATATGCGCTTTCGCCATCCTTGTCCAGAGGTTCGGCGGACTCATCGCCTCCCGAAGCGCCTCCAAAACCACCCGCGCCTAGAACTCCGCCGTGTGCCGCCGTTTGCCCGTCTTCATAAACAGCAGCATCCTACCGACATAAAATATAGGTCGGCTGCTTTCCTTGGTGGACTTTTGGAGAAAATCGGGCCAACCACCGCCCGATTTCCTCCAAAGATGTTACTGCTTACGGGCCAATGGGTTGATTTTTCGTCGGGTCGGGCGATACCGCCGACCTGGCAACAATTCCCGACGCAAAATGTAAACCCAAGAAACTTTGGAGAAAATCAAACGGCGGTTTGTTTGATTTTCTCCAAAAGTCCACTTTCCTTGGGCAGTGGTCCTAAAAACGGGGGCATTATAGTACGCAACAATGCGGAGGCCAACACCTTGGCGTTGTCCGAGTTCCGGGGCGCCGAGGAGTTGACGCGTTGGCGTGAGGGGGATAGTATGAAAGACGAGTGAACGAGTCTGGTTGCCATGCGTTATGGGGCATTATGATCTCGAAAGGGAGACGGGACGATTCTTCGCCCGGTTCGGGGAGGAGTTTGAGGAGCGGAAGACATGATGCACGATAAACTTACTATCGCAGGCCGTGAATTTTCCTCTCGACTTTTCGTCGGCACGGGAAAATTCTCCAGCAGCAAGGCGATGCGCCAGGCCATCGAGGCGTCCGGAAGCGAAATGGTCACCGTGGCCCTGCGGCGCGTCGACATCGGCAGTCCCAACGACAATATCCTCGCGGCGATCGACCGAAGCCGCGTCCAGATCCTCCCCAACACTTCCGGCGCGCGCGACGCGGCCGAGGCCGTTCGCATCGCCAGGCTGGCGCGGGAGGCGTCCGGCATCGAATGGTTGAAGCTGGAAGTGACGCCGGATCCGAACTATCTGCTCCCCGATCCCATTGAAACATTCAAGGCGGCCGGGACTCTGGTCAAGGATGGCTTCATCGTACTTCCCTACATCAATGCGGATCCGATCCTCTGCCGACGTCTCCAGGATGTGGGCGCCGCGACCGTGATGCCGCTTGGCAGCCCGATCGGCACCAATCAAGGCCTGAGAACCCGCGCCAACCTGGAAATCATCATTGAGCAGGCGACCGTGCCGGTGGTGGTCGATGCCGGCCTGGGCCTGCCCTCGCACGCCGCCGACGCCATTGAAATGGGCGCGGACGCGGTTCTCGTCAACACCGCCCTCGCTGTCGCGCGCGATCCGGCGGCGATGGCGCATGCGTTCAAGCTCGCCGTCGAGGCGGCGGAAATGGCATATAAAGCCGGGCCGGGCGAGACTAGAAGCAAGGCGGAAGCGTCGAGCCCGATGACAGGCTTTTTGCGATAGCGCGCGGTGCGGCGGGCGAACTTCCGTTTGCATCCAACAACGGGAAACCTTGCGTTTCGATGCGACCGCCGCGCAGCGGAATTACGGGGAAAATTGTTCTATCGCCTTGAACAACAAACTCCGGTAAAATTGTTGCATCATGTTTCCCGGATGCAATGACGCGAATCCGCCGCGCCGGTTGATCGTCAACGCAGACGATTTCGGGTTGTCGCAAGCGGTCAACGTCGGAATAGTCCGCGCCCACCGCGAGGGCATTCTCACCGCCGCTTCCCTTCTCGCCAACGCTCCCGCCTTCGACGAAGCGGTCCGCATGGCGGAGGATGCGCCTTTCCTCGGAGTCGGCGTTCACCTCAATATCGTGCGTGGAAAACCGCTTTCCGCTCCCCGCGACGTTCCGGCCATGCTGGACGGGGACGGAACGTTCAAGCCATTACGCCTGTGGCGGCAACGCCGCGATTTCCTGCGACAGACCGAACGGGAATACCGGTCGCAGATCGAACGCGTTCTACGGGCAGGAATCGCGCCGACGCACGTCGATTTCGAAAAGCATCACGCCTGGCGGCGCCCGCTCTACGAAATCGCCGCCCGCCTGTCGGCCGAGTACGCCATTCCGCGCATCCGGAATCTGTCGGAGCCGGTGTGGTGGTCGCTCTGCGCCATCGGTTGGCCGGGAACCGGGCGACTGTGCATGGCGGCTTTGTTGCGGGCCGGGACTGTTCGCTTGCGCGAGCCGGAAGGTGTTGGCAGGGCGGACCGCCTGTTGGGCCAGCTTCATATCGGCTTGTTGGATGAGGCGCGCTGGCTTGCGTTGCTCGCCCGCCTTCCCGCCGGAACATCCGAGGTCATGACCCACCCCGGCCTGGGCGGTTCGAATGCGGCGATGGGCGCATCATGGATCGACGCGGCGAGGGAAGCGGAATTGCGCGCGTTGGTTTCTCCCCGCGTCCGCGAAGCGGTGGCGAAAGGCGGAATCCGGCTTATTCCCGGGTTGTAACTGAAGTTTTGCAAAGTGGCGATTAAACCGCCACTTTGCAAAAATTGGAAACGCCTGTGCCGCAAGGGTGTTATTTTTACAAATTGGGCATTCGGCGGTTTGAATGCCCAATTTGCAAAACTTCAGTTGTAAGAAAGCGCGGGTGAAGAAGCCGGGAATGGACGCCCATTGCCAAAAGTGGATTTTTGGAGAGAATCAAACAAACCGCCGTTTGATTCTCTCCAAAGTTTCCTGGGTTTGCATTTTGCGTCGGGAATTATTGCAAGGTCGGCGCTATCGCCCGACAGGGCTAAAAATCAACCCATTGGTCCGTAAGCGGTAACATCTTTGGAGGAAATCGGGCGGTGGTTGGCCCGATTTCCTCCAAAAGTCCACCGAAAGGAATGTTCACGGGATTATCGGATCGCTAGCGAGTCCAAGCGCTTTACCGCATCCGGTCCCTGAGTTCGACGCCGAGTTCTTTGAGGCTGTCCCGGATCAGGTCCGACAAGCGGAAATTCTTTTCCGCGCGCAACTGGTTCCGGACCTCGACCAGAAGGTCGATGAATCCGTCCGCCCCGCCTCCGGCGGCGTCCGGGCGCTCCAGCGGCAGGCCGAGCACCCAGAGCAACTGGTTGAGGGTGTTCCGCACAGACAACAGTTCGCAGGCGGGCGCGTTTTCCTTGACGCCGCGATTCTGGATATTCACCAGCTCGAAAACCTGGGCAAGCGCCTGCGGCGTGTTGAAGTCGTCATCCATGGCTTCGCGGAAGCGCGCTTCCGCCTCGGACGCGTTTTGGGCTATGCCGCCCGCGGAGGGGCGGACGTTTTCCATCCGCTCCAGCCGGATGGAAATTTCGTCGAGGGCGTTGTAGATGCGGTCAAGCGCGTTCCCGATTTGCCCGAGTATCTCCGGCTTGTAGAGGAGCGGCATGCGGTAGTGGGTACCGAGAATCCACAGGCGCAACGCGGCGGGACTGGCGAGCTTGAAGGCGTCCCGAAGCCGAAACGCGTTCCCCTTCGACTTGCCCATCTTCACGTCGTCGCCGTCGTCGGACTTGCCGACGGTGATGAAGCCGTTGTGCATCCATTGGCGGACGAAGCGGCGGCCGGTGAACGCCTCCGACTGCGCGAGTTCGTTCTCGTGGTGCGGGAAGGAAAGATCGGCGCCGCCGCCGTGGATGTCGATCTCGAAATCGCAATACTTGCCCGCCATCGCTGAACATTCAAGGTGCCATCCCGGTCGTCCTTCGCCCCATGGCGAGCGCCACGAAGGCTCTCCCGGCTTTGCGCTTTTCCACAGCGCGAAATCCTGCGGATTTCTCTTTTCCGGATCCTGCTCGACGCGGTGTTCGGTGTTTTCGTCGTCCATGATGCGGCCGGAAAGCTTGCCGTAATCCTTGAATTTCGAGACGTCGAACCATATGCCGCGCGGAGTCCGGTAGGCGACGCCCTTTTCCAGCAGCCCCTGGACAAGTGCAATCATCTCCGGGATGTGTTCGGTCGCGCGAGGGCGAATCGATGGCGACAGCACACCGAGCCGCGCCATGTCCTGCTCGTATTCGTCCTGGTAGCGGCGGGCGAGCGCCTGGTAGGAAATGCCCAGCTCGTTCGCGCGGTTGATGATCTTGTCGTCGATGTCGGTGATGTTCGAGACGAAGGTGACGATCAGTCCCGAATACTCCAGATAGCGGCGGACGGTATCGAAAACGACAGCCGGTCGGGCGTGGCCGATGTGGCAGGAATCGTATGCCGTCGGTCCGCAAACGTACATGCTTACCCGTCCCGGCTCCTTCAGCTCGAGGGCCGCCCTGGCCCGCTTGTCCGTGGAGTGGATGGAAATGGCCATGGTACCGTTCCTCCGCGTTCGCAACCTTTTCGGGAAAAGGGAAAGTATAGGGAAAACCTGTTCCTCCGCAAAGGATATTGCCGGTTTGGAGTCGAATGCGGCTTGACGAAACCACCCGCTTGCGGCATAAGGGATGATTCGGACGCCGCGTCATCCGATACCGCATTCCTTAAAATGGCCGCATCTTTATGGAGGAGAGTCAGAATGAGCAAATCGGAAAGGATTGAGAAGGCTTACGCCATCGCCAGGGAAGCCTATGCCGAGTTCGGCGTGGACGCCGACCAGGCGGTCGCGAACCTGGAAAAACAGCGCATCAGCCTGCACTGCTGGCAAGGCGACGACATCAAGGGATTCGAAATCCGCGACGACTCCGTCGTCTCGGGAAACACCGTCACCGGCAACTATCCCGGCCGCGCCCGCAACATTGACGAATTCCGCGCCGATGTGGAAAAGACCCTTGCCCTTGTGGGGGGCAGGCACCGCCTGGCCCTGCACGCGATCTATCTTGACTGGCCGAGCAAGGTCGATCGCGACCAGCTCGAGCCAAAGCATTTCCGGTCGTGGATGGACTGGTCCAGGGCCAAGGACGTCTACATCGACATGAACCAGACCTACTTCGACCACCCCAAGGCGAACGATGGCCTGACCCTCACCCACCCGGATCCGGAAATCCGCAAATTCTGGATCGATCACGGCAAGGCGATGCGGCGGATAGCCGAGGCGCTTGGCAAAAACCAGGATTCGCCCTGCGTCTGCAACCTCTGGATCCAGGACGGCCTCAAGGACATTCCGGCCAACCGCCTCGTATTTCGCCAACGCCTGCTCGAAGGGCTTGACGCCACGTTCGCCGAGAAGCTGGACGAGCGGCACCTGCTCGACTCGGTCGAGCCGAAGCTGTTCGGCATCGGCACCGAGAGCTTTGTGCCGGGCTCCCACGAGTTTTATCTCGGTTACGCGCTGTCGCGCAAGAAACTGCTGACCTACGACACCGGCCACTTCCACCCGACCGAAACGCTCGCCGACAAAATGACTTCGTATTTCCTGTTCAACGAGAAGCTTATGCTCCACGTCAGCCGGGGCATTCGCTGGGACTCGGACCACGTACTCAATCTTTCCGACGATCTGATACAGCTTGTGACAGAACTGGTGCGCGGCGATTTCCTATCCCGCACCTTCGTCGGTCTCGACTTTTTCGACGCGAGCATCAATCGCATCGCCGCCTGGACCATCGGGCTCCGGAGCATCCAGAAGGCGTTCCTGCTGGCCTTCCTCGAGCCGACCAAGCGCCTGCAGAATGCGGAAAACAGCTTTGACTACACGACCCGCCTCGCGCTTATGGAAGAGCAGAAGTCCATGCCCTGGTCGGCGGTTTGGGATTTTTTCTGCCGGAAAAACAACGTCCCGGTCGGGGAGGATTGGCTGTCCGAAGTCAAAAAATACGAAGCGGACGTGCTGTCCAGGCGCGGTTGAAACGCAACCGCGTCACGCGCTCCCCGTTCAAGGCAACAAGAAGACGCTGGAAGGAAATCAAATGCTGGTTCGGCTGATTTGCGTGTCCGCGCGGAACGGTCAACTATTCAACCACACCAAGAACGCAAAGCCGTGCCACTGCCCGGCGCCGGGCCGGATTCTATATAGCCGGGGGGGCTTTTTGGACGATAAGATGACTGGGACTGTCGCCATTATTGGACGCACACTGTATCGCGCCGAGGCATCGTCCGCTTTTGAACCTGTTTTGCCGGAAACCGGAAATGCCGCATTTGCCGTTCGCCATATGTTCAAAACGCGCCAGCCGCCTATGGCCGGCGGCGTGGGCGGCATTTCTGGCTGCAGCGGCCGTATTCGACATGGACATGACATTAGGCGGCGATTTCGGCCTCCGGAGCCGTGGCGATCATTCCGTCGCGCAAGGCTATTCCGAAATGTCGGCGGTCAATTCGGTGTCGCAAATCCGGCGGGTATCGAGCGATCCCCGTCATGAGACTTATTCGGCCATGGCGCCGCCGGCACAATCCCCTTCTCAAGGAAGGGTTTCCGTAAAGTTAAGTCTTCCTCCGCTCGTATCGGCGGGACCTTCGCGCCTGCGGATGGTCGAAGTTTTGGAAAACGGCGACGGCACGCTGGACTTTCAGATGTCGCGGAGCGTCGGGAAACCCGGCGATGACGGCATTCCGGGATTGATAACGCCGGAAATCCTGGCAATGGACAAATACCTCCTTAACGACGCGGAATTTATTTCGCTTGTCGATCCGGGCGGGAACGACCGCCACCCGGCGTCGCCGGATGGAAATGTTCACAAAAGCAAATCCGACGGCTATTGGCCAACGATATTCCTGCCGCCGGACCTTACGCTCATGACTCCGGGAGCGGACATCGTTCTTTCGCACAATTATCCACGCGCGATGCGGAGCGGCGATGGTTCATCCTTCATTCCATTGCCGGAAATGATGGAGAATACGCCGGCCTTTCAGCCGCCCGTCGGGGCCGCCAGACCAAACACCGACTTGACGGCCGCCTTTCGCGAAATAGAAACCACGCGGATTTCCATATCGAGCCTTCGGCCGCCGCCGGCGCAAAAGACGCCGGCCGCCGGCGCTCCCGAATGGTCGCCGACCGCATCCGAACTGGCCTCGGCGACGGCGGGTCCGGTCAATTCGCCGCATTCCACACTCACCGGACCGGGCGAATTCGGCAATCCGGGAACGCCGCTTTTCACCCCGTCGCTTCTGCCCGGATTGCCGTCGCTGTCGCCGGAAAGGTTGCGCCGCCCCCTTCCCCGTCCGCTGTCGAGCCGGCCGATCGCCCCGACGCCCGAATTGCCTGGCGCCGTAAACTTCGGCGCCGCGCAAACGCGCGTCACCGGATCGCCCATGCTTTTTCCGTCGCGCAGCATTACAGCCGCCGGGGCGCTTCAATCGCCGGGGACAGTTTCGCCGCTCCCGCAATGGTCGACGCCCCGGCCGCAAACCGTTCAGAACCGAATGGCCGCAAAGCGCGGGAATATCGGCTCCGCGATCGCGTCGTCGAAAAATTATTCCAGGCCGCAAGAGCTGCCGGAGGACGAAAACGGCATTACCCCGGTCTACGCCATACCCAACATCAGCTCCAAGGTGCGCTGACCGTAGTCGACTTTTAAAGGAAATCGGGCGGCTGTTGGCCCGATTTCTTTTAAAAATCGATTAAACAAGGAATCGCGGCGGAGCGGGCTTGATCGGGCGCACAATTCAGGATACGATACTATTCGGACCCGGCGGACCGACTGGACGGCCCGGAGGATATGGAGATCGCCATGAGCCTGAATATTATCCAGGACAACCTGATCAAAGTCGACCTGGCGTCGCAGACCCAATTCCGCCACGATGAAGCCGCCCGCACCCAGGATGCCGTCCTGGCCGCACAGCAACAGGAACAGGACCGCCAAAGCGATCAGGTCGTCTTGACGCTGCGGGAAACGGAACAGGCCAACATCAATCCCGACGGGGAGCGGGAGCGCCGGGAACAGGAAAAGAAACGGCGTGGCGTAGAGCGCGAAGAGGACGATGCCGAAGAGGAGGAGGCGCCGGACCCGCACCCGAAGATGCATAGCATCGACATCGTCGTGTGATAATAGATTGCGCGAATCATCCCCGCCCGGTTCCGGGTAACGGATCCGGGTGTTTTTTGCATTTGCATTGCCGCGCCGCGATCTCACACGCTCCGGTACAGGCCCCTGCCGACCTTGACGAACTTGTTCTTCTGCGAGGAGAGAACGATCGACACCCGCTTGCGCGCATCCTTGATGCTCTTCACCTTGAACCCGACCCCGGGAAGCGCCTCGACGATCTCTCTGGCCCGAAGCGGCTCGCCGGCTTCCGCCACGACCTTGATCACGGCCTCGGTCAAACCCTGCGCGCGGCGGGTCTTCTTGCCGCCGGCGCCGGCCGCCGGCTTTCCCTGCCGACCGCTCCGGGCGCCCGGCTTGGCGGGAACGGCCTCCCCGGCGTCCCCGGCTCCGCCCAATTCGGCGATTTGTCCGTCGATTTTCTGGAGCTGGGCGGCCAGCTTGCGGCGTTCATTCCGGAGTTCCTGAAGCTTCTTGCCGCCGTCCTTCTTCAGGCGGATAAGCTCTTCGATGTCCTTCTCCGAGAGTTCCTTGACGATCGCCAATAATTTTCTTTTCACGAAATCTCCAATAGCAAAAAAAAGTCCGGTCGGGCCTCTCCCGCGCACAGCGCTTGACGGATTTCCACTGTACGCGAAACGGGGCCGCGTGTCAATCTATCGAAAAGTTTTGATTTGTCGTTATGCGCCGGCTGTGATATATACTTGAACTGCGCCGCGCGGCCGGAAACGGCGCCGGCCGCCGCGCGGGATTCGGCCTTGCACGAAGGGAAAAAACATGAGCATCTTTGAAAGCTTGAAGAACAAGGCGTTCGGACAGTTCATCGACGTCATCGACTGGGTCGACGCCTCCCGCAATACGCTGACCTGGAAATTCCCCCGCTCCGACAACGAAATCAAGAACGGCGCGCAGCTCATAGTGCGCGAAAGCCAGGCGGCGGTCTTCCTCCACGAGGGCGAGCTCGGCGACGTTTTCGGACCCGGGCGGTACGAATTGACGACCGGCAACATCCCGATTCTCACTTCGCTGAAAAGCTGGAAGTACGCGTTCAATTCCCCGTTCAAGGCGGACGTCTATTTCGTCAACACCCGCCAGTTCGTCGACCAGAAATGGGGCACGGCGAATCCGATCATGATGCGCGACGCGGAATTCGGCCCGCTGCGCCTGCGCGCGTTCGGCAACTACTCGTTCAAGGTGACCAACCCCGGCCTGTTCATCAAGGAACTTTCCGGCACCGCCCCCGAACTGGTGTCCGATGAGGTCTCCGGCCAGCTTCGCAACATCCTGGTCAGCCGTTTCGCCGACGCGCTCGGCGAAGCGAAGATCCCCGCCCTCGACCTGGCCGCCCAATACAACGAAATGGGCGAACTGCTTCGCGGAATTATCCAGAAGGACTTCGCGGACTACGGCATCGAAATCTCGAAATTCCTTATTGAAAACATCAGCCTCCCTCCGGCCGTCGAGGAGGCGCTGGACAAGCGCACCCAGATGGGCGTTCTCGGCGACATGAACAAGTATACCCAGTTCCAGGCCGCCAACGCGCTGGGCGACGCCGCGAAAAACCCCGGGGCGGCCGGCAGCATGGTCGGCATGTTCGCGGGCATGAATTTAGGGCAAACCATCGTCGGAAACGTTCAAGGCGCCAACGCGCAGGCGACGCCGGCCGCCGCCCCCGCGCCGCCGCCCGCCGGCCCGCCCCCGTTGCCGGAGACCAAGGCCTGGTACGCGGGAATCGGCGGCAAACAGGAAGGCCCGTTCAACGCGGACGCGCTCAAGGCAAAGGTCGCATCGGGCGAAATAACCGGCGGGACGCTGGTCTGGGCGCAGGGCATGGCGAATTGGATCAAGGCGGGCGAGGTTCCGGAATTGTCGGGCATCCTCGCCAGCGCCCCGCCGCCGCTTCCTCCGGCGTGAGGCGGCCCTATTCGGCCCGCGACAGGAGCCAAGCCCATGCCATACGATGAAGCGTCCGCGCCGCCGCCGGCGGATCACGAGCGCCAAGGCGGCGGAGTGCCCGATATGGACGCCGACGGCCGCGCCGTAACGCCCCCGGACATGGCCGCTCCGGAAATGGAGCAGGCCCGGCCCGGCCAGGACGGCGACGTCCCGGACGGCGCCAGGCGATTCGCCTGCGTCAATTGCGGGGCATCCCTTCTCTACGCTCCCGGAACGCCGCATGTGAAATGCCCGTATTGCGGGACGGTCAACGAAATCCCCGACGCCTCGACCGACGGGACTTACCTTCGGGAGAACGATTACCTCGAGGCGCTCGCCAGGGAGGAAGAGCAACAGGGAGAAGACGCTCCCACCGCGGAGGTCGTGCATTGCCCCATATGCGGCGCGGACACCACCCTTTCCCCGGAGCGCACCGCCGACCGCTGCCCCTATTGCGGAAGCCCGCTTTCCACGCAAAACCATTATTCAATCAAGCTCAACGTCCAGGCGCTGCTGCCTTTCGCCGTGCCGCAAGACAAGGCGATGGGAATATACCGGAAGTGGGTTTCAAGCCGCTGGTTCGCCCCCTCCGACTTCGCCCGGCGCGCCACCCGCGAGGAGGCGCTCAACGGCATTTACATGCCCTACTGGACCTATGACGCCAACACCGCCACCCGCTATGCCGGCGAACGCGGCGACGCGTATTACGTCACGCGAACGGTATACGTTACCCAAAACGGGAGATCGGTCCCGCGCCAAATGCAGGAGCGCCGGATACGGTGGAGTTCAGCCTCCGGCGTCGTCGGGGTCGTTTTCGACGACGTGCTCGTCCCGGCCACAAAATCACTTCCGGCGCGCCTCGCCGACCAACTGGCGCCCTGGAATCTGACGCGGCTCAAACCGTTCGAACAGGCGTACCTTTCCGGTTTTATCGCCGAATCCTACCAGCTCGGCCTGAAAGATGGATTCCAGGAAGCCAAGCGGCGCATGGAACCATCCATCGACCAGGCGATCCGCCGCGACATCGGCGGCGACGAGCAGCGCATCCAGCGGAAACAAACCGACTATTCGGAAATCCGGTACAAGCACATTCTCCTCCCGGTATGGCTGTCCGCTTACGCCTACGGGGGAAAAACGTTCAGGTTCATGATCAACGCCCAGAGCGGGACCATCTCCGGCGACCGCCCCTGGAGCGTCTGGAAGATCGCCCTGACCGCCGTCGCCGGCATCGCCGCCGCGCTTCTCCTCTTCTATTTCTTCGCGAATGCCTGAAGGGGGCTTTTGGAGAAAATCGGGCCAACCACCGCCCGATTTCCTCCAAAGATGTTACTGCTTATGGACCAATGGGTTGATTTTTCGTCAGGTCGGGCGATACCGCCGACCTGGCAACAATTCCCGACGCAAAATGTAAACCCAAGAAACTTTGGAGAAAATCAAACGGCGGTTTGTTTGATTTTCTCCAAAAGTCCACTACCTTGCAAAAAACGAAAACGCCTGTGCCGCAAGGGTTGTGATTTTTACAAATTGGGCATTCGGCGGTTTGAACGCCCAATTCGCAAAAGTTCAGTCGAAGCGACGATTCGTACTTGGCGGCGCGCTAGCGGAGGAGCTGGAGCACGTTCTGCGCCTGGGAATTGGCCTGGGTGAGCATGCTCACGCCGGCGTTGGCGAGGATCTGGTCCCTGGTGAACTCGGTCATCTCGGACGCCATGTCGGTGTCGCGGATGTTCGATTCGGTTTTGGTGATGTTCTCTATGGCCACCCGCAGGTTGTTTTCGTTGGTTTGGAGCATGTTGGCCTGCACCGCCCCGATGGTGGCCCGCTGTTCCGAGACGTCGGAAATCGCCTTTTCGATGATGGTCATGGCCAGGGCCGGATCGA